>JBBISD010000001.1:0-99031 GCA_037441485.1 Burkholderiales bacterium
TGCGCGCGCTGCTGGCGGCGAGCGGTCGCGGCACGGCGATCGTTGCCGCCGACCTGGGCCTGGCGCTGCGCCTGCTGGCCGGCCGCTGGGTGGCCCCGGACGCATGGCGCGCGACGCCCGAGGCGCTGGTGCTGCTGTACGGCCTGCACCTGTGCATCGGCCTGGGCTACGACCTGTACGCGGCGGGCTGGCGCGGCGCGCACCTGGACCTGCTGGCCTTGCCGACGGTGAGCTTCTGGGCGCTGGGCGCGCTGCTGGGCGCGGTGCTGCTCGCGGCCATGCGCGAACCGCCGGCCGACGGCGGGCGCGATGGCGCGGCGCCGCCACCCGTGCTGGTGCTGGGCACCGCTGCCTTCGCCCTGGTCTGCTGGGAGTCGCTGGCCGGCACGCTGCTGGCGCTCGCGGCCGACTATTCGCCGGCGCTCGACCGCCTTTATGAGATCTTCTCCTGGGCGCCGCTGCTGTGGGCCACGCTGGCGCTGGCGCTGGCCGCGGTGCGCCTGACCGGCGCGCAGGCCCGGCGGCGGCGCATGGCCATCGGCCTGCTCGCCGCCGCCAGCCTGCTGGTGCCGCAGTGGGCGATCGATCCGGCCGTGCGCCTGTGGGTCGCCGACGCGGCCGACGGCAGCGACGGCGCCGCCGGCACCGACGCGGCGCAGTCGGAGCAGACGCTGTACGGCCAGTTCGACCTGCTCGGCGACGCGCTCGATGCCGTCAGCCCCGGCCAGCAGGGCGTCACCGAGCTGTTCACGATCAGCTTCGCCGGCGACGGCACACAGGACGTGTTCCTCTCCGAGGCGGTGGGCGCCGACGCGGTGATGGCCGACGTCTTCGACAGCGGCGAGCACAGCCTCATCCTGGCCAACAGCGCCAGCCACCCCCAGGATCACCCGTTCGCCACGGTCAGCGCGCTCGAGCGCTCGCTGGGCGAGGTCGCCAGCCGCATGAACCTCGACGAGGACGTGCTCGCGCTCTTCATCACCTCGCACGGCACGCCGGACCACCACCTGAGCGTCGCGCTGCCGCCGTACCAGTTCGACGAGCTCACGCCTGAACGCCTGCGCACGCTGCTGGACGATGCCGGCGTGCGCTTTCGCGTGATCATCGTCTCCGCGTGCTATTCCGGCGGCTTCGTCGACGCGCTCTCCGGCCCCGACACGATGGTCATTACGGCCGCGGCTGCCGACAAGACGTCCTTCGGCTGCCGCGACGCCGCGCAATGGACCGACTTCGGCCGCGCCTATTTCGCCGAGGCGCTGTCCCAGTCCGCGTCCTTCGAGGGCGCCTTCCGCATCGCCAGGGGCCGCATCGCCGAGCGCGAAGTCGCCGAGGGACTGAGCCCCTCCGATCCGCAGCTGTTCGTCGGCCCCGGCATCCGCGAGCAGCTGCAGCGCCTGGAGACCCGGCGCGGGGCGCGCATCCTGTTTGCCCGCAATGCGGCGGCCGCCGCGTTCGCCAAAACCATTCGATAGAAAGCAGGTATTCCCCATGGCCGTGAAATGCGGAATTGTCGGACTGCCCAACGTCGGCAAGTCCACGCTGTTCAACGCGCTTACCAAGGCCGGCATCGCCGCCGAGAACTATCCGTTCTGCACGATCGAGCCCAACGTCGGCATTGTCGAGGTGCCCGACCCGCGGCTGGCGGCGCTGGCCGCGATCGTCCAGCCCCAGCGCGTGTTGCCCGCGACGGTGGAGTTTGTCGATATCGCCGGCCTGGTGGCCGGCGCCAGCAAGGGCGAGGGCCTGGGCAACCAGTTCCTGGCCAACATCCGCGAATGCGATGCCATCGCCCACATCGTGCGCTGCTTCGACGATCCCAATATCGTGCACGTGGCCGGCAAGGTCGATCCGCTGAGCGACATCGACGTCATCGACACCGAGCTGGCGCTGGCCGACCTGCAGGCCGTGGAGAAGCAGCTCAACCGCTACGGCAAGGTCGCCAAGACCGGCGCGGCCAGCGAGGAGAAGAAGGAGGCGCAGCGGATCGTCGCGGTGCTCGAGAAGATCCAGCCGGCGCTGGACCAGGCGCGCCCGGCGCGCACCGTCGAGCTCACCCCGGAGGAGCGGGCCACGCTGCGCCCGCTGTTCCTGCTGACGATGAAGCCGGCGATGTACGTCGCCAATGTCGAGGACCACGGCTTCGAGAACAACCCGCTGCTCGAGGCGGTGCGCACGCGCGCGGCCGCCGAGGGCGCCCTGGTGGTCGCCGTCTGCGCGCGCATGGAGGCCGAGATAGCCGACCTCTCCGACGAGGACAAGCAGGTCTTCCTGCAGGACATGGGCATGCGGGAGCCGGGCCTGGATCGCGTGATCCGCGCCGGCTATGCCATCCTGGGCCTGCAGACCTACTTCACCGCGGGCGTCAAGGAAGTGCGTGCCTGGACGGTGGCCAAGGGTGCCACCGCACCGCAGGCCGCCGGCGTGATCCACACCGATTTCGAGAAGGGCTTCATCCGCGCCGAAACCATCGCCTACGAGGATTTCATCCGCTTCAAGGGCGAGCAGGGGGCCAAGGAGGCCGGCAAGATGCGCCTTGAAGGCAAGGAGTACATCGTCAAGGACGGCGACGTGATGCACTTCCGCTTCAACGTCTGACGTTCCCCGGAGCCGCCTCCTTGCTGCCGCCGATCGACAGCCGCATCGCCGCCGAACTGGGCGTGCGTCCCCAGCAGGTCCGTGCCACCATCGAGCTGCTCGACGCCGGCGCCAGCGTGCCGTTCATCGCGCGCTACCGCAAGGAGGCTACCGGCGCCCTGGACGACATCCAGCTGCGCGCGCTGGCCGAGCGCCTGGGTTACCTGCGAGAACTCGAGGAGCGGCGCGCGGCCGTGCTGGCCAGCATCGCCGAACAGGGCCTGCTCACCGCCGAGCTGAAGGGTGCGATCGGCACGGCCGAGACCAAGCAGCGCCTGGAAGACCTGTACCTGCCCTTCAGGCCCCGGCGCCGAACCCGGGCGCAGGCGGCGCGCGAGGCCGGCCTGGAGCCGCTGGCCGATGCGCTGTTCGCCGACCCGACGCGGGAGCCGACCGCGGAGGCGGCGCGCTACGTTCGCACCGAGGCCGATCCGCCCGAGCGCCACGTGCCGGACGTGAAGGCCGCGCTCGAGGGCGCACGGCAGATCCTGATGGAGCGCTTCGCCCAGGACGCCGACCTGCTGGAGCGGCTGCGCGCGACGCTGCTGGACCAGGGGCTGCTGGTGGCGCGGGTCGTCGAGGGCAAGGAATCCGCGGCCGCGAAGTACCGCGACTGGTTCGATTTTCGCGAGACCCTGCGCACGGTGCCCTCGCACCGCGCGCTGGCGCTGCTGCGCGGGCGCAATGAGCAGATGCTGCGCCTGGCCATCAAGACCGCGCCGGAGCTGCACGACCCGCCGCTGGCCTCGCCCGCCGAGGCCATGGTGGCAGCGCACTTCGGCCTGCGCGATGCGGGCCGCGCCGCCGATGCCTGGCTGCTCGAGACCGCCCGCTGGGCCTGGCTGGTGAAGCTGTCGCTGCATCTGGAACTCGAGCTGCTGGACGCGCTGCGCGAGCGCGCCGAAGCCGAGGCGATCCGCGTCTTCGCCCGCAACCTGCGCGACCTGCTGCTGGCGGCGCCGGCCGGGCCGCGCGCCACCATTGGCCTGGACCCCGGCATCCGCACCGGCGTCAAGGTCGCCGTGATCGACGCCACCGGCAAGCTGGTGGACACCGCCACCGTCTACCCGCACGAGCCGCGGCGCGACTGGGAGGGCGCGCTCGCCACGCTGCGCGCGCTGGCGCAACGGCACGGCGCGCGCCTGCTGGCCATCGGCAACGGCACGGCCGGCCGCGAGACCGACAAGCTGGCCGCGGACCTCATGCAGCGCCACCCGGAACTAGGCCTGGTGCGGGCGATGGTCTCGGAGGCGGGCGCCTCGATCTACTCGGCCTCCGAGCTCGCCTCGCGGGAGTTTCCCGGCGTCGACGTCGCGCTGCGCGGTGCCGTGTCGATCGCCCGGCGCCTGCAGGATCCGCTGGCCGAGCTCGTGAAGATCGAGCCCCGCAGCATCGGGGTCGGCCAGTACCAGCACGACGTCAACCAGGTGAAGCTGGCGCGCATGCTCGATGCCGTGGTGGAGGACTGCGTCAACGCGGTGGGCGTGGACGTCAACACCGCGTCGGCACCGCTGCTGGCCCGGGTTTCCGGCCTCAACGGGACGCTGGCGGGCAATATCGTCGCATATCGCGACCTGCACGGCGCGTTCGCCTCGCGCCGCCAGCTGCAGCGCGTGCCGCGACTGGGCGAGAGGACCTTCGAGCAGTCGGCGGGCTTCCTGCGGATCATGCACGGCCACGGCGCGGAGGCGCACCCGCTGGACGCCTCGGCCGTGCACCCGGAGGCCTATCCGCTGGTCGAGCGCATCCTGCGCGAGATCGGCCAGCGCCTGGACCAGGTGATCGGCAACGGGCCGCTGCTGCGGACCCTCGATCCGGCGCGCTTCACCGATGCGGGCTTCGGCCTGCCGACGGTGCAGGACGTGCTGCGCGAGCTCGAAAAGCCCGGGCGCGATCCGCGGCCGGAGTTCCGCACCGCCGCCTTCCGGGAGGGCGTGCACGGCATCGCGGACCTGCAGCCCGGCATGCAGCTCGAAGGCGTCGTGACCAACGTGACCAACTTCGGCGCCTTCGTCGACATCGGCGTGCATCAGGACGGCCTGGCGCACGTCTCGGCGCTGTCGCACCGCTTCGTGCGCGATCCGCACAGCGTGGTCAAGGCGGGCGACGTGGTGCAGGTCAAGGTGCTCGAGGTGGATGCGGCCCGCCGGCGCATCGCGCTGACGCTGCGCCTGGATGACGCGCTGCCGGCGGCCGGCGCTCCGGCACCACGGCGCGACGCGCGGCCGGCAGCCCCGCGTGCGGCACGCCCTGCCCGCACGGCGGACCGTGCGCCGGCCGGCGCCATGGCAGCCGCCTTTGCCCGGCTCAAGCGCGCACCCGGCGGCTAGCTGTCCGATCTCCGCCCTGCCGCGCCGCGGCCCCGCCCCGCCACCTACCCCCGGCGCAACGGCTCCCGCCCGTCGTGGGTCAGCAGCACGCCGTACAGGTCGGGCCGGCGGTCGCGGAACAGCGACCACCCCTGGCGGTAGCGGCGGCAGGCCTCGAGGTCGAAGGTGTGGATGAGTACCGTCTCGCTGCTGCGGTCGGCCTCGCACACCTTCGTGCCCTGCTGGTCGGCAATGAACGACGCGCCGAAGAATTCGAGCTCCAGGTCGATGGTGGTGGCCTTCTCGACGCCGACCCGATTGCACGCGACTACCGGCATGCTGTTGGCCACCGCGTGCCCCTGCATGACGCGCTGCCAGGGCGGCATCGCGTCGATGCCCATGTCCGGATCGGTGCCGATGGCGCTCGGATAGAAAAGGATCTCCGCGCCCATCAGCGCCATCGCGCGCGCCGCCTCCGGAAACCACTGGTCCCAGCAGATGCCCACGCCGATGGCGGCGTAGCGCGTGGACCAGACCCTGAAGCCGGTGTCGCCGGGGGTGAAGTACTGCTTTTCCTGGTAGCCGCAACCGTTGGGAATGTGGCTTTTGCGATAGACGCCGAGTATCGCGCCGTCGGCATCGATCACCGCCACCGAGTTGAACGCAGCGCGCCCGGCGCGCTCGAACCAGCTGACCGGCAGCACCACCTGCAGCTCGCGCGCGATCGCGGCAAAGCGCCGGATGGCGGCGTTCTCCTCCAGCGTGGTGGCCAGCGCATAGTGCTTCTCCGCCTGCTCGATGCAGAAGTACGGCGCCTCGAAGAGTTCCTGCAGCAGGATGATCTGCGCACCCTCGGCGGCGGCGGCGCGCACGCGCCGCTCGGCCTTGCGCAGGTTGTCGGCGAGGTCCCAGCTGCAGGCCATCTGGATGCAGGCGACGGTGACCGGGCGCGGTGCGACCGGGGAAGCGGGCGGCGGATTCGTCATGGCGGTGCTCGGGTGGCGGATGCGGGTGCGGTGCGGCGCGCTCAGGACACCAGTGCGGCGGGCACGGGTTCCTGCTGGGTGATGCAGTGGATATTGCCGCCGCCGTACAGCAGGTCGCGGGTGGCCACGGTGACGATGCGGCGCCGTGGATGGAGCTCGCGGAAGATGGCGGCCACGCGGCTGTCGTGGGCCACGTCGCCGTAGGCCGGCAGGACGATACCCTCGTTGGCCGTGTAATAGTTGACGTGCGACAGGCCCAGGCGGCCGCCGGTAAGGTCGATATGGCAGGGCGCTGCCTGCGGAATGTCGACGACCTCCAGCCGGCGCCCGCGCGCGTCGCGCGCCCCGCGCAGGATCTCGCGGTTGGCCTGCAGCACGCGGTAGTTGGCGTCGCGCGGATCGTCGCAGTGCAGTGCCACGACCTGCCCGGGCCGCGTGAACGCCGCCACCATGTCGACATGGCCGTCGGTCACGTCATCCACCGGTCCGCCCTTGAGCCAGATGATGCACTCCACGCCCAGGTAGTCGCGCAGGCGCTGTTCGATGTCGGCGCGGCTCAGCGTCGGATTGCGGTTGGGATTGAGCAGACATTCTTCCGTCGTGATCAGCGTGCCCTCGCCGTCCACGTGGAAGGAGCCGCCTTCCAGGACGAACGGCGCCGCCACGCGTTCGATGCCCTCCTGCGCGAGCACCGCTGCGGCGGCGCGCCGGTCATGGTCGTGCGGCGTACGCCCGCCCCAGCCGTTGAATTCCCAGTCGATCCCCAGCAGGCCCGCGGCGCCGTCGATGACGAAGGTCGGTCCGCTGTCGCGGAACCAGCCGTCGTCGATCGGCAGTGGGCGCACCTCGATGCCGGGGCCGCACAGGCTGCGCGCCAGCGGCACGTCGGCGGCATTGGCCAGCATCACGACCGGCTCGAATTGCGCGATCGCCCGCGCGACGTTGGCGTGTGCGACGGTACTGGCGGCATGACGGCCGTTGTAGCTGGGCACATGGCTGGGCCAGGCCATCCAGCAGCGCCGGTGCGGATGCCATTCGGCCGGCATGCGGAATCCGCGGGAACGGGGAGTGGTCATGGCGCTGCTGCCGCGGCGTTGGCGGTGGGTGCAAAAGGGGAAGGACCGCGAAGCATAGTGCACGGGGGCAATACTGCAAGGACACCGGCGGGCGCCGCCGGTCTACCATTGCGCCAGGCAGAAGGTCCACCGGAGAAGCGCAATGCCCATGAATGCCACCGCCTGGCTCGGCCTGCTGGCTGTCCTGCTGTCGCCGCCGGCGTGGGCCGCGGGTGCGGCGCGCGCGCCGCACCATCTGCTGGTCGACGTGCGCGATACGCCGCCGGCGGTGGCCGTGCGCTCCGGCCGCGGTGCCGATGGTTCCTATACCGTGTCCACCGGCGACGGGGCCGCGGACGCGGGCGCCGGCAATGGCAGCACGCTGTCCACGCAGGCCAGCATCCGCCGCGTGCGCGTCGTCGAGGGCGAGCGCGTGCGCGTCGACCTGCCGGCAGTGCAGTCGCTGCAGTTCCACGTACCGCTCGCCGCGTCGCCGGGCTCGGGCGGCGCGGCGCCGGCCGGCGGCCCGGCCGCCTCGGGTGTGGTCTATTTCGACGGCGTTGGCGCGTTCACGGCGCGCTTCTTCCTGCGCGGCGACCTGGTGCGCGTCGAACTCACGCCGCTGCAGCGCGGATCGGTGTCGGCGCCGTTCGTGCCGGCAGTCAGCGGTCCGGCCGGCACGGTGACGGCCACCGCGCCGGTCGGCGAGTGGATCCCGCTGGGCGACAGCGACCTGTCCGCTCCCGGTGCCGCGCTTACGCAAAGCCCGGATCCTCCCAGCCCGGCGGCCGTGTGGGTACGCGTGTACCCGGACCCCGACGACGCGCCCTGAAGGCGGCATGGTGCGCTGGGGCGGGCGCAGCGCGCCGGTTCACCGGCCGGCCGCATCGCCGCCATACGTCGCCCACCGCCAAACCGCCTCCACCGGCCCCTGGCGGAACCACCGCAATACCAGTCGGCTCAAGGCAACCTGCGCCAGGAATATCGCCAACGCCAGCAGCGCCAGCTCGGCGCGGCCGGCACGCGCTCCCAATCCCAAGCCCCAGCCGCTGAGCAATGCGCCCATGACCAGCGACTGCCCCAGGTAATGGGTCAGCGACAGCCGTCCGGCGGCGGCCAGCCAGCCGACCACCCGCTGGCCCCGGGGCCGGTCGAACGCGCGGATCGCACCGGCCACGTAGGCCGCGGCCTGCAGGCTGCCGATGTCCAGCAGCACGCCGTCCCAGGCGCTGTCGGTGCCCGGTGCCAGGCGCAGGCGCGCCACCGTCAGCGCCGCGCCCAGCAGCGAACAGGGCAGGCCGACCAGCAGGCCCAGCTGCGCCGCACGCCGCCAGACGCGGGCATGGCGCTGCGGATGCTGCAGCCAGCCCAGGCGGCCGGCGAGCAGGCCGAGGCTGAAAAGGGCGATCACCTGAGGCCAGAAGGTCGGGATGCCACCGATCTGTTGCCACTGCTCGTCGAATGCACGCTGGCCCAGCTGGCCGACGAAACCGGCCTCGGTGTATACCGCGTGCGCGTACGCCGTCGCGGCGGGGATCTGCCCCGGTGCGTCGGGCGGACCCGCGCCGGCCAGCAGGACGATCGGCACCAGCAGGCTCAGTGCCGCCGCGAACCAGGTCCAGCGGCACAGCGTCAGCAGCCGGCGCGGGCGCGCCGGTGCCAGCGTGAACAGGCCCAGGCCGCAAACCGCGTACGCGGCCAGCACGTCGCCGCAGAACAGCAGGAAGCCGTGCGCGATGCCCAGCAGCAGCAATATCCGCAGGCGCCGCCGGTAGGCCGCGCGGGCCGCCGCGCGGTCGCTGGCGTGCCGGCGCCGCAGCTTGCGCCACTGCAGGGCCATGCCGACGCCGAAGAGAAAACCGAAGATCGGGTAGAACTTGCCCTGTATGAACGCCGCCTGCAGGAAGTACAGCAGCGTTTCGCCGGCCTGGGCGGGCGCACGCAGGTAGCCCAGCGGCTCGCCGGCGCCCCAGGTGAACGACTGGATATTGATCTGCGCGATGCCCAGCAGCGCAAGGCCGCGCAAGGCATCGATGCGCTCGATTCGCCGGTCCGGGGCGCGCGGCAACGCGGCCGGCCCGTCGGCGGCGGTCATGGCAGCGGCGCGTCGCCGGCCGGCGCCTGCAGGCGCGCGAACTTGGCCAGCAACTGCGCCGGGGTTTCGGGGTACGCCGGATCCGACGGGATGCAGGCCACCGGGCAGACCACCTGGCACTGGGGCTCGGCAAAATGCCCGACGCACTCGGTGCAGCGTGCCGGATCGATCTCGTAGATCAGCGTGCCCGGCCGGATGGCGCCGTTCGGGCACACCGGCTCGCACACGTCGCAGTTGATGCACTCGTCGGTGATGATCAGCGCCACGCTGCTGTCCCGGGCGCCGGGCCCGCGCAAGGAATCAATTGGTCTGGTTGGGGGCACGCAGCTGCGGGATCTTGGCCTTGAGCCAGCCTTCCACCGACGGGAAGACGAACTTGCTGACGTCGCCGCCCAGCAGCGCGATCTCGCGCACGATGCTGCCGGAGATGAACTGGTACTGGTCCGAGGGCGTCAGGAACATCGTCTCGACTTCGGGCAGCAGGTAGCGGTTCATGCCGGCCATCTGGAACTCGTACTCGAAGTCCGACACCGCGCGCAGGCCGCGCACGATCACCCGGGCCTCCTGCTCGCGGGCGAAGTCCTTGAGCAGGCCATGGAAGCCGGCCACCTCGACATTGGCGTAGTGACCCAGCACCTCGCGGGCGATCTGCAGGCGCTCCTCCAGCGTGAAGATGGGCTTCTTGGCCCGGCTGTCGGCGATGCCCACCACCAGCTTGGAGAACAGTCCTGCAGCCCGCCGCACGATGTCTTCGTGGCCGCGCGTGAGCGGGTCGAAGGTACCCGGGTATACGGCTATCACCATGGCGGCATCCTCAAACGGTAGGACCGGAGCGCCGCGAACGGTGCGCGGGTCCGGGGCGGGGCCGGGCGTACCTGCCCGGGGCGACCATTATTCATGACGCGCGCCGGCGCAGCAAATGGAAGCAGACCGCGCCGGCCCGTCCGGCACGCTCCACGTCCAGGCCGGTGTCGGCCGGCACGCCGCCGGGCCCCGTCGCCAGCGGCGCCGGGCCTTCCACATATACCAGGCCGCCGGGCCGGACAAGGCGCGCCGCCGCCGCCAGAGCGGGCGTTAGCAGTCCGGCATCGAAGGGCGGATCGAGGAAGATCACGTCGAACGATGCCGGCGGCTGGCGCGCGGCGGCGGCCCGCCAGTCGGCGTGCAGGATAGTCACCGCGTCGGCGCCCAGGCGCTGCTTGAGCGCCTGCAGCGCCGCAACCGCGCGCGCATCGCTGTCGACCAGCACGACGCGCGCCGCGCCGCGCGAGGCCATCTCGAAGCCCAGCGCGCCGCTGCCGGCGAACAGGTCCAGCGCGCTGGCCGAGGAGAGCGGGCCGCCCAGGTGCTCGAGCCAGTTGAAGACGGTCTCGCGGACGCGATCGGGCGTGGGCCGCAGGCCCGGTACCGGCGCCACCGTGATCGGCGTGCGCCGGTACCTGCCGCCGATAATGCGGATGCGTCCGGGTTTCATCGCGAATCGTGGTCCAATATCGTCCTTCACTACCCCTGACACGGTGCGTGCCCGCGCGTTCCCGCGGGACGGTGCGCGCCGTACGGCTCGCCGCACGACGCGGCGCGGGACCGAGATGATTGCAGATATGGCGGAAACCGCGAAAACCGGATGGATGGGTCGCCTGCGCGCCGGCCTGGCGCGCACGCGCGCCCAACTGTCGGGCGTCTTCGCCGGCGCCAGGGTCGACGACGCGCTGTTCGAGGACCTGGAGGCCGTGCTCGTCTCGGCCGATGTCGGCATGCCGGCGGCGCGCCTGCTGCTCGACCGGCTGCGCCAGCGCGTGCGCCGCGACGGCCTGGCCGACGCGCCGGCCGTGCGTGCGGCGCTGCGCGACGAAGTGGCCGCGCTGCTGGCACCCTGCCAGCAGCCCTGGAACACCACCGGTGCCCGGCCCTATGTCGTGATGATCGCCGGCGTCAACGGCTCGGGCAAGACGACCTCGATCGGCAAGCTGGCCCACTGGCTCGGCGCGCAGGGCCGCACCGTACTGCTGGCGGCGGGTGATACCTTCCGCGCGGCGGCGCGCGAGCAGCTGGCGGTGTGGGGCCAGCGCAATGGCGTGGAGGTCATCGCCCAGTCCGGCAGCGATCCGGCCGCGGTGGTCTTCGATGCGGTGAGTGCCGCGCGGGCGCGCGGCCGCGACGTGCTCATCGCCGACACCGCGGGACGGCTGCCGACGCAGCTGCACCTCATGGAGGAGCTCAAGCGCATAAAGCGCGCCATCGGCAAGAACCTGGAGGGCGCGCCGCACGCGGTGCTGCTGGTGCTCGACGGCACCAACGGCCAGAACGCCCTGGCACAGTACCGGGCCTTCGACGCGGCCATCGGCGTCACCGGCGTGATCGTCACCAAGCTCGACGGTTCGGCCAAGGGCGGCGTCATCGTCGCGCTGGCGGCCGAACGGGCGGCGCCGCCCGTCCCGATCCTGTTCGTGGGCGTGGGCGAGTCGCAGCAGGACCTGCAGCCCTTCGACGCCGCCGAGTTCGCGCAGGCGCTGGTTGCCGACTGAGCCCGGCGTCGTCCTGGCGTGAATGCCGCCGGGTGCGGCGACACCGTAGAATCCAGCCCGTCGCCAGTGCCGCGCCCGGCCCAGGGTGCGGTCCTGCGAATCCCGCGAGACGCGTCTTGCGGGTCACCACGGAGCACTGCGGGACCTCATGCAACTGGCCGCCATCGACCTGGGTTCGAACAGTTTCCGGCTGGAAATCGGCCAGGTCACCGGTTCCCACATCGCCCGCACCGGCTACTGGAAGGAGACCGTCCGGCTGGCCGGCGGCATCGCTGCCGACGGCAGCCTGACGCGGCGCGCGATCGACGGCGCCTGCGTCTGCCTGGCGCGCATGAACGAGCGCCTGCGCGGCATGGATCCGGCCCAGGTGCGCGCCGTGGGCACGCAGACGCTGCGGGCCGCGCCCAATGCCGAGGAATTCCTCGCCCGCGCGCAGCGCGCGCTGGGCTACCCCATTGACATCATCTCGGGCCGCGAGGAGGCGCGCCTGATCTTCGAGGGCTGCACGCGCACGCTGCCCTCGAGCTCGCGCCGGCGCCTGGTGGTTGACATCGGCGGCGCCTCCACCGAGGTCATCGCCGGCCGCGGCTTCACGCCGGCCCAGGCCGAATCCTTCAAGGTGGGTTGCGTGGGCACGACGCTGCGCTTCTTCCCCGACGGCCGCATCGACCGGGCGGCGTTGCGCCGCGCGCAGGTGGCCTGCGCGGCCGAGCTCGAGGAGGCCCAGGCGGCGTTCCGCCGCTATGGCTGGGACGAGGCCTACGGATCGAGCGGCACCATCGGCGCCGCCGCGCTCATCCTGCGCAACCAGGGCTGGGCCGACGGCACCATCACGGCCGCCGGACTGCAGAACCTGCGCCTGGCGCTGCTCGATTTCGGCGAGATCCGCCGCGTGCAGTTCGACGGCATCAAGGCCGAGCGCGCCGAGGTCCTGGTGGGCGGCATCATGGCACTGACGGCGGTGTTCGAGACCTTCGGCATCCACGAGATGCGGCCCGCCAGGGGCGCGCTGCGCGCCGGCCTGCTGTACGACCTGCTCGGCCGGCGGGAAAGCCACGACGTGCGCGATGCCACAGTGGCGCGCTGGCAGCAGCGCTACGGCGCCGACCGGGCGCTGGCCGCCATGGTGGGCGCCACCGCCCGCAAGTTCTACCAGGCGCTGCTGCCGCGGGCGCCCGAGGAGGCGGTGCGCATGCTCTCGTTTGCCAGCGCGCTGCACGAGGTCGGCTTTGCGGTGTCGCACAGCGATTACCACAAGCACTCGGCCTACCTCGTGCGCAATGGCGACCTGGCGGGCTTTTCCACCACCGACCTGGAACGCATCGCCGAGCTGGTGCTGGGGCAGCGCGGCAACCTGCGCAAGGTGCTCGACGCGCTGGGCGACCCGGTGCGGGCCGGCCGGCTGCTGGCGCTGCGCCTGGCCATCGTGCTGCACCACGCGCGGCGCCCGGTACGGCTGCCGCACTGGCGCCTGCGCGTGAACCGCGCCTTCGAGTTCGGCATCGACCGCGCCTGGATCGCCCGCCGCCCGCTGACGCGCCACCTGCTCGAGGAAGAGGTGCAGCAGTGGGCGCGCGTGGGAATCACGCTTACCGTTCGTGAGCTGTAGGGGTGCGAGGGCCGGGGTGAGGGCGCTCGCCCCGCTACAGGAACCCCGGATTCACCAGCGCGATCAGCGCGGCATCGCCTTCGCCGTCCTCGGGCCGCGAGCTCAACCACCACAGCGCGCCCTTCTTGACCGACCAGTACTGTTCCTGGCCGCACAACAGGCGGCTGGCCACGAGACCCAGCGTCGGCTGGTGCCCGACGGCCACCACCGTGCCCTTGGCGTCGGGCCAGTCGACCGCGCGCAGGAACTGCTCGGCGCTGGTGCCGGGGGCGATCCCGGGCACGATGCGCAGCTTGCGGTCGGAGATGCCGATCAGCGCGCCGGCGGTCTGCTGGGTGCGCACCGCCGGACTCACGAGGATGCGCGCCGCCCCGGGCAGGCGGTCGTTGAGCCATTGGGCCACGCGCCGGGCATGCTTCTCGCCGCGCGCCGTCAGCCGGCGCTCCAGGTCGGGGACGCCGCTTTCGGCCTCGGCGTGGCGCCACAGCAGCAGTTCCATCAGTCGTTCCCGGCCTGCAGGCTGAGTTCGGCCACCAGCAGGTTCTGCGCGCTGACGCCGGCGCCCGGCCGGCGCGGCGCCGCGTAATGGCCGCCCGGCCCCAGCTTCCAGGCGTCGGCGGTGTCGCGCAGGTAGGGCAGCAGGCCCTCGTTGATCACGCGCGCGCGCAGCGCCGCATCGAGCACCGGCCAGGCGATCTCGATGCGCCGCATCAGGTTGCGGCCCATCCAGTCGGCGCTGGCCAGGTACACCTGCTCGGCACCCTCGGGGCCGAAGCTGTAGATGCGATGGTGTTCGAGGAAGCGCCCGACGACCGAGCGCACGCGGATGTTCTCGGAGAGCCCCTTGACCCCCGGCCGCAGCGCGCAGGCGCCGCGCACGATGAGGTCGATGCTTACGCCGGCGCTGGAGGCCGCATACAGCGCCTCGATGGTGGCCTCGTCGGACAGCGCATTGACCTTGGCGATGATGCGCGCCGGCTTGCCGGCGCGCGCCCGCCGCGCCTCGGCGCCGATGGCGGCGATGATGCGCGACTGCAGCGTGAAGGGCGCCATCCACAGGTGGCGCAGCCGCTGTACCCGCGTCATGCTGGTCAGGTGCAGGAAGATCTTCTCCGCGTCGGCGCAGATCGCGGGCTCCGCGGTCAGCATGCCGAAATCCGTGTACAGCTTGGTCGTGGTCGGGTGGTAGTTGCCGGTGCCCAGGTGGACATAGGGCACCAGCCGCGGCCGGCCGCGGCGCTGCTCGCGGCGCAGCACCAGCAGCAGCTTGGCGTGGGTCTTCATGCCCACCACGCCGTACACGACCTGCGCGCCGACGGCCTCCAGGCGACCGGCCAGGTTGATGTTGGCCTCCTCGTCGAAACGGGCCTGCAGCTCGACCACGACGGTGACTTCCTTGCCGCGCCGCGCGGCGTCTTCCAGCAGGTCGACCAGCACCGAGCCGGTGCCGGTGCGGTACAGGGTCATGCGGATCGCCACCACCTGGGGGTCGATGGTGGCCTGGCGCAGGAACTCGATGACCGGCTCGAAGCTCTCGAACGGATGGTGCAGCAGCACGTCGCCCTTGCGCAGCGTCGCGGCGAAGTCGACGCCCTGCGGCACGCGCTTGGGCCAGGCCGGCAGCAGCGGCGCGAAGCGCTGTTCCGGGCGCACGAGGTGGTCGACCATCTGGTTCATGCGCACCAGGTTCACCGGCCCGTCGACGCGGTACACCGCCTCGGTGGGCAGATGGAACTGCTCGCGCAGCAGCTGCTCCAGCGGCGGCGGACAGGTCTGCAGGATCTCCAGGCGCACCGCATTGCCGAAGTGGCGCTGGGTCAGCTCGAACTGCAGTGCTTCGCGCAGGTTGGCGACCTCGCGCTCGTCCACCCACAGGTCCGAGTCGCGGGTGACGCGAAACTGCGAGAAGCCCGCCAGCTTGCGCCGCGGGAACAGGTCGGTCAGGTGGGCGCGGATCACGGACGAGAGCAGCACGAAGGCCTGGCGCCCCGGCGTCAGCGAGGCGGGCAGGGCGATGACCCGCGGCAGCGAGCGCGGCACCTTGACGATGGCCACGGCCGAGGGCCGGCCCAGCGCGTCCTTGCCTTCGAGCTGGACGATGAAGTTGAGCGCCTTGTTCATGACCTGCGGAAACGGGTGCGAGGGATCCAGGCCGATGGGCGACAGCAGCGGCATGACCTCGCGACGGTAGTAGTCGCGCACCCAGGCGCGCTGGCGCGCGTTGCGCTGCGCATGGTTGAGCACCACCACGCGCGACCGCGCCAGCGCCGGCATGACGGACTCGTTGAAGATGCGGTACTGGCCGTCGACCAGCGCGTGGGCCCGCGCGGCGATCTCGGCGAAGGACTCCCACTGCGGCGATTCGGGGCCGACGGCCCCGGTTTCGCGCAGCTTGTCCATCAGGTCGGAGACCCGGATCTCGAAGAACTCGTCCAGGTTGGACGACACGATGCACAGGAAGCGCAGGCGTTCGCCCAGCGGCATCGAGCTGCGCTGCGCCAGCGCCAGTACGCGTTCGTTGAAGGCAAGCTGCGACAATTCGCGGTTCAGGAACCGCGGCGTCGGCGGTGGGGCGGTGGCGATCTCGACGTCTCCTGGCAGCGCCGCGGACGTCGCGGCGGGCACCGTACAATTGCGCGGCAGGTCGCGCGCGCATCGGGTTTGACCGCGCGGCGGCGGCCGCGGTCCCGTCCATTTTAGTTCTGGCGCGGTCCGTTGTGGCCCGGCTTGCGCTGGTTGCGGTGCAATTGTCATCCGAACCATGCGTTAATTGTGTGACGTGATGACAAACGCATGGACAGCCCGCGCATAGAACCCCAGCTCTCCGATTCCGGCCACGCGCCGCCCTTGCTGGCGCTCGCGGGCGTGGAGCGGCGCTACGGCGCGTTCCGCCCGGCGCTGGCCGCGCTCGACCTGGCGGTGCCGCGCGGCCAGTTCCTGGTCGTGCAGGGGCCGGGCGGCAGCGGCAAGAGCGTGCTGCTGCGCCTGGTCGCCGGCCTCGAGCGCCCGTCGGCCGGCAGCGTGCGCATCGCCGGCGAGGACCTCGCCCGCTTGCGCGCCAGGGCCCTGGCCCACCTGCGCCGCTCGATCGGCTATCTGCCGCCCGGCGGCGGCCTGCTGTCGGGGCGCAGCGTGCTCGAGAACGTCGCGCTCGCGCCCTGGGCGGCGGGCAGCGGCCGCGAGGACGGCATCCGCCGCGCCCGCGCGGCACTGTCGCTGGTGGGCATCGACGCCGACCGCGACGCGCAGACGCGGTGCGCCGACCTGTCCAGCGGCGAGCGCCAGTGCGTCGCGCTGGCCCGCGCGCTGGTCAACCGTCCGGCACTGCTGGTGCTCGACGACCTGCTGGCGCCGCTGGACAATGTCACCGCCGATCGCGTGCTGCGGGTCATTGCCCAGTTCTGCGACGCCGGGGTCGGTGTCGTCGCCTCGCAACGCACGGACGCCGCCAGTTCGGCACCGCTGCTTGCACCCTGGCCGGCGCGCGCACGCCAGATGCGGCTGCACGACGGCGTGCTGAGCCCATGAACCGTGCCCGCGCACCGCTGCGCATGACCCTGGCCAACGGCCGCGCCGCGGCGCTGGGCGAGGCCCTGCGCCAGACGCTGGGGCGGCCGTTCGACTTCGCCATCATGGCCGGCGCGACCGGCGTCGTGCTGTCGGCGCTGCTGCTGGGCGCGCTGGCCGCGTGGCGCCTGCAGCCGCTGGAGACACCGTCGTGGATGCACGCCCAGGCGCTGGTGCTGGCCGCGGGGGCGCAGGGCGAGACCGATCTGGGGGCCGTGCAGGCGGCCCTGCACCAGGTTGCGAACGTAGCGACGGCCGAGTTCATCGGCCGCGATGCGGTCCTGGCGGACCTGGCCCAGCGTCCGGGCCTGGCCAGCCTGGGGCTGCGCGACCTGCGCCCCAACCCGCTGCCCGACGCGTTCGTGGTCGGCTTTGTACCGGGGGCGACCCCCGATGCGGTGGAGGCGGCGGCGGCCGAGCTGGGCAGGGTCAAGGGCGTCGAGAGCGTGCATTTCCAGCCCGAGGCGTACCGGCGCGCATCGATGCTGGCGCGGCTGGCCGGGCAAACCGTGGAATTGCTGGCTGGCGCGCTGGGCGCCGCCGCGCTGCTGGGCCTGGCGCTGGCGGCGACGCTGCGCGTGCGCCTGGATCCGGCCGAGATCCGCCTGCTGCACATCCTGGGTGCCGATCCGGCGGCGCTGCGCCGCCCGTACGTCTACGCCGGCGCCCTGACGCTGCTGGCAGCCGGCGCGCTGGCGACGTGGATCGCGGCGGCGGCGGGCGCCCCGATGGCCGCGCTCATGGGCGAACTGGCGCGCCAGTACGGCTTTCACTGGTCGGTGCAGGTGCTGCCGCCGTGGGCCGGCGCGGCGTTCTGCCTGGGCCTCGCGCTGCTGGGGGGCATGCTGGCGTCGGTGGCGGCGCGCGTGGCGCTGCGCAGCGCGCGCGACGACCCGGCGGCGGGCTTCTAGGTTCCGCGCATTACGCCGGCCGCACCACCCGCGTCAGCGCGGCGTGGAATTGCTCGATTGCCGCCGGGCGTCCGAACAGGTAACCCTGGAAGCGCGTGCAGCCCAGCCGCGCCAGTTGCAGGCGCTGCGCCTCGGTCTCGACCCCCTCGGCCAGCACGTCCAGCCCCAGGCCCTGGCCCATCTGGATGATCGTGCGCACGATGGGCCCGCTCTGGTCGCTGACGCCCATCTGCTGCACGAAGCTCTGGTCGATCTTGAGCATGTCCAGCGGCAGGCGGTGCAGGTAGGACAGCGAGGAATAGCCGGTGCCGAAGTCGTCCAGCGCGAAGGACACGCCCAGGCGCTGCAATTCGGTCATCTTGGCGATGGTTTCCTCGACATTGTCCAGCAGCATGCCCTCGGTGATCTCCAGCTGCAGGCGGCGCGGGTCGGCGCGGCTGCGCGCCAGCGCCGCCGCCACCTCGTCGACGAAGAGTTCCTGGGCGAACTGCCGCGGGCTGATGTTGACCGACAGCCGCAGCGGGCGCGTGGCGGCATCGCGCGACCAGGCCTGCAGCTGGTCGCAGGCGGCCTCGAGCACCCATTGGCCGATGCCGACGATGAGGCCGGTTTCCTCGGCCAGCGCGATGAACTCGCCGGGCGGCACGAGGCCGCGCTCCGGGTCGTTCCAGCGCAGCAGCGACTCGGCGCCCAGCACCTGGCCGCGTTCGTCGACCTGGCGCTGGAAGTGCAGCTGCAGCTGGCCGAGCGCGAGTGCCATGCGCAGGCGGCTCTCGAGGCGTGCGCGGCCCTCCAGCGCGCTTTGCATCACCGGGTCGAAGAAGCGCACGGCGTTGCGGCCGGCCTTCTTGGCCTCGTACATGGCCATATCGGCGCGCTTGAGCAGCTCGTGCTCGTCGATCAGCGGCCCGCCGCGCCACATCGCCACGCCGATGCTGGCCGAGCACTGGCAGTCCTGGTCACGCAGCCGGTACGGCGCCGACAGCGCCGCCAGCAGCTTGTCGCTGATGCCCTTGGCCAGCACCGCGGCGCGCTCGCGCGCGCCATCCAGGTTCTCCAGCAGGATCACGAACTCGTCGCCGCCGAAGCGCGAGACCGTGTCCTGCTCGCGCACGCCGGTGCGCAGGCGCCGGGCGGCCTCGGCCAGCAGCTTGTCGCCCTCGTCGTGCCCCAGGGTGTCGTTGATCGTCTTGAAGTTGTCCAGGTCCAGGAAGAGCACCGCCCCGAAGGCGCCGCTGCGCGTCCCGGTCCGGATCGCCTGCTTGAGGCGGTCCATCATCAGCTGGCGGTTGGGCAGCGTCGTCAGGCCGTCGTGGTAGGCCAGGCGCGAGATGGCCGCCGCGGCGGCCTTGCGCTCCGAGGTGTCGGAGAAGGTGGCGACGTAGTGCGTGACGGCCCCGTCGGAGTCGCGCACGCTGGAGATGTTCAGCCACTTGGGGAAGATCTCGCCGTTCTTGCGCCGGTCCCACACCTCGCCCTGCCAGTGGCCGTGTGCCCGCACCCGGTCCCACATGTCGGCGTAGAAGGCCTCGGCGTGACGCCCCGACTGCAGCATGCTCGGATTGCGCCCCAGCACCTCGTCCTGCGCGTAGCCGGTAACCCGGGTGAAGGCGCTGTTGACCCGCAGGATGGCGCCGCCCGCATCGGTCACCAGCATCGGCTCCTGCGACTCGAAGGCGATCGCCGCGATGCGCAGTTCCTCGTCGGCCCGGCGCTGGCGCGCCTCCAGGTCGAAGCGCGCCAGCGCGTACTCGATGTTGACGGCCATCTCGCCGAGCAGTTGCACCACGGTGCCGTCGAAGGCGTGCGGCTGGCGGTCGTAGAACGTCAGCGTCGCGTAGACCGTCCCGTTGCGGTGGATGGGGATCGACCCCATCGATCCCCAGCCGTGCCGGCGGCCGCGCTCCTGCCAGGGCGCCATGTCGGCACTGGCCTGGAAGTCGTTGACGTACTGGGCCGCGCCCTCGCGCATGGCGCGGCCGGCCGGTCCGCGGCCCTCGGCAAGGTCGGCGCGCGTCGACACGGCGATGCCGTCCAGGTATTCCTGGCCCTCGCCGAAGACCGCCACCGGCACGACGCGCTGCGTGCCCGCATCGGCGCGGCCGATCCACGCCAGCGTCATGCCGCCGTACTGCACCGCGATGCGGCAGACGTTGTCGAACAGCTCGACCTCGCTCGCGCAGCGCACGATGAGCTGGTTGGTCTGCGACTGCGTGGAGTGGATGCGGTTGAGGAAGTGGATGTCCGCGGCGTGCCGCTCGCCGGCGGCCCGCATCTGTTCGAGTACCCGCAGGCGCTGCCGGTGCGCCAAGATGAGCCAGGCCGCGGCGCTGCCGGCGAGCACGTACAGCCCGAGCAGGCGCCAGGCGAACGCCCGCTCGCCATCGCGGGTCGCGCTGGTGTCCACGGCCAGCTCCAGGCGGGCGCGCCCGCCGTCGCCGGTGGCGATGGCCGTCGACAGCCGCAGCGGCTGATCGGACGCGGGCGGGCGCTGGAACTGCGCCAGCGGCGTGCCGTCGTTGCCGGCAAGTACGATCTGCGTGACCCGGTGGTCGCTGGCACCCCAGGCCGAGACCAGGTCCTGGGCCGCGCCACGGTGGGCCGCGTCGCGCAGCGGCGCGTGCAGCGCCAGGCGCAGCAGATCCAGGCTGCGCCCGGCGTTGGCCAGCGCGATGGCGTCGTCGGAGGCCGCGTTCTGCTGCACCAGGGCCACGCACAGCAGTCCGAAGGCGGCCATCGCCACGGCAAACCACCACCAGGGCAGGGCGGCGCGGGGTAGTCGAATCCGGCTCATCGGTCTGGGGCCGCTAACCAGGTGCGGCGCCTGCAGCAATGGTGCGACGGCCCGGCCCCGGCCCGCATGACCGCCATCAAACGCACCCCATTTACGCGCCTCGGTCCGGCATTGCCAGCGAACCAGGACGACATAAAAACAGATACTTACGGCGGGGCGGCGGTCCGTCTGCGGCCGTCCGGCGCGCCGCCGGCACCGGCGCGGCGGAACTTTGCCGCGGACACCCGTTCCAACTGGCACTCTCGATGCCCGAGTGCTAAAATTGCCTTGTTGACCGGGGCAACCCTGCCGATCCGGCAGGACCGGCCCCTTGGAGGGAGACGAACATGGGTGCAACGGAATTGATGCGCTTGCCGGCCGTCGACGCCAAGTCCCCGCTCGCCCTGTTGCCGGGCAGCCTGGGCAATTTCGACGCCTACGTCACCGCGGTAAACCGCATTCCGATGCTGCAACCGGAAGAGGAAGCCAACCTGGCGCGCCAGTACCGCGACCGGGGCGACCTCGATTCGGCCGGAAAGCTGGTGCTGTCGCACCTGCGTCTGGTGGTATCGGTGGCGCGCAATTACCTGGGTTATGGCCTGCCGCACGCCGACCTCGTGCAGGAGGGCAATATCGGCCTGATGAAGGCGGTCAAACGCTTCGACCCGGACCGCGGCGTGCGGCTGGTGTCGTTCGCCCTGCACTGGATCAAGGCCGAGATCCACGAATACGTGCTGCGCAACTGGCGCCTGGTGAAGGTCGCCACGACCAAGGCGCAGCGCAAGCTGTTCTTCAACCTGCGCAGCCTCAAGACGCACAACGGCAGCATGACCCCCGACGAGATCGAGGGCGTGGCGCGCGAGCTCAACGTGCGTCCGCAGGACGTTGCCGAGATGGAGATGCGCATGGCCGGCGGCGACCTGGCGCTGGAGGGCCGGCCGGACGAGGACGGCGGCGAGACCTTCGCCCCGATCGCGTATCTGGCCGACCCGGATGCCGAGCCCAGCCAGGTGCTCGAGCGGCGCAGCGCCGACCTCATGCAGGGCGAAGGCGTGCACCGCGCCCTCAAGGCCCTGGACCCGCGCAGCCGGCGGATCGTCGAGGCGCGGTGGCTCGACGAGACCGCCGATGGCACGGTCGGCACGGCCACTTTGCACGACCTGGCACAGGAATTCGGGGTATCTGCGGAACGAATCCGCCAGATCGAGGCCAAAGCGTTACGGACGATGCGCAATCAGCTGCAGCAGGCTGTCTGAGCGCGCGCCTTCGTAGGGTTTTCTCGATCCGCGGTTCGCGTTTTTCGCAGTCTTCCGCCCCTCCTCCTCCCCCTCTCCTCCGAGGCGGCGGAATTTACCGCCCCGCGAACCACCGCGGGGCGTTTCTTTTTCAGCAGCCTGCCCGTGCGAGCGCTGCCTGCCGCGATGAAAAGGTGCGCTCGATCCTGCGGTTGCCGCGCGCCGCGCGCTGTTGCGCTTGGAACACGTCCGCGCGTCAACGCTAAAATTCGGCACCTTTGATTGCGCTTATGGTGCGATAGTTCGACCGACCGAGGCCTACAGTTCGTCTCATCGGTGCTTCGTTCATACCGTTGCACACGGTAGCTACAAAGCCGGCGCTGCTGGCTTCCTCCACCGGAACGTCAACCGGGCGGGACCACGGCGCGTTGTACGATCTGACGGCCTGCACACCAGGCCGCGCGCGCAGGAGGCAATCATGGTCGCGCCCAGCGAGTTGGTATCGGCATTCAAATCCGATTTCGTCCGTGCCCTGGACGAGGAAATGACGCTGGAGGAGTTCTTCCAGTACTGCAAGACCGACCGCATGGCCTACGCCTCGGCCCACGAGTGCGTGCTCGAGGCCATCGGCAAGCCCGGCCTGCTCAATACCGCCGAGGACCCGCGTCTCTCGCGCATCTTCCAGAACCGCGCCATCCAGACCTGGGACACGTTCTCCGAGTTCCACGGCATGGAAGAGACCCTGATGCAGCTGTATGCGTATTTCCTGCATGCGGCCCAGGGCCTCGAGGAGCGCAAGCAGGTGCTGTACCTGCTGGGCCCGGTCGGCGGCGGCAAGTCCTCGCTGGCCGAGAAGATCAAGAAGCTCGCCGAGGTCTACCCCATCTACGCCCTCAAGGACCCCAAGAGCGGGCGCGTCTCGCCGCTGCTCGAGCATCCGCTGTGCCTGTTCGACCGCGACAAGTACGGCGACATGATGGAAGACCGCTACGGCATCCCGCGGCGCGCCCTCACCGGCATCGCCAGCCCGTGGGCGCTCAAGCGCCTGCGCGAATACTCCGGCGACATCTCGCAGTTCCGCGTCGTGCGCGTCCAGCCTTCGGTGCTCAACCAGATGGGCATCGTCAAGACCGAGCCGGGCGACGAGAACACCCAGGACATCTCCACCCTGGTGGGCAAGATCGACCTGCGCATGCTCGAGCGCTATGCCCAGGACGACCCCGACGCCTACAGCTACTCGGGCGCGCTGTGCCTGGGCTCGGCGCGCGGCGTCGAGTTCGTCGAGATGTTCAAGGCCCCGCTCAAGGTCCTCAACCCCATCCTCACCGCCACCCAGGAAGGCAACTTCAAGGGCACCGAGGCGTTGCCGGCGATGCCGTTCAACGGCTTCATCATGGCCCACAGCAACGAGGCCGAGTGGCTCAAGTTCCGCAACAACAAGGACAACGAGGCCTTCATCGACCGGGTCTACCTGGTCAAGGTGCCGTACTGCCTGCGCACCGACGAGGAGATCCGCATCTACGACAAGATGCTCAAGGCCTCGACGCTGGCCAACGCGCCGTGCGCGCCGCAGACGCTGCGCACGCTGGCCGAGTTCACCGTGCTGTCGCGCCTGGTCGTGCCCGAGAATTCCTCGGTGTTCTCCAAGCTGCGCGCCTACAACGGCGAGAACCTCAAGGACCTGGACCCGCGCGCCAAGAGCGTGAAGGAATACCGCGACGATGCCGGCGCCGGCGAAGGCTTCTCGGGCCTGTCGACCCGCTGGGCGTTCAAGACCATCTCGGCCGCCTTCAACCGCGACCCCAGCGAGATCGCCGCCGACCCGGTCAACCTGCTGGTGGTGCTCGAAGACCGCCTCAACAAGGAAGACCTGCCCGAGGAGTACAAGCGCCGCCTGCGCTCGCACATCAAGGAATGGGTGGTGCCGCGCTTTGCCGAGTTCCTGGAAAAGGAACTGCAGATGAGCTACCTGGACGCGTACTCAGAGTACGGCCAGAACCTCTTCGACCGTTACGTCACCTATGCCGACAAATGGCTGCTCGACGAGGACTGGCGCGACCAGGACACCGGCATGCAGTATTCGCGCGACGCGCTCAACGCCGAGCTCGAGAAGATCGAGAAGCCCGCGGGCATCTCCAACCCCAAGGACTTCCGCAACGAGGTCGTCAACTTCGTGCTGCGCGCCCGCGCCCACGGCAAGAACCCGCACTGGACCAGCTACGAGAAGCTGCGCGTGGTGATCGAGAAGCGCATGTTCAGCAAGACCGAGGACATCCTGCCGGTCATTTCGTTCGAGGCCAAGGGTTCGGCCGAACTCGACGAGCGCCACCGCTCCTTCGTCAACCGCCTGGCCGCGCGCGGCTACACGGAGAAGCAGGTGCGGCGCCTGGTCGACTGGTACCTGCACTACAAGAAGAGCGCGCAGTCCTAGCGGCGCGGCCCCGGAATCCCGGAACGCGCCGATCATCGGGGAATGGGGATGTCGCAAGAGAACTTGCCTGTCTCGTACCAGCCGACCGCGGCGGGGTCCGCGGACGCCGCCCCCGCGCCCTCGCCGCTGGCCGGCCTGCTGCGCATCGTCGACCGGCGCTCCGACCCGCCCGGCCGCGGCGCGGTCAACCGCGAGCGCTTCATCCGCCGCTTCAAGGACGACATCAAGCGCGCCGCCGACGAGGAATTCGGCAAGCGTTCGATCAAGGACGTCGGCCGCGGCGGCCGCATCGCCATCCCCGGCCGCGGGCTGGCCGAGCCGCGCCTGGTGCACGACGACGACACCGGCAACCGCGACTTCGTGCTGCCCGGCAACCGCGAGTACCTGCCCGGCGACAGCGTGCAGCGGCCGCGCCGCGGCAGCGGCGACGGCCAGGGCGACGAACCGGGCTCCGGCGAGGGCACCGATTCCTTCGCCTTCGCGCTGTCGCGCGAGGAGTTCCTGTCGCTGTTCTTCGACGACCTCGAACTGCCCAACCTGGAGCGCACGCGCTTTGGCGAGATGTCCATGGAACGCATGCGCCGCGGCGGCTACAGCCGCGAGGGCCTGCCTTCCAACCTGCTGCCCGGCATGACCGTGCGCATGGGCATCGCCCGGCGCATCGCGCTGCGCGGCGCCATCCTCAGCCGCATCGAGGAGCTCGAACGCGAGTGCGCCACCGCGCCCGACGAGCGGCGCTTGGCGCTGCAGGCCGAGATCGAGCAGCTGCGCCAGCGCCGCGAACACCTGCCATTCCTCGAGGACGTCGACCGCCGCTACCGCTCGCGCGTGCCCACCGCCGCGCCGGCCACCCGCGCGGTGATGATCTGCCTGATGGACGTGTCGGGCTCGATGGACGAGCGCAAGAAGGACCTGGCCAAGCGCTTCTTCGCCTTGCTGTACCTGTTCCTGGAGCGCAAGTACGGCCACGTCGAGGTCGTGTTCGTGCGCCATACCGAAACGGCCGAGGAGGTCGACGAGGAGCGCTTCTTCCACGACCCGCAGACCGGCGGCACGCTGGTGCAGCCGGCGCTCGAGCTGGCCCACAAGATCATCCAGGGCCGCTTTGCCGGCCCCGACTGGAACGTCTACGCCGCGCAGGCCTCGGACGGCGACTGCACCAGCGACGACGGCCGCCAGAGCGCCGCCTTCCTGTCGCACGAGCTGCTGCCGCTGGTGCGCTACTTCGCCTATATCGACATCCCCAGCTCGAGCGGCTGGTTCAACCGCGCCTCTGACCTTTGGCAGAGCTACGATGCCATCCAGAGCCCGGCTTTCGCACGGCGCGCGGTCCACGACCGCAGCGATATCTGGCCCGTCTTCCGCGAGCTGTTCGCGCGCAAGCAGGCCGCGTGATGGGAACCATGGAAAAGAACCTGGACAAGCCGCGCAACTGGCCCAAGCTGCTGGCCCGGCCCACCGTGCCGATGCCCGTGCCGGGCATCAAGCGCCGCGCCGAACCCATCGCCACCGGCACCGAATGGACGCTGAGCACGCTGGAGAAGTTCGACCGCGCGATCGCGGCGCACGCCCGGCGCCTGGGCCTGGACACGTACCCGATCCAGTACGAGCTGATCACTGCCAGCCAGATGCTCGACCTGTGCTCCACGGTGGGCATGCCGGTGCACTACGCGCACTGGAGCTTCGGCAAGCAGCTGCTGTCGCAGGAGCACGGCTACCGCAAGGGCATGACCGGCCTGGCCTACGAGATCGTCATCAACACCAGCCCGGCGATCGCCTACCTGATGGAGACCAACACGCTGGCGCTGCAGGTGCTGGTGATGGCCCATGCGGGCTACGGCCACAATGCGTTCTTCAAGACCAACTACCTGTTCCGCCAGTTCACGCAGGCCGACGCCATCCTCGACTACCTGCAGTTCGCCCGCACCTTCGTGCAGTCGTGCGAGGAGCAGTACGGCTGGCGCGAGGTCGAGGCCGTGCTCGACTGCTGCCACGCGCTGGCGCCCTACGGGGTCGACCGCTACCGCCGGCCGCAGCGCCTGTCGGTCAAGCGCGAGCGCGCGCGCCTGAACGAACGGCTCAAGTTCGCCGAGCGGCACTACAACGCCGACTTCGCCCACCTGCACATGACCGAGCGCGACGCCGAGACCCCCGAGGCGCCGCCGGCGTTCGATCCGCAGGAGAACCTGCTGTATTTCATCGAGAAGCACGCCCCCAAGCTGCAGCCCTGGCAGCGCGAGCTG
Source organism: Burkholderiales bacterium (assembly GCA_037441485.1). GTDB lineage: Bacteria > Pseudomonadota > Gammaproteobacteria > Burkholderiales > Burkholderiaceae_F > GJ-E10. The sequence goes on from JBBISD010000001.1 coordinate 26,374, forward strand.
GTGCGCATCGTGCGCAAGGTTTCGCAGTATTTCTACCCGCAGCGGCTCACCAAGGTGGCCAACGAAGGCGCCGCCACCTTCTGGCACTACACGCTGCTCAACGAGCTGTACGACCACGGCGAGGTCGACGACGGCTTCATGCTCGAATGGCTGGGCAACCACGGCGACGTCGTCGCCCAGCCGGCCTTCGACGCGCGCGGTTTCCACGGGCTCAACCCGTACGCGCTGGGCTTCTCCATCTTCCGCGACATCCGGCGCATCTGCGAGGTCCCCACCGACGAGGACCGCCAGTGGTTCCCCAGCCTGGCCGGCTCGCCCTGGCAGGAGGCCATCCAGTTTGCGATGACCAACTTCAAGGACGACAGCCTGATCGAGCAGTACCTGTCGCCCAAGGTCATGCGCGACATGCGCCTGTTCATGATGCACGACGGCGAGGACGACCGCGACCACTACCACGTGCAGGCCATCCACAACGAGGCCGGCTACACCAGCGTGCGCCAGACCCTGGCCGCCCAGTACCGCAGCGAGGCGTACATCCCGACGCTGATGGTGGCGCGTGCCAACGACGACGCCGAGCGTGCGCTGCTGCTGCAGCACCGCGTCGACAACGGCCGCATGCTCGACGCCCAGAGCGCAGAGACGGTGCTGGGCTACGTCAAGCAGCTGTGGAAGTTCGACGTGGTGCTCGAGGAAATCGACAGCGACGGCCGGCGCCTGAAGATCCACCGAACCTGAACTTCCCCCGCTGCCGCCGGCAGGAGCTGCCCTCATCGGCGATGCCTTGCGCCTCTGGTTGTCATCACCAGATCAGGTGCCGCGAATTTCAGTCATGAATGGTTTGCCGTCGGATGCGGTTTCAGGTTTGGAAGCGCGATCTCCATTGCGTCTCCGCTCCATGAAGTCGGCTTTGGGGTCGGCTATTTCTTCCGGAGAATGTACGGCGTTGACCGACAAGGTATTACCGCGCTACCACGGCGTGCCGTCCTTGTGAAAGTAATGCCATTTTCCGGCGCCGAACTCGGCCTGCAGACCTTCTCCCGGGTAGGCGACCCGGTCGCCGGGTGAGCGGTCGCCAACCTCAAGGTAGACGACGACATCCGGCGTTTCATTGACGAGGCAGTGCGCATCGCCGGTGCCGGCGCGAAATCCGGCGCACACGCCGGCGGCCAGCGGCGTGTTCCCGGCGTCCGTCACCAGGGTCGGTCTTCCTTCCAGGATGTAGACGAACTCGTCCTGCCTGGACCTTGCTCCCGCCCGCGCTTGTGCCCTTCAGGCCGCGCCGCAGCAATGCTGTCCCTGCACCGGCGGGCACTTCACCGAACCGAAAGAACAGAAGACGCAGCAATCGCCGGCAACGGGCCGCAGCAGTGCGTGGCACGCCGTGCACTCGTAGAAGAACTGGCAGGCGTCGGTCGGCATGAGCTCGGTCTTCGCGAACCCGCAGTGCGGGCACGTCAGGACGGACTCAAGGATCGCCGGGGCCATTGGACGCCTTTGCCTGCCTCGCACCGGTTCTCATGCGTCGGCCACGTAAGCCCACCGGCCTTCGGTCGTTAGCGCCGTCTTCACCGAGTTCGCCAGAAAGCACTCTTCATGTGCGGCGTGGTGCAGTTCCCGCACCGCGTCCTCGGACGGGGCCTTCGCTCCGGAAAAGGCGACCTCGGGATGCAACACCACCTGCGCCACCCACGCCCGGCCGGCGGCGTTTCGTCCCATGATGCCTTCGGCATGGTCGCAATAGCGGTCGACCCGGTAGCCGCGGGCGGCCGCAATGCTCAGGAACCACAGCATGTGGCAGCTGGACAACGCGGCAACGTAGGCTTCCTCCGGGTCGACGTTGGCGGGCTCGGACAGCGGCGCGTGAACCACGTGCGGCGAGCTCGACGCCGCCACGGTGGCGCCGCCATCGAAGCGCCACGCATGCGCCCGCCGGTAGCGGTTGTCGACGAAGTCGGCGCCGAGGCGCTCCCACTCCACCCACGCGCTGTGCCGTGCCATTGTCATCACCGCGGCGCCGGTGCACGCCGCCGGCGCGCCGTCGGGCGGCGGCCGCATATCGGGGCGGACCCCGTTGGCGCTGCTGGTATTGCCATGCCGCTGCTCCCCGCCGGGCGCCGCACCCCGGGGCGCCGGCCTGCAGGTCGGACGGGCGCCGATGGGCGTGCGCACATACGCAAGACTATCGCATGGCCGGCCGCCCGGCGTCGACTCCCGGCGAACTGCTAGGCTCCCGCACTTCGCCCCGCTCCCCACTGCGATGACGCTCAAGACCTGGTGGCTTTTCGTCGGCATGACCTTTGTCGTCTCGGCCACGCCCGGCCCCAACATGCTGCTCGTGATGAGCAGCAGCGCGCGGCACGGCTTTCGTGCCGCCATCGCCACCATGGCCGGCTGCATGGCCACCCTGCTGGCGATGATGGGCATCTCGGCCGCTGGCGTGGGCGCGGTGCTGCAGGCGTTTCCCGCGGTCTTCGATGCGCTGCGCTGGGTCGGTGCCGCGTACCTGGCCTACCTGGGCATCCGCACCTGGCGTGCCCCGGTCGGCGGCGACGAGGGCAGCGCCGACGACGCTCGCGACGCTACCCCGGCACGGGCCCAGGACGGCAATGCCGCGCGCTTTCGCCAGGGCGTGCTCGTGGCGGCGAGCAATCCCAAGGCCATACTTTTCTGCGCGGCCTTCCTGCCGCAGTTCATCGACCCGGCCGGCCCGGCGCTCGCGCAGTTCGCGATCCTGGTCGCCACTTTCGCGGTGATCGAGATCAGCTGGTACGTCGTGTATGCCGGAAGTGGCTACCGGCTGGCAGCCTATCTGCGCCGCGCCGACGTGCTGCGCATCTTCAACCGCCTTGCCGGCGGGGTCTTCGTCGGCTTCGCGGCCCTGATGGCCGCGACGCGCAGCTAGGCTTCAGCGCGCCAGCGGGGGTTCGGCCAGTCCGGCCTCGCCGGCGTCCGGCGGCGCCGCCGCGCTCAGGTTGAGCATTTCGGCGACGCCGTCCGGCGGCCAGGTGCCGGTGCGGTTGACGACCCGCAATGGCAGGCGCGTGCCCGCGGGGAAGGCCGCACAGTTGCCGCCCGCGTAGTCCACGAAATACGACACCGTCCGGTTGTCGAAAACCCAGGGGTCGGCCTGCCGCAGGCCCAGGTTCCAGCGTGCCTCGGCGCGGTACAGGCGCCGCGACCACGCCAGCTGTACCTCGACGACCACGCCGCGATCCTGCGACAGCGTGCGATCGACGGCGCTGCCCCAGTCCACCGGATTGCGCAGCGGCGGATGCGCCGCGGCGAACTCCTCCAGGCGCTTGACCGCCGCGCCGCGCAGTTGCCCCGGCGGCGTGCAGCCGCGCAACTCGCCGTGCACCAGGTCGGCGACGTAGTGCGGCTTGGGGATTGCCGCGTACAGCGTGACCGCGGCCAGCGCCGCGGCTCCCAGCTGCAGCGCGCGCTTGGCCGCCGCCGCACCGACCTCGAAGGCCTGGACCAGGCCCCCGACGAACGCGCCCAGCACCGCGCCGCCCGGTCCGGTGATGAACAGGCCGAGCATCGGCCCCTGGTTCGCTTCCGGCGCGAACACCATTGGACCGATGAATCCGCAGGCCAGGCCGGTGCCGCCCAGCACCGTGGCCCAACGCACGATCGATCGCGTGATGGTCACGTCCACCCCGACCCCGGCAGGCTGGTCCGGCGGCGGCAGCGGCCTACGGGTCGCGTCAGTTGCAGCCCGCCGGCAGTTGCGCCACGCACTGGCGCTGGCATTCGCTTTCAATCTGCGCTACCGGGCTGCTCGAACCGACGAGGCAACCGCCCAGGCAGATGTCATAGGTGCCCAGCTGCTTCAGGCAGGCGCGCTGCTGGCCAGCGTCCAGCGGCGAATGGCCGCTCGCGGCGGCCGCGGCGACCGGCATTGCCGCTGCCGCTGCCCCCGGAGCCGCCGGCGCAGCCGCCACCGGCGCGGCAATTGCGGGCGATGCCGCCACGTTCGCCGCCGGCCTGGCCGCCGCGGGCACCGGGGCACCCTCGCAGTCATAGCGATACTTGCCCCAGTCGCCGATATTCACCGGATCGGGTCCTGGCACCTTGCCGATGAAGGTGATCTTGGCGCTCGAACCCGGCCGCACGCCGTCGCAGATGCGTTCGGCGACGGCCTGCACCGACTCGTCCGAGGAAAAGGTGAGCATCATGGGTCGCGTCAGGTATCCGCTGGGCTGGTTGCCCGATTCCAGGTGCACCGCGTTCTCGCCGGCGACGGAGCAGCCGCCGAGGGCGGCGATGGCAGTGACAAGGGCAGCGGCATTGCATAGGCGCATGGCGGAACCTCGGTGACGTTGGGACGGAAAATGCGGCGGCCGGCCGCCGGTGCGGATGCGCGAGTGTAAGAGCTTCCCCCGCGCGCGGCCATGGGTGGTCTGGGCCCGGACGCTGCCAGGGACATCGTCAAGCGGGCATTCAATGCCGGCGTCAACTTCATCGACACCGCCAATGTCTACGCGCGGCGCAGCGCCTTCGACTTTCCGGTGGTCGACTAGCCGCGCGCGTTCGCCTGCGTCGAGGCCATGCGCCCGATCGCCGCCCGCCACGGCGTCTCCATTGCCCGCGTGGCGCTGGCCTGGCTGCTCGGCCGACCGGCGGTGAGCACGGTGATCGTCGGTGCGCGCACGACGGCGCAGCTCGACGACAAGCTGGCGGCGTCCGGCTTGGTGCTCGACCCGGAGGAGTTGCCGGCACTCGATGCGGTCAGCGCCCTGCCGCCGGAATACCCGGGATGGATGCTCGCCATGCAGGGCCAGTATCGGGCCGGGCCGCCGGGGCGAGCGTCGCCTCAGTTCCCGCCGGCGCGCCGCTGATACGGCCGGGGCATTGCAATAGTCTGCACGTCCGGCCGCGGCGCCGCCTTCCAGCCGTGGCCGATGACGACCTCGACGCTCAATCCGATCCGCCCCTGCGCGTCGGCGCCGGCGCGCAGCGCCTGGAGCAGCGCGCGGGCCCTGGCGCCCGAGGGCAGTGCCGGTGCGCGATCGCGGCGCGGATTGCCGCCAAGCGCGCGCATCTCGGTCAGCAGGCTCCGCGGGTCGGCATAGGTCAGGCGCAGGTTTTCCACCTCCATCACCGGCGCCTCGAAGCCCGCGTCCACCAGCATGTCGCCGAAGTCGTGCATGTCGACGCAGGGCAGCGGGCGCACCGCCGCCAGGCTGGCCTGCGCGGCGGCGCGCACTTCCCGGCCGCTGTCGGGTCCGTAGCTACTGAAGACGATCAGGCCGCCGGTGCGCAGTACGCGCGCCATTTCCGCAATGGCCTCGTGCGGTGCCGGGTGCCAGTGCAGCATCAGGTTGGAAAACACCACGTCCACCGAACCATCGGCCAGCGGCAGCCGCTCGGCACTGGCGCACACGCGCAGCGCGCCGCGCCGCTGCCAGCGCGCGCGCAGCCGGGCCAGGCGCCCGCCGCCGGCATCGGCCTGCAGCATGCGTGCCGACAGGTCGATGCCCAGGTATTGCGCGCCGGGAAACTGCCGCTGCAGGGCCGCGCGGCCCGCGCCATAGCCGCAGCCCAGGTCGAGCACGCGGCTTGCCGGGTGGCGCATGAACGCCAGGCGTTCGAACATCCGGCGGCCGACCTCGCGCACGATCGCGTCGTGCCGGTGAAAGCGCGCGGCGCGGGCGTCGAACTGCCGCCGCACGGTAGGAATATCGGCGTCGATGCGTGCGGGGATCACGGCCGCGCTTGCTCGCTGGTGAGGGTGGCGCCGGCAGCGGCGATGCGCGGCGCGGGTGCCCGTAGCGCCGGCGCCGGTAGTGCGCCGCAAGAGGACCGCAGTATAGGCTGGCCGGCATGCCGCGCTGCCCGCGCCGCCGGGCCGGCGCGCGGTCCCTCCGCCCGCGCCACCATGATCCCCTATCGCCTCACGGCCACCGTGCGCCGCCTGTTTGCGCCGGACTGCTGCGTGTGCGGCGTCGAGGCCGGCGATCCGGTCTGCGCCGGCTGCCGGGCCGACTATTTTGCGGCCGATGCACCCCGCTGCCGGTGCTGCGCAAACCGCCTGCCGGCACCATCGACGCTGGGCCGTGCCTTCGACCTGTGCGGCCGGTGCCTCGCGCACGCGCCCCGCTTCGACGCCACGGTCGCGCTGGCCGACTACGCGCCGCCCGTCGACGCCATGGTGGGGGCGCTCAAGTTCCATGCGCGCCTGGACCTGGGCTGGGCCTTCGGGACGCTGCTGGCAATGCGCATCGCCACCCTGGGCGCCGATGCCGTCGTGCCGCTGCCGCTGGCGCCGGCACGCCTGCGCGAACGCGGCTACAACCAGTCCGAGGAAATCGCCCGCGCGCTGGCCGCGCGCCTGCGCCGGCCGCTGTTGCGCCACGCGTTGCTGCGCCCGCTGCATCGGCCCAGCCAGCAGGGCTTGACCCTGGCCCGGCGCCGGACCAACGTGCGCGGCGCGTTTGCCGCGGGTCCGCAGGCGCCGCAGCACGTTGCGGGCCTGCACATCGTGCTGGTCGACGACGTGCTCACCACGGGGTCGACGCTGGACGAGGCCGCCGCGGTACTCAAGCGGGCCGGTGCGCGGCGCATCAGCAATGCGGTGGTGGCGCGCACGCCATAATGGCGGCGCCATGTTCAATGTCGTCCTCGTCGCGCCGCAGATCCCGCCCAATACCGGCAATGTGATTCGCCTGTGCGCCAATACCGGCGCGGCGCTGCATCTGGTCGAGCCGCTGGGATTTCCCATCGATCACGCCAAGATGCGGCGAGCCGGCCTCGACTACCGCGAGTTCGCCCCGATCCGCGTGCATGCGGGCTTTGCGCAGTGGCGCGCGGCGGTCGACCCCGATCCGCAGCGCACCTTCGCGTTCACCACCCGCGCCCGCCGCAACTTTGCCGAGGCCGCCTTCCGCCCAGGCGACTGGCTGGTCTTCGGCTCGGAGACCAGCGGCCTGCCCGACGAGGTACTGGCCGGCTTCGAGCCCACGCAGCGCCTGCGCCTGCCGATGCGCCCGGACAACCGCAGCCTGAACCTGTCCAATGCCGTGGCGGTGGCCGTGTTCGAGGCCTGGCGCCAGAACGGCTTTGCCGGCGCGCTGGCGGGACCGCGCTGAATGCCGTCGGGACCGGGGGCGGATCCCATGCAGCCGGACCGGACAACCATCGTGGTCGGCGGCGGCATCGCCGGCATCGCGGCAGCCATCGAACTGCTGCGCCGCGGGCAGGCCGTCGAACTGCTCGACCGCGACACGGCCGGCACTTTCGGCGGACAGGCGCGCGAGAGCTTCGGCGGCATCCTGGCCGTCGACACGCCGCTGCAGCGGCGCCACGGCATTGCCGACAGCCCGGCCCTGGCGCTGGCGGACTGGACGCGCTTCGGTGAACTGACGCCGGCCGACGGCTGGCCCTATCGCTGGGCCCAGGCCTATGTGCAGGGCTGCCGCACCGAGGTCTACGAGTGGCTGCTGGCGCACGGCGTGCGTTTCCTGCCCCTGCCGCAATGGCCCGAGCGCGCTGGCAACTCCGTGCCGCGCTGGCACGTGGTCTGGGGCACCGGCCGCGAACTGACGCTGCGCCTCATCGGCGCGCTCGAACGCGCGGCGCGGCTGCCCGGCGCGCGGCTGACGCGCCACTTCGCCCACCGCGTCGAGCATCTGTTGGCGTCCGGCGGCCGGGTCCGCGGCGTTGCCGGCGTGCGCGAGGACGACGGCGCGCCGTTCGAGCTGCGCGCGCACGCTGTCCTGGTGGCCAGTGGCGGCATCACGGGGGATCCGGACCTCGTGCGCGCCCACTGGCCGGCCGATGCGGGCCCGCCGCCGGCGGACCTGCTGGTCGGCGGGCACCGCTTCGCCGACGGACGGCTGCAGCGCCAGTGCGCCGCGCTCGGCGCGCGCCTGGTCAAGCCGGCGTACCTGTGGAACTACGCGGCCGGCGTGCGCCACTGGCAGCCCCGCCAGCCGGGGCATGGACTGTCGCTGGTGCCGCCGCGCAGCGCTTTGTGGTGCGATGGCCGCGCCCGGCGCCTGGAGCCACCGCTGCTGGCGGGCCAGGATACGAGTGCACTGGTGGCGCGGATCGCCGCGGCCGGCGGCCGTTCCTGGCAGATCATGAACCGGCGCGTGGCGCTGCGCGAACTGGCGGTGTCGGGCGCGGAGTTCAACCCCTCGCTGCGCGAGCGCCGCGTGCTGGCCTTTGCGCGCGACCTGCTGCTGGGCAATGCCTGGCTGGTCGACACCCTGGTGGACCATTGCCCCGATGTGGTCGCCGCCGCCACGGTCCCGGAGCTGGCGCGGCGGATGTCGGCCATTGCGGGTGCGGCGCACGCACCGGTGGATGCGGTTGCGCTGCAAAAGGCGCTCGCGCAATTCGATGCGGCGATCGCGCGCACCGGCGTGCAGGCCGATGCGCAATGGGAGAACGTGCGCGCCGCGCGCCGCTGGAAGGGCGACCGCTGGCGCACCTGCCGTCCGGCGCCGCTGCTGGATCCGGCCGGCGGACCGCTGATCGCCATCCACGAGCGCATCATCACGCGCAAGAGCCTCGGGGGAATCGGCACCGACCTGGACGGGCGCGTGCTGGACGCCGCCGGCCGGCCGATTCCCGGCCTGTACGCGGCCGGCGAGGCGGCCGGCTTCGGCGGTGGCGGCATGAACGGCCGGCGTGCGCTCGAGGGGACCTTTCTCGGCGGTGGCATCTTTTCGGGGCGCCGCGCGGGCCAGGGCATTGCCGCCGATGCGGTGGCCGACGACGACGGAGGCGGACGCTGCCCATGAACAGGACCGGGGCATGGCTGGCGCGCTATGCGCTCGAGCAGATCGGCGTGCGGCTGACCTTCGGCATTCCGGGCGTGCACAACACTGAGCTGTACGACGAGCTCAACGAGTCCGCGACCATCACGCCGATCCTCGTCACGCACGAGGGTTGCGGGGCCTTCGCGGCCGACGCCGTCAGCCGCGTCGGGGACGGTGCGCTGGGTACGCTCGCGCTGGTGCCCGCTGCCGGGCTCACGCACGCGGCCTCCGGCATCGGCGAAGCCATGCTCGCCGGAGTGCCGCTGCTGGTGCTCACCGGGGGCGTGCGGCGCGATACCGGAAGGCGTTACCAGCTGCACGACATCGACCAGCTGGCCATCGCCGGCGCGCTGACCAAGGCCGCGTACCGCGTGACGCGCCAGCAGGACGTCGTGCCCACGATCTTCGCCGCGGTCGCGTGCGCGCTCAGCGGCGAGCCCGGCCCGGTGCTGGTGGAATTGCCGCTGGACGTGCTGTTCTTTCCCGGCCCGGTGACATCGCTGCCGGTGTGGACGCCGCCGCCGCCCGCGCCGGCCGCCGCCGCGGCCGCGATCGACGCTGCCGCGCAGCGGCTGGCCGCGGCGCGGCGCCCCGGCATCTTCGTCGGCTGGGGCGCGCGCGATGCCGCCGCCGCGGTGGCGGCGATCGCCGAGCGCCTGCAGGCGCCGGTGGCCACCACGCTGCAGGGGCTGTCGAGCTTCGCGCACGGCCATCGGCTGCACGCGGGATTCGGCTTTGGCCGTGCCGCGGTGCCGGCCGCGCGCAACGCCTTCGCCGGCTGCGATTGCCTGCTGGCGGTGGGTACCCGCTTTGCCGAGATCGCCACCGGCAGCTACGGCATCGACGTGCCAGCGGCGCTCATCCACGTCGACATCGATCCGGCGGTATTCAACGCCAACTACCCGGCCGCCGTGGCCATCGCCGGCGACGCGCGCGAGGTGATGCCGCGGCTGGCCCGGGCGCTGGAGGCCTTGCCGCGCGCCGCCGATGCGCCGGCCGCCGGCATGCGGGCCGCGCAGATCGCTGCCGACAAGCGCGCCTACCGCCAGTCCTGGCTGGCGCACGACGTGGCGGGACGGGTGAATCCGGCGCGCTTCTTCGAGGTGCTGTCGCAGGTGACGGCCGCCGATGCCGTCGTGGCGGTGGACGACGGCAATCACACCTACCTGGCAGCCGAGCTCTTCACCTTGCCGCCGGGTGCGAGGCTGATCGTGCCGACGGATTTCAACGCGATGGGCTACGCGGTGCCGGCGGCGATGGGCGCCAAGCTCGCGCAACCCGGGCGCGAGGTGCTGGCCATCGTCGGCGACGGCGCCTTCCTGATGACCGGCATGGAGATCGTCACGGCCGCGACCCTGGGACTGGGTATCGTCTATTACATCTTCTGCGACGGCGAGCTGGCCCAGATCGCCCAGGCGCAGCGCATGCCCTACCGTTCGGCGCCCTGCACGAACCTGGGCCGCATGGACCTGGCGGCGTTCGCCGCCGCGGTCGGCGCCCATGCGCTGCACATCGACAGCAATGCGGCGGTGGCCGACACCGTGGCGCAGGCGCGCGCGCTGGCCGCGGACCACCGCCCGGTGATCGTCGCGGTGGCCATCGATTACTCGCGCCCGACCGCGTTCACGTCCGGGGTGATCCGCACCAACTTCGGCCGCTTCCCGCTGCGCCAGAAGGCTCGCATCCTCGCCCGAATGCTCGGTCGCGCGCTGACGCGGTGAGCTTTCCCCCTCGCCCTCCGGGAGCGGGCCGGGGTGAGTGCCCGAAGAGCCGTCAACTCGCCGGCAAGCGGATCAGCGTCTGCGTATCGGCCAGCACCGCGTCGCCGTCCTCGGCCGGTGCGAAGGTCGCCAGCCAGCGCCCCTCGGGCGTGACCAGGAAGAAGTTGGTCGTGTGGTCCAGCGTGTAGCTGGAAGCGTCCGCGCCCGGCCGGCGTTCGGCGCTCACGCCGAAGAATTCCAGCAGGCCGTGCAGTGCCGCCTCGTTGCCGGTGGCGCCGATGACGTCCTCGCCGAAGGCGGCGGCGTAGCGCTGCAGCACTGCCGGCGTATCGCGCTGCGGATCGAGTGACACGAACACGACGCGCGGCGGCTCCAGGCCCTGGGAGCGCAGGCTCTCCTGCACGTGGTTGAGGATGCCCAGTGTTGCCGGACATGCATTGGGACAGTTGGTATAGCCGAAGAACACGAACGACCAGCGGCCGCGCAGCGCCGCCGGCGTCAGCGGTCCGGCGGCGCGCGTCAGCGTGAAGTCGGGCAGGCGGTTGTCCGGTTCGAGCTGGGCCACCTCGAGCGAGACGCCCGGCGGCAGCGTCGGCGCGTGTTCGAACCATTGATCGCGCGTGAAATACGCGCCAGCACCGGCCGCGGCGGCAAATGCCAGGGTGGCTAGAACGAGAAGGCGCGGGGGTGGGCGGCTCATGAGGTTTCGGCGGCGGGCGGACGCGACGCGCAAATCCGGCGCTTGCCCGTTTGGACGCCCGCGCGCTAGTTTCGTTCCGCCCGCGGATCGCGCGCCAGCAGCCGCTCGACGGCCGCGCGCGGCGCCATCGTGCCCTCGAGAACCGCGCAAACCGCCTGGCTGATGGGCATTTCCACGCCCAGCGCACGGGCACGGTGCACGATGGCCGGCGCCGACCAGACGCCCTCGGCGACATGGCCCAGCTCGGCCATCGCCTGCGCCAGCGGTACCCCGCGCCCCAGCGCCAGTCCGACCCGGCGGTTGCGCGACAGGTCGCCGGTGCACGTGAGGATGAGGTCGCCCAGGCCCGTGAGGCCGGTGAAGGTCTCGCCCTGCGCGCCCAGGGCTTCGCCGAAGCGGCGCGTTTCGTGCAGGCCGCGCGTGATCAGGGCGGCGCGCGCGTTCAGACCCAGTTGCAGCGCGTCGGCGATGCCGATGCCGATGGCCAGGACGTTCTTCACGGCCCCGCCCACCTCGACGCCGACCACGTCGCTGCTCGAGTACACGCGCAGGTTGCCGCCGTGCACCGCGGCCGTGACCGTCTGGCAAAAGCCGGCGCTGCCGGCCACCACCAGCGCCGTGGGCAGGCCCTGCGCCACTTCTTCGGCGAAGCTGGGACCCGACAGCGGTCCGGCCTCGATGCCGGGCAGGTCGGTGGCCACGATCTGATGGGCCAGCAGCCCGCTGTCGCGCTCCAGGCCCTTGCACAGCCAGGCACAGCAACCGCGATATCCGCCCGCGCGCAATTGCGCCAGGAGCGGCCGCAAGGCGGCGATCGGCACCGCCAGCAGCAGCAGCCCGTCGCGCGCGTGCGCCAGCGCGTGGCGCAGGTCGGCGCTGACCTGCAGCGCGGCGGGCAGCGGCCGGCCCGGCAGGTAGCGCGCATTCTCGCGCGCCGCGCCGATCTGCCGTGCCTGCTCGGCGCTGCGCGCCCACAGCACTGTCGGGTGCCGCGGCGCCAGCACGCTGGCCAGGGCGGTTCCCCAGGCACCGGCGCCCAGTACGGCGATGTGCATGGCAGGCGGCTCGGGACGGGCGTCGTGCGTCGGCGACAGGCCGGCCGCTACTGGCGCGTCGGCGTGCCCGGGGGCACGATGAGCCCCGGGGCCGCGGCTGCCGGCTGGCCGGCGCGCTGCTGGTACAGCGCCTCGAAGTTGATCTCGGCCAGGTGGATGGGCGGCAGGCCGGTGCGCGTGAGCAGGTCGGCGACGTTGGCGCGCAGATACGGATAGATGATTCCCGGGCAGACGACCCCCAGAACGGGCTGGACCTGGTCGTCGGGGATGCCGCGCAATTCGAAGATGCCGGCCTGCTTGGCCTCCACCAGGAACAGCACCTTGTCGGCCACGCGCGCGGTCGCCGTGACGCGCACGATGACCTCGGTCACCCCGTCGGCCACGGCGTCATGGCTGACGTCGAGCTGCACCTCGAACTGGGGCGTGCCCTGTTCGAGGAAGATCTGCGGGGCGTGCGGCATCTCGAGCGAGGCATCCTTGAGATATACGCGCTGCAACTGGAATAGCGGCCCTTGCGCAGGGGCGACGGCGGGGTGGTTTCCCGGGGGGGTGTTGTTGGTGGTCATGTGCGGTCTCGGTGCGTGAAGGTCGCCGCGGCAGGCGCCCGCGGCCTCGGGGGTAAAGGGTCGTGGCCCGGCACGCCGGGGCCGCGATGCGCTCAGCCGGCCAGCAGCGCCTGCAGCTGGCCGTCGCGGTCGATCGCCGCAAGATCGTCATAACCGCCGATGTGCCGCTCGCCGATGTAGATCTGCGGCACCGTGCGCCGCCCGGTATTGCGCACCATCTCGGCGAGCAGCGCCGGGTCCTGGTCCACGCGCAGGGTTTCGATCTGGGCGACGCCGCGCGCATGCAGCAGCGCCTCGGCCCGCCGGCAGTAACTGCAGATGGCGGTGCTGTACATGCGGACGCGAGCGGTCATGGCCGGGTCTCTAGGCGGGCTTGGCCACGGGCAGGCCGGCGGCCCGCCAGGCGCTTAAGCCACCGTCCAGGATGTAGACCTCGCCGATGCCGGCCGAACGCAGCTTGACCGCGGCCAGCGACGCGCGCCGACCGAGGTCGCACACGACCAGCACCGGGCGGTCCTTGCGCAGTTCGGATGCGCGGGCGGCCAACTCGGCCAGCGGCAGGTTGCGCGCATCGCGCAGCGAGCCGGCGCCGAACTCGGCGGCCGAACGCACGTCGACGACCTGCACGTCGCGCGCATTCATCATCTGGGTTGCCGCCAGGGTGCCCAGCTTGGGGCCGCCAGCGCGGTTGCGCAGCGCCGGCCAGACCAGAAGGCCGCCGCTGATCAGGGCGGCCAGGACCAGCGGGTAGTTGTCGAGTAGAAACGTCACGGGCATCCGTCTGCAGGGTTGGGGTTGCCGGCGGTGCACCGCCCGGGGGACGCGCACGCCGGAAAACCCGGAACGGGATTATAGAATGCGCGGGTTGGCCCCGCGGGTTGTTCCATGACACCCGCCAGCAGCCTGCGCCTGCCGGGCCCGGCACCGGGACGCCGGCGCGGCCCACCGATCGAGGAATGATGAGCGTCCACAAGCTCGTGCTGTTGCGCCATGGTGAGAGCCAATGGAACCGCGATAACCGCTTCACCGGCTGGGCCGACGTCGATCTGACCGAACGCGGTGAGCACGAGGCGCGCTCCGCAGGCGACCTGCTGCGCCGGCAGGGCTACGCCTTCGACCTGGCGTACACCTCGGTGCTGCGCCGGGCCATCCGCACGCTTTGGCTGACCCTGGACGTCCTCGACCAGATGTGGCTGCCGACCGTGCACAGCTGGCGCCTGAACGAGCGTCATTACGGCGTCCTGCAGGGCCTGGACAAGGCCGAGACCGCGGCGCGCTATGGCGAGGCGCAGGTGCTGCTGTGGCGCCGCGCCTACGCGATCGCGCCCGATGCGCTGGCGGCCGACGACCCGCGCTGGCCGGGCACGGATCCGCGCTATCGCCACCTCAAGCCCGAGCAGATCCCGCGCACCGAATGCCTCAAGGACACGGTGGCCCGCGTCATTCCGTTCTGGGAGGATTCGATCGCTCCGGCGGTGTCGCGCGGGCGGCGCGCCATCGTGGTGGCCCATGGCAACACGCTGCGCGCGCTTATCAAGCACCTGGAGGGCATCTCGGACGACGAGATCGTCGCGCTGAACATCCCGACCGGGCGGCCGATGGTGTACGAGTTCGATGACGCCCTGCGGCCGCTCGAGCGCTATTACCTGGGCGACGCCGAGGACATTGCCCGCGCAACGGCCGCCGTGGCCGCGCAGGGGCGGGCCGCCCCGCGTTGAAGCCACGCGCCCGGCGCCCGGGTCCCGTGCGGCGGGTTGCGCTCGCCCGGTCGGCCGCGCGGGTGCTGCTGGCAGCGGCGCTGGCCGCAGCGGCTGCGGCCACGGCCGTGGCCCAGACCGCGGCCCCGGCCGACAACCCCAAGCCGGCGCACAAATCTGCTCGTCATCGCGGCGCCAAGCCGGCGGCCAAGGCCCCCGCGGCACCGGCAGCCGACGCCGCCACCGCGCGGCGCCAGCGCGAACTGCAGGCCGAGCAGCGGGAGTTGCAGGCGCGCCTGGCGCAGATGAAGCAGTCGCTGGCCTCGACGGAGTCGGCGCATTCGGACGCCGCCGACGCGCTGGCGGCCTCGGAATCGGCAATCTCGACCGCCAATCGACAACTCCAGCACCTGGCCAGTGCGCGCCGGCAGGTCGAGAAGCGCATCGGCGAGCTGCAGGCGGCCGAGCGCGAAGCGGCCGCTGCCCAGGGCGCGCACGCCTCGCGCCTGGGACTGGCGCTGCGCGACGTCTGGGTGCTGCAACAGGCGCCCGCGGCCAGCACCATGCTCGATCCGGTGCAGGCGCTGCGCGACCGCGACGCCGCCGTCTACCTGGACAGCGTGGTGCGCGAGCGCCTGCGGCGCATCGGCGCCCTCAACGACCGGCGCGCCGAACTGGCCGCGCTGGAAGCCGAATCGGTGCAGCGGCGCGCCGAGCTCGAGCGCATCGACGCCGACGAGCGCAGCAGCCGCGCGCAGCTGCTCAAGCAGCAGGCCGCGCGGCGCGCAACGCTCGCCCGCCTGGCGCACGCCATCGCCACCCAGCGCCAGTCGGTGGCCACGCTGGAGCGCGACGATGCGCGGCTGGGCAGCGTCATCGACCAGATCGGCAAGGTGCTCGCCGACCAGGCACGGCGCCGTGCCGCGGCGCGCGCCCAGGCCGAGGCGCGCGCCGGCCGCAGTGCCGAGCGGCCGCATGGCGGCGAGGCCGAGCGGGCGGAGCCGGCGGCCGTCTCGGCCACGCACTTCGCGCGCCTGCGCGGCAAGCTGCTGCTGCCGGTGCAGGGCCAGATCGGCTCGCGCTACGGCGCCGCGCGCCTGGGCGAGGATGGCCAGCCGCAGGCTGGGGCACCGGCGTGGAAGGGCCTGTTCATCCGCGCGGAAGCCGGCAGCCCGGTGCATGCGGTGGCCGCCGGCCGGGTGGTGTTCGCCGACTGGCTGCGCGGCTTCGGCAACCTGCTCATCCTCGACCACGGCGAGGGTTTCCTGTCGGTCTACGCCAACAACGAAACCCTGCTGCACGGCGTCGGCGACGACGTGTCCGGCGACGAGGTCGTCGCCTCGGTGGGCAACACCGGGGGCAACGCGCAATCGGGCCTATACTTCGAAATGCGGTATCAAGGCCATCCCTTCGACCCGTTGGGCTGGGCGGCGGCGCGGTAATCTGGCGTCTTGCGCCCGGTGCCAGGCGCCGCGAGCGCCGCGGCCGGATGGCCGCGGCGGTGTGCGTGGAGGTTCGATGAGCGGTCGTTTGCGCAGTTGGGGTCTGGTGGGCATGGGGCTGATCGCGGGCGTCTCGATCAGCTATGGGGTCACGGCGTACGCGTTTCGCGACACCCGCTCGGTCATACCCATCGAGGAGATCCGCGAGTTTACCGACGTGTTCGGCGCCATCAAGGCCAACTACGTCGAGCCGGTCGAGGACAAGAAGCTCATGCAGGAGGCCATCTCCGGCATGCTGGCGGGCCTGGATCCGCATTCGGCGTTTCTGGACGGCGAGGCCTACCGCGACCTGCAGATCGGCACGCAGGGCGAATTCGGCGGCCTGGGCATCGAGGTCGGCGCCGAGGATGGCGCCATCAAGGTCATCGCCCCCATCGACGACACGCCGGCAGCCCGCGCCGGCATCCATGCCGGCGACATCATCATCAAGATCGACGACAAGTTCACGCGCGGCATGAGCCTGTCCGATGCCATCAAGCTGATGCGCGGCAAGCCGCAGACGCCCATCGTGCTGACGCTGGCGCGCAAGGGCGAGGCCCTGCCGCTCGAGATCCGCATCGTCCGCGACATCATCCGCGTGGCGTCGGTCAAGGCGCACCTCATCGAGCCCGGCTATGGCTTCGTGCGCATCTCGCAGTTCCAGGACCGCACCACCGAGGACCTGGTCAAGCAGATCAACGAGCTCTACAAGGCGGGTCCGCTCAAGGGTCTGGTACTGGACCTGCGCAACGACCCGGGCGGCGTGCTCAATGGCGCGGTCGGCGTGTCGGCCGTCTTCCTGGCGCCGGACACCACGGTGGTCACCACCGATGGCCGCACCGAGGACGCGCACCGCCGCTTTGCTGCCGTGCCCACCGACTACCTGCGCGGCGGCATCGACGATCCGCTGGCGCGCCTGCCGGCAGGCATCAAGAGCGTGCCGCTGGTGGTGCTGGTCAATGGCGCCAGCGCGTCGGCCTCGGAGATCGTCGCCGGCGCCCTGCAGGACCAGAAGCGTGCCCGCCTGATCGGCACGCAGACCTTCGGCAAGGGCTCGGTGCAGAGCGTCATCCAGATTCGCAACGACCGCGAAAGCCCGGCCGCGATCAAGCTGACCACGGCGCGGTACTTCACGCCCAGCGGCCGCTCCATCCAGGCGCAGGGCATCGTGCCCGACCTGCTCGTCGACGACACCGCGGAGGGCAATTTCGCGGGGCTGAGCGTGCGCGAGGCCGACCTGGCCAACCACCTGAGCAATCCGACCAATCCGGCCGCCAGCGCCGAGGTCAAGGCGGGCAAGACCGACAAGGCGGCCGGCAAGGCCAAGGGAAAGGGCGCGGCCGACGAGGCCCCGGCCGACACCAGCCACGCACCGCTCAGCACCAAGCGCTACGAGTTCGGCAGCGCCGACGACTACCAGCTGCACCAGGCCATGAACTTCCTCAAGGGCCTGCCGGTCGAGACCGCCAGGCCGCACGAGAAGGTCGCGGCGGGGGACGCGGCGCAGGACCCAAAGAACTGACTTTCCCCTTTCCCGCCGGTAGAGGGCGCATCGCTCCGGCCGCGACGACGTGTCAATGCGCGGGCTCGTGCTCCCGCGCCGTCGCCACGAACGCCTCGGCCGTCGCTGCCAGCGGCGCGCCGCGCCGCCAGGCCACGCCAACCTCCAGCGGCGGAATGTCCTCGGCCAGCGGGATCGCCAGCAGGCGCTCGCCGTCGAGCGACCAGGCGCGGAACAGGACCTCGGGCAGCATGCAGACCCCATAGCCCGTCGCCACCAGGCTGCGCGTGGCCTCGACGGAGCGCGTGCGCACCGTCACGCGCGGCCGAAACCCGGCGCGGCGCCACAGATCGCTGGCGGCCGACTCCAGCTCCTCGTTGCGCAGCGCGATGATCGACTGCTGGCGCAGTTCCACGATCGACACCTGGCGCCGGTCGGCCAGGCGGTGGTTGGCCGACACCCACAGGCGCCAGGGCGAGCGCACCAGCACGCGGCTGTGGAACGAGGAATCCTCCAGCGCCGAGACCACCATCAGCGCCACATCGAGCTCGCCATTGATCAGCTGGTGCGCGATGAAATGCCCGGCGTCCTCGTAGACCAGCGTATGCACCCGCGGAAAGGTGCGCCGGTAGCGCTCCAGCAGCACCGGCAGGTAATAGCCGGTCAGCGGACTGACGGCGCCGATCACCAGGTCGCCGCCCAGCGCATCCGGACGGGCTGACAGGGCATCTTCGGCGGCCGCCACGGCGCTCAGGATGCGCTGGGTGTGGCGCAGGAACTCGTGGCCGGCGTGCGTCATTGCCATGCCGCGCGCGTGGCGCCGGAACAACAGGGTGCCCAGGTGCGTCTCGAGTCGCTGGATGGACTCGGTTATGGTCGCCTGCGAGACGTTCAGGTTTTGCACCGCAGCAGAAATCGATCCCGTTTCCGCGACGGCATTGAAATAACGCAGAGCGCTTAGCGAAATCGACATGGCAACGGAAAATATACATCGTAAGAGCCGATAGCTGATATTGGTCTATTGGTATTTCAGCGGAGCAGCGGGCAGCGTTACCTTGCCGACTGGGGGAAGACCCGCACGGCTGGGTTACCGGCGCGATTGCCATGTGAATTCCAGGTCAACACTAGCCAGACGGGGGGATCGATGAAATCGACGAGCAATATTGCCTGCCGGAGCGTTGAACCGGCCCGAATCGGCCAGCTTTGCGGCGCACTGGCGCTGGCGGCGGTGTGCGGATTGGCACCCGCGACCACCGGCGCGGCCGGCCTGTCCGGCGGCGAGGGCGCCCTGGACGTGATCGCCTGGCCCGGGTACATCGAGCGTGGCGAAACCGACGCCAAGTACGACTGGGTCACGCCGTTCGAGAAGGAAACCGGCTGCAAGGTCAGCGTCAAGGTGGCCGCCACCTCCGACGAGATGGTGTCGCTGATGACGCAGAGCGTCTACGACCTGGCCACGGTCTCGGGCGATGCCTCGCTGCGCCTCGTGGCCGGCGGCCGCGTCCGGCCCATCGATGTGCGGCGCATCGCCAGCTGGGACCAGCTCGATCCGCGCCTCAAGGGAGCGCGCTGGTACGTCGTGGGCGACAAGACCTACGGCGTGCCCTACCAGTGGGGCCCCAACGTGCTGATGTACAACACCAAGGTGTTTCCCAGGGCCCCCGACTCCTGGTCAGTGGTCTTCGAGGAGCAGAAGCTGCCGGACGGCCGGTCCAACAAGGGCCGCGTCCAGGCCTACGACGGCGCGATCTACATCGCCGACGCGGCGCTCTACCTGAAGGCCCGGCGCCCCGAGCTGGGCATCGACGATCCCTACGAGCTCACCGAGGCGCAATACGCGGCCGTGCTCGAGCTGCTGCGCAAGCAGCACGCGCTGATCCACCGCTACTGGCACGACTACAACGTGCAGATGTCCGACTTCAAGAGCGAGGGCGTGGCAGCCTCCGGCTCCTGGCCGGTGCAGGTCAACCTGCTCAAGGCCGACAAGCAGCCGGTGGCATCGGTGATCCCGCGCGAAGGCGTGACCGGCTGGGCCGACACGACGATGATGCATGCCAGGGCGCGCCATCCCAACTGCGCCTATGCCTGGCTCGACTGGTCGCTCAACGACCGCGTGCAGGCGCCGGTGGCCGAATGGTTCGGCTCCAACCCGGTGACGCGCAGCGCCTGCAAGGCCGCCACGCCCGGCGCCAGCAAGCCGTGCAGCAGCAACGGCTTCGACCAGTTCGACAAGATCCAGTTCTGGCGCACGCCGGTGGCCGGCTGCACGGCGGGCAGGGGTGCCGCCTGCGTGCCCTACAGCCGCTGGACGGCCGACTACATTTCCATCGTCGGCGGCCGCTAGCGCGATGCCGGCGACGCGCTCCCTGCAGCAGGCGGTACTGGACGCACAGCGGGCGGTCGCCGCGCCGTCGCCCGCGCCGGCCGGCGCGGGCGCCATCCGCTTCGCGGCGGTCAGCCAGTCGTACGGCAACCACCGGGTCATCGAGGCCCTGTCCTTCGACATCGCCGCCGGCGAGTTCTTCTCGATCCTGGGGCCGTCGGGTTCGGGCAAGACCACCTGCCTTCGCCTGATCGCCGGCTTCGAGCGTCCGACCGCCGGCAGCGTCATCCTGGGCGGGGTCGACGTCACCGATGTGCCGCCCTACGCGCGCGACGTCAACACGGTCTTCCAGGACTACGCGCTGTTTCCGCACCTGTCGGTGCTGGCCAATGTCGAGTACGGCCTGCGCATGCAGGGCATCGGCGGCGCGCAGTGCCGTGCGCGTGCCGCAGAGGCGCTGGCCATGGTCGAGCTGGCGGACCTGCAGGACCGCGCGCCGGCGCAGCTCTCCGGCGGCCAGCGCCAGCGCGTCGCGCTGGCCCGCGCGCTGGTGAACCGCCCGTCGGTGCTGCTGCTCGACGAGCCGCTGGGCGCACTCGACCTGCGGCTGCGCGAGCAGATGCAGGTCGAGCTCAAGAAACTGCACCGCCAGCTGGGCGTCACCTTTGTCTACGTCACCCACGACCAGGGCGAGGCGATGTCGATGTCCGACCGCATCGCCGTGCTGACCGGCGGCCGCATCGACCAGCTGGCCACCCCGCGCGAGCTCTACCTCAACCCGGCCACGTCCTTCGTCGCCGAGTTCGTCGGCAGCTCCAACGTGCTGCGCGGCCCGCTGGCCGAGGCCGTCGGCGCGCTTACGCCGATGGTATCGGTGCGTGCCGAGAACATCAGCGTGCGGGCGCTGGCCGTGCCGGTACCCGACACCCACGTGTCGCTGCGCGGCGTGCTGACCGACATCCAGTTCCACGGCGCCAGCAGCCGCTACAAGATCAACGTCGATGGCCATACGCTGACGGCGCAGGCCGGCAACGTCGACGCGGCCGAGCCGCTGACCGTCGGCATGGCGGTGCGCGCCAGCTGGCCCAGCGCCGCGATGGTCTTCCTCAAGGGCTGAGCCGCCATGAGCGCCCTGGCCACGACCGTCGCCCCGCCGTCCGGCTGGCTGCGGCGCCTGTCGGACGCGGGCTACCGCGCGCCCCGGCGGGTGCTCTGGCTGCTGCTGGGCCCGCCGCTGCTGTGGTTCCTGGTGTTCTACCTGCTGCCCCTGGCGGCCCTGCTCGGCCAGAGCCTGCTCACCTTCGACGAATTCTCGATGTCGGTGCAGAACACGCTGACGCTGGCCAACCTGCAGGCACTGTTCACCGACCGGGCGCTGCTCGACATCCTGCAGCGCACGTTGTGCACCGCGCTGGTGGTCACGGCGCTGTGCGCGCTGCTGGGCTTCCCGCTGGCTTACTACATGGCGCGGTACGCCACCGGCCGCACCAAGGCCTGGATGTACGTCGGCGTCATGGTGCCGATGTGGGCCAGCTACATCGTCAAGGCGTATTCGTGGACCGTGATCCTCGCCAAGCAGGGGATCATCGTCTGGGCGCTGGCGGCGCTGGGCCTGGGCGGCGCGCTCGATGCCATTCTCGAGCTGCCCGGCATCGGCGGCAATACGCTGTCGACCTCGCATCTGGGCCGCGTGCTGGTGTTCACCTACATGTGGCTGCCGTTCATGATCCTGCCGGTGCAGGCCTCGATCGAGCGCATTCCGCGCAACCTGCTGCTGGCCTCGGCCGACCTGGGCGCCAGCCCGGCGCAGACCTTCCGCAAGATCATCCTGCCGCTGAGCGTGCCCGGCATCGCCGCCGGCTCGATCTTCACCTTCTGCCTGACCTTCGGCGACTACATCGTGCCCACCCTGGTGGGCCCGTCGGGCGACTTCATCGGCACGGCGGTCTACAAGTACCAGGGCGCGATCGGCAACATTCCGCTGGCCGCGGCGCTGACCCTGGTGCCCATCGTCGTGGTGGCCGCCTGGCTGTGGCTGGCGCGGCGCCTCGGAGCCTTCGATGCCTTCTAGGCCCGCCCGCCCGTTTGCGGACCGCCCGTCCTGGGGCCTGAAGGCGGCGGTCGTCCTGGGCTTCGTCTTCCTGCATTTCCCGATCGTGGTGATCGCGGTCTACGCCTTCAACAGCGAGACCAGCGCCTATACCTTCCCCCTCCAGGGGTTCACCGGCCGCTGGTTCGGGCGCGCGCTCGAGCGCCGCGACCTGCTCGAGGCCGTCGGGCTGTCCCTCGAGGTGGCTGCGATTGCCGTGATGCTGGCCGTCGTGCTGGGCACGCTGGCCGCGCTGGCCGTGCACCGGCAGCGCTTCTTCGGCCGCAATGCGCTCAACCTGCTGTTCAACCTGCCCATCGCGCTGCCGGGCATCATCACCGGCA
Organism: Burkholderiales bacterium; assembly: GCA_037441485.1. Lineage (GTDB taxonomy): Bacteria > Pseudomonadota > Gammaproteobacteria > Burkholderiales > Burkholderiaceae_F > GJ-E10. The sequence goes on from JBBISD010000001.1 coordinate 48,619, forward strand.
TCGCGCTGCTGTCCGTCGTGCGGCTGTTCGAGCTCGAACCGGGCCTGCTGACCATCGTCATCGGCCACATCACCTTCTGCGTGGTCATGGTGTACGGCAATGTCAGCGCGCGGCTGCGCCGCCTGCCCCGCAGCCATGTCGAAGCGTCGATGGACCTTGGCGCCGATGCATTCCAGACCTTCCGGCAGGTCGTGCTGCCGGGCATCGCCAGCGCCGTCATGGCCGGGGCGCTGCTGGCCTTCGCCTTGAGCTTCGACGAGATCATCGTCACCACCTTCACCGCAGGCGCGCAGCGCACGCTGCCGATCTGGCTGCTCAACCAGCTGACCAAGCCGCGCGACATGCCGATCACCAACGTCGTGGCGCTGGCGGTGATCGCCGTGACGACCATCCCGATCATCCTGGCGTACCGGATCACCGAGCGTTCCGAGGGCGGCGGCGCGCCTGCCGCCCACTAAAAAATCAGACGGAGACATCAGACCCCATGCGTACCGAATTGTTCATCGACGGCCAGTTTGTCACTGGCGAAGAGGCTCCCGAGCGCATCGTCAATCCGGCAACCGGCGAGGTGGTGGCCCAGGTGGGCGAGGCCTCGCTGGGGCAGATCGAGCGGGCGGTGCAGGCGGCCGAACGCGCCTTCGGCACCTGGCGGCGGACGACCCCGCGCGACCGCGCGCTGATGCTGCTGCGCATCGCCGACCGCATCGAGCAGAACGGCCCGGAGCTGGCGCGCCTGGAGTCGCTCAATGCCGGCAAGCCCTACCTGGCGATGCTGGGCGACGAGATCCCGGTCATCGCCGATATCTTCCGCTTCTTCGCCGGCGCGGCGCGGGTGATGAACGGGTCGGCCAGCAACGAGTACCTGGCGGGCCACACCAGCATGATCCGCCGCGATCCGATCGGCGTGGTGGCCTCGATCGCGCCGTGGAACTACCCGCTGATGATGGCGGCCTGGAAGCTGTGCCCCGCGCTGGCGGCGGGCAACACCGTGGTGCTCAAGCCTTCCGAGCAGACCCCGCTCACCACCCTGAAGCTGGCCGAGTTCCTGGCCGAGGTGTTGCCGCCCGGCGTGGTCAACATCGTCTGCGGCCGCGGCGAGTCCGTCGGCGCGCCGCTGCTGGCGCAACCGGCCGTGCGCATGATCTCGCTCACCGGCGACGTGGCCACAGGCCAGAAGGTGCTGGAGATCGCCGCGCGCGGCATCAAGCGCACCCACCTGGAACTGGGCGGCAAGGCGCCGGCGCTGGTGTTCGAGGATGCCGACCTGGACGCCGTCGTCCAGGGCATCCGCACGTTCGGCTACTACAACGCCGGGCAGGACTGCACCGCCGCCTGCCGCGTCTACGCCCAGTCGTCGATCTACGAGAATTTTGTCGCCGACCTGGCCAGCGCGGTGTCGACGATCCGCATCGGCGAGCAGAACGACCAGGGCGTCGAGATGGGACCGTGCATCTCCGAGCGCCAGCGCAACCGCGTGGCCGGCTTCGTCGAGCGGGCGCGCCTGGTGCCGCACATCGAGGTCGTGTCCGGCGGGCGCATGGCGCAGCGCCGCGGCTTCTTCTTCGAGCCGACAGTCATCGCCAATGCGCGCCAGACCGACGAGATCGTGCGTCGCGAGGTGTTCGGCCCGGTGGTGTCGGTGACGCCGTTCAAGGACATGGACGAAGCCATCGCCATGGCCAACGACTCGGACTACGGCCTGGCCTCGTCGGTGTGGTCGCGCGACGTCAGCAAGGCGATGCACGTGGCTTCGGCGCTCGAATACGGCGCCACCTGGGTCAATTCGCACTTCATGCTGACCGCCGAGATGCCGCACGGCGGCATGAAGCGCTCCGGCTACGGCAAGGACCAGTCGATCTACTCGCTGGAGGAATACACCTGTGCGCGTCATGTGATGGTGAAGATCTGAGGCAAGTGCTGGCAGCGTTCCATCGGGCATGCCCACGGGCATGCGGAATTCCAAAACACAACAGAACGGCCTGACGGAGAAGGGGAATCGATATGAAGCGACTGAAGAGGGCCGGCGTCCTTGCCGGTGTACTGGCCGCTGCGGCGGCCGGCGGCTGGTCGGGAACGGCGGCGGCATTTCCGTTCGAATACGAACGATGGACCGGTGCGGTGGACTCGCAGGTCACGGCGGGCCTGGGAATCCGGCTGCTCGATCCCACCTGCGGCCTGGTCGGCGACACGTCGACCTCCTGCGGCGCCGGCGCCAATACCGGCTCGTGGTCGGCGGGCGACAACGGCAACCTCAACTACAAGAAAGGCCAGCTGTTCACGGGCTACGCCAAGTTCACCACCGAACTGCTGGCCCACGACGAGCAGGACGGCATCGACCTGCTGGCGCGCGGCAGCGTGCTTTATGACCCGGCGGCCGGCGCCACGCAGCGCACCGAGCTGAGCAAGGACGCGCGCGAACAGATCGTCCACAACTGGCGCCTGCTCGACCTGTGGGCCGGCAAGAAGTTCACGGTGGGCGACGACGCGTGGCGCGTGCGCGTCGGCCGCCAGGTCCTGAACTGGGGCGAGAGCCTCTACCTCTACGGCGGCATCAACGCGACCAATGCCATCGACTACCAGAAGTCGCTGATCCCCGGCACCCAGATCAAGGAGTTCGTGCTGCCGGCGCCGATGGTGTCGCTGGCCGGCCAGCTGGGCAACGGCTGGAACATGGAAGCCTATTACCAGTTCGGCTGGAATCCGAATCTCTACGCGCCGGTCGGCGGCTACTGGTCGACCGCCGACTTCCTGGGCAACGGCTACCGCGATCCGTTCACCTTCGGCTCGAACTTCAATGCGACCGGGCTGGATCCGGCCAATATCGCCCGCCTGCCGCCGTACAACATCGGCGGTCGCGTGCCGCAGGGCGCGATCAACCAGATCAACGCTGGCCTGCTCAACGGCACGCTGGGCGTTGCCGCGGGCATCCAGTCCGACGGCCAAGCCCGCAACCAGGGCGAGTACGGCATCTCCTTCCACGACAAGGCGCCGGGGTCCAGCGTCGACTACGGCTTCTACTACCTGCGCTACCACGACAAGTCGCCGTATTTCCGGATCCTGCCCGATCCGGCGGCCTCTGGCCTGATCGACTACAAGGCCGACTACCTGGAGAACCGCGACCTGTATGGCGTCAGCACGAACTTCCAGGCCGGGCTCTGGGCGTTCGGCGGCGAGCTGTCCTTCCGTCCGCGGGACGCCGTGTCGCTGTCGGGCTGCTTCACGCCCGGCGCGCCGCTGGACGCGAACAGAAACTTCAGCCCGGTGGCCAACTGCCCGCTGTACAAGGACGAACACAAGTGGGAAATGCACCTGACCGGCCAGATGCAATTGCAGCCCAGCGAGACGCCTTTCGTGCTCAATACGCTGCACGCCGATTCCGGCTTCCTCACGTTCGAGCTGGTCGGCACCTACTACCAGGGCGTGTCCGACGTGATGACCCAGCAGGTCGACGGCGTGACGGTCGCGCAGGCGCCGCAGGCCGGCTACATCGTCTGGCTCACGCAGGGCCAGAACCCCATCGTGCTGCCGCGCGGCACCTCGTTGTCGACCGGGGGTATCGTCGACTTCAACTTTACCTATGATGGATCCCTGCTGTCGGGCTGGCAGGTCACGCCGGGGGTGACATACTTCCGCGCAATCTCGGGATACACCCCGAACATCGCCGCCACGTATCTCAAGGGGGCCCAGTCGCTCAACTTCTACCTGCTGCTCAACCAGAACCCGACGGTGTGGCAGGCGGGGTTGAACTACACGACTTTCTTCGGCGGCGAGCAGCCCTCGGACATGCCCTATCGCGACCGCGACCTGATCGGCGCCTTCGTTACGTACAACTTCTGAACTCCGGAAACTCACAGGTGGATCTCATGAAAATGCATGCAAGCAAGGGAACGCTGCTGTGCGCGGCGCTGTTGGCCGCTGCGGGCGCGCTGCACGGGCAGCCGGCCGCGGCGCAGACCGCCGCCGACCTGGGCAAGACGCTGACCCCGGTCGGCGCCAACCCCGAGGGCAACGCCGACGGCACCATTCCGAAGTGGAGCGGCGCCACCGACAAGCCGGTGGGCGACTGGAAGTGGGGCAAGGTGCGCGTCGACTATTCGCGCTACAAGGACGAAAAGCCGCTGTTCACCATCGACGCGTCGAACGCATCCAAGTACGCCGACAGGCTGACACCCGGCGAGCTCGAGATGCTCAAGCTCAAGGGCTACCAGATGAACGTGTATCCCTCGCACCGGGACTGCTCGTTCCCCGACTTCGTGCTCAAGAACACCGTCGACGGGGTGGCGAAGTCGAAGATCGCCGAGGACGGCTGGTCGCTGGCGGACGCGGCGCTGCCGGGGGTACCGTTCCCGATCCCCAAGAAGGGCATCGAGGCGGTCTGGAACTACCTGATGCGCTACCAGGGCTCGGGACTGCGCTGGGAGGACGCCTATACGACGGTCTCGCCCAAGGCCGGCTCCACGGCCGGCGTGATCACCCGCTGGGACCAGGCGACCTACTTCCCCTGGGGCAAGAAGGGCACCTGGTCGCCCAAGGACGTGAATTACGTGCAGCAGGGCTTCTACTACGGCTTCACCGAGCCGGCCTCGCTGGCCGGCCAGAAGCTGGTGCAGACCTACTACTTCAAGGCCGACACCGAGTCCTTCTACTACTTCACCGGCCAGCGCCGGGTGCGCCGCCTGCCGGCCTATGCCTACGACACACCGATCATCGGCTTCGAGAACCAGTACCCGAACGACTCGCTGTTCATGTACTACGGCAATCCGGACCGCTTCGAGTGGAAGATCGTCGGCCGCAAGGAGATCTACATTCCCTACAACGCCCTCGAGCTCGTCAACCAGCGCCGCCCGATGCAGGGCGTGGCACAGCCGTACATCCCCAACGACATGCGCCGCTACGAGCTGCATCGCGTCTGGGTGATCGAGGGCGACCTCAAGCCCGGAATGCGCCACAGCGCCCCGCGCAAGATCCTGTACCTGGACGAGGACACCTGGCTGGCCGCCGCCGCCGAGGAATACGACGCGGCCGGCAAGCTCTGGCGCCACAAGGAAGCCGGGGTCATCCCCGCCTGGGAGATCGATGCCTGCGTGAACGCCTCGCTGGTGATGTTCTACGACTTCTCCAACAACCGCTACGTGCTCGACTCCAACGTGGTCGGCGGCGCCAAGGACATCCGCTTCATGCCCGACGAGAAGGGCGACTCGCACTTCAACGTGAACTACTACACGCCGGAGAACCTGCGCTCGATCAGCGAACGCTGAGCGGGCCCTCACCCCGACCCTCTCCCGCCGGCGGAAGAGGGGCCGGGGGTGGGGGTTGTAGCGCCGGTACGGTGGCGGCACCCTCCGCCGCCCCCGCAATGGCTTTGGAAAGCAGTAGGCAATGGTAAAAAAACTAGAGGATTTCTTCTTCGGGCACCGGCGCTGGGTCCTGCTGGTGCTGCTGGCCTTCACGGCCGTGATGTCGGTGTTCGCGCTGCAGCTGCGCATGGAGGCGGGCTTCGACAAGCAGTTCCCGATCGGCCACGAGTACATCAAAACCTTCCAGAAGTACCGCGAGCAGCTCTTCGGCGCCAATCGCATCTCCATCGTCGTCAAGGTGCGCAAGGGCGACATCTGGACCAGGGAGGCGCTGACGCGCCTGTACGACGTCACCCAGGCGGTGATCTTCCTGCCGCACGTCGACCGGCTGGGCGTGCAGTCGCTGTGGACACCCAACAGCTTCGTGAGCGAGATCACCGAGGAGGGTTTCCGCGCCCAGCCCGTGATCCCCGGGACGGTCACCATCGACCAGCTCACGCCCGAGGCCATCGAGGCCATCAAGCGCGCCACCACCCAGGGCGGCTTCATCGGCACGCTGGTCTCGCGCGACCAGAGCAGCGCCATGATCTCGGCCGAGATCGAGGACGTGGACCGCGAGGGCAGGCGCCTGGACTACGTGGCCTACAACCGCATCCTCGAGGAGAAGATCCGCAAGGCCTTCGAGGACGACCGGTACGAGATCGAGATCATCGGCTTCGCCAAGCAGGTGGGCGACATCGCCGAGGGGGCCTCCTCGGTGCTGGTCTTCTGCGCGGTGGCGCTGCTGCTCACTGCGCTGGCGGTCTACTGGTACTGCCACTCGGTCCGCCTGACCCTGCTGCCGATATTCTGTTCGCTCACCTCGCTGGTGTGGCAGTTCGGCACGCTGCGGCTGCTGGGTTTCGGCCTCGATCCCCTGGCGGTGCTGGTGCCGTTCCTGGTGTTTTCCATCGGCGTGTCGCACGGCGTGCAGCAGATCAATTTCATCGTGCGCGAGCTCGCTGCCGGCCACAGCACCGAACAGGCGGCCCGAGCCAGCTTCTCCGGGTTGCTGGTGCCGGGCACGCTGGCGCTGGTGACGGCCTTCGTGTCCTTCGTCACGCTGCTGCTCATCCCGATCGCCATGGTGCGCGAGATGGCCATCATCTCGTCGATCGGCGTCGGCTACAAGATCGTCACCAACCTCGTGCTGCTGCCGGTGGCGGCGTCCTACTTCAATTTCACCGAGGAGTACGCGACCAAGTCGATGCAGCGGCGCGAGAAGCGCTCGGGCTGGCTGCGCGGCCTGGCGCGCGTGGCCGAGCCGCGCAACGCGGTGATCGTCGCGGTGCTGGCCGGCGCGGTCTTCGCGGGGGCGGTCTGGGAGAGCCGCGGCCGCGTGGTCGGCACGCTGCAGCCGGGCGCACCCGAGCTGCGCGCCGACGCCCGCTTCAATCGCGACGCCGTGGCCATCGCCGGCGCCTACGACCTGGGCCTGGACTGGATCACCGTGGTGTTCGAGGCCCCGGCCGACTCCTGCCCGAACACGGCCATCGCCAAGTTCCAGGACGACTTCGTGGCCGTGCTCGAGCATGCCCCGGGCGTGCAGGCGGTCAAGTCCTTCTCCGGCCAGCTGCGCATCTACAACACGGGCTACAACGAGGGCATCCCCAAGATGAACGTGGTGCCGCTCGATCCGATCAACTACGGCGGGCTGGCCACGGAGATCTCGCGCGACCGCGGCTACGTCAGCAGCGACTGCAGCATGTCGGCGGTGCACCTGTACCTGACCGATCACAAGGCCACCACCATCCGCGGCGTGATCGCCATGGTCAAGCAGTTCCGCGACGCCAACCACCTGCCGGGCGTCACCATCCGCCTGGCCTCGGGCAATGCCGGCGTGATCGCCGCCATCAACGAGGCGGTGGCGCGCAGCGAGCTGCCGATGATGCTCAACGTGTACCTGGCCATCGCCATCCTGGTGTTCGTCGCCTACCGCGACTGGCGCGCCGTGCTGGCCTGCTGCCTGCCGCTCACCTTCGCCACTTTCATCGGCTACGCCTTCATGAAGCACTTCGAGATCGGCCTGACGGTGGCCACGCTGCCGGTCATGGTGCTCGCGGTGGGCGTCGGGGTGGATTACGCCTTCTACATCTACAACCGGCTGCAGGCGCACCTGGCCGCCGGCGAGTCGATCGTCAAGTCGCTCGAGGCGTCCATCCTCGAGGTCGGCATGGCGACGATCTTCACGGCCATCACCCTGGCCATCGGCGTGGCGACCTGGTCGTTCTCGGCCCTGAAGTTCCAGGCCGACATGGGCAAGCTGCTGGCCTTCATGTTCATGGTCAACCTCGTCATGGCGATGACCGCACTGCCGGCGGTGGCCGTGCTGCTTGAGCGGTTCTTCCCGCGCAAGAACCGCGTGCTGGTCACCATGCCCTTCCATCACTGATGCACCGGATCATGTCCCTTCGCCTCGCTTCCCGTCTGTGCGTCCTCGCGCTCGCGCTGGCCGGCGCCGCCGTCCAGGCGCAGTCCGGCCAGATCCTGGCCCCCACCGAAGGCCCCATTGCGGGCGTCCAGCAGACCCCGGCCAACCGCCTGGCCCAGCCCGAAACCACGATGATCCTGGGTGCGGCGCGCGCCGGCGCGCGCATTGTCGGGGTCGGCGACCGTGGTCTAGTGCTGCTCTCCGACGACGAGGGTCGCACCTTCCGCCAGGCCGCCGTCGTGCCGACCCGCGCCACGCTCACCGCGGTGTCCTTCGTCGACGCCCGGCTCGGCTGGGCCGTCGGCCACTGGGGCGTCATCCTGGCCACCCAGGACGGCGGCGAGCACTGGGCCCTGCAGCGCGACGACCGTACCGTCGACCAGCCGCTGTTCTCGGTGTGGTTCAGGGATGCGCAGACCGGCATTGCCGCCGGCCTGTTCTCGCTGCTGCTGACCACCCGCGACGGTGGCGCCACCTGGCAGAAGGGCCAGCTGCCCGCCCCGCCCGGGGCCCGCAAGATGGATACCAACCTGTTCGCGCTGTTTCCCGACCACCATGGTGGCGTCCTGATTGCCGGGGAACAGGGCATGGTCTTTCGCAGCGACGATGCCGGCGCGCACTGGACCGCATTGCCCACGGGCAACAAGGGCACGCTCTGGGCCGGCGTCACGTTGCGCGATGGCAGCCTGCTGGTGGCCGGATTGCGTGGCAAGATGCTGCGCAGCACGAACCGGGGCCGCAGCTGGACCCCGGTCGTCAGCGGCACGGAGAGCTCCATCACCAGCCTGACCGAGCTTCCCGACGGCTCGATCATTGCCACTGCGCTCGACGGCGTGTCGCTGACCAGCGGCGACGGCGGCCGGAGCTTCACGGTGCAGCAGCGCGTGGAGCCCGTGTCGTTGACGGCCGCGGTGCCGCGTGCGGACGGTTCGCCCGTGCTTTTTTCCACCGCGGGCGTGGTGCGCAATCCTTGATGCGCCGGCAGGCCGGCAGGCAACGGATGGAGGAGCAGGTGTCGGCGATGACGGGTGAGCGGACGGCGGCAGCGGCGGGCGCCAAGGCGCCATCGCAGGAGACGGACGACGCCGCGCAGTTGCGCGCGCTGGGCTACGTCTCGAACTTCGACCGCTCGATGAGCAAGTGGGAGAACTTCTCGCTGGGCTTCACCTATCTTTCGCCGGTGGTCGGGGTCTACACGCTGTTTGCCTTCGCGCTGTCGGCGGGCGGCCCGCCGATGTTCTGGAACTACCTGCTGGTCGGGGCCTGCCAGATGCTGGTCTGCCTGGTCTTCGGCGAGGTGGTGTCGCAGTTTCCGATCTCCGGCGGCATCTACCCCTGGGCGCGGCGCCTGGTCGGCAAGCGCTGGGCCTGGATGGCCGGCTGGGTCTACGCCTGTGCGCTGTGCACCACGATTTCCGCGGTGGCCACGGGCGGCGCACCCTTCTTCGCGCAGATGATCGGCCTGGACGCCGGGCCCGCGGCCAATACCGCCGTGGCACTGGCCATGATCCTGGGCGTGACGCTGATGAACCTGAGCGGCACGCGCCTGCTGGCGCGGGTGGCCATGTTCGGCTTCATCTGCGAACTCATCGGCGCCATCGTCGTCGGCGGCTACCTGATCGTCTTCGCGCGCCACCAGCCGCTGGCGGTGCTGTTCCAGACCTATCACCTGCAGGTCGACGGCAGCTACCTGTGGGCGTTCGCCGCCTCGGCCCTGGGCGCGATGTTCTGCTACTACGGCTTCGAGGCCTGCGGCGACGTGGCCGAAGAAACCCCCGACCCCGGCCGCATGATCCCCAAGGCCATGCGCATGACCATCTACGTGGGCGGCGCCTCGGCCATGTTCGTGTGCCTGGCGCTGATCCTCGCGGTACCCGACATGAATGCGGTGATCGCCGGCCAGGACAAGGATCCGGTGGCGTCGACCTTGCGCGCCGCAATGGGCGAAATGGGCTTTCGCGCGGTCATCGCGGTGGTGCTGGTGTCGTTCGTTTCGTGCCTGCTGAGCCTGCAGGCCGCCGCCAGCCGCCTGCTCTTCGCCTACGCCCGCGACCGGATGATCCTCGGCAGCGCCACCCTGAGCCGCCTGTCGCCCCGCCGGCATATCCCGACTGCCGCGCTGATCGTGACCGGCGTCATTCCGGCGTCGTTCGCGCTGTGCGGCCTGTGGCTGCAGGACGCGATCAACACCATCATCAGCTTCGCGGCCGTGGGCATCTATATCGCCTTCCAGATGCTGGTGCTGGGTGCGCTTGTCGCCCGTGCCCGGGGCTGGCGCCCGGCCGGCGCCTTTTCGCTGGGTGCCTGGGGCCTGCCGGTGAATGTGCTGGCGCTGTGCTACGGCATCGTTGCCATCACCAACATGGTCTGGCCGCGCAATCCCCAGGACCCCTGGTTCAGCAACTACGCGATGATCATCACGACGGCCGGCGTGTTCGCCGCCGGCCTGGTCTACATGGTGGTGGCCAGGCCCTACGATCGCGGCACCTCGCCGGCCGGGGACGCGCACCTGCTGCATCGCACGCCGGCCGCGGCCCGGGCTGCGGCGCCGCCGGCGCACCGGGGCGCCGGAGCCTCATGATTACGGCCTAGCCTGGCCGGCGGCGATTTGCGCATATTCGCGCTTGTCGGCGCGCGCATTTATTGAATAATGGCGCGCCGGTGTCGAACCGGCCCGGATCCCGTCGGCAAAGGAAGCCAAAGATCATGAGAGAGAACTGGTTTTGGATCGGCAAGTACCTGGTCGTGATCGTTGTGGCGCTGGTATTGGGCTCGGTGCTCGCGGGACTCGAACCCTTCAAAGGCAACGTGATCGGCTCGACCCGGATCAGCGCCGGGGCACTGGTCCAGTTCATCGCGCACGGCGGCGCTCTGGCGCTGTTCTGGGCGCTCGGCCTGCGCTTTTCCGGCCAGCTGCGCCGGGCCGGCGGACCGGCAAGCCCGCTGTCGGCCATGGTCCTGGCGCTGTTCACGCTGATCGCCGTGGCCAGCGCCTACGGCGTACTGGCCCATTTCCTGGCGCCGCTGCTGACCGCGGACGCCAGGTCGGCGATCGACTGGGTCTTCATCGCCGGCATCCTGGCTGCCGCGTTATGGCTGCTGTGGGTATTGTTCACCGAGTCGGAGGCCGTGCTCGAGGCGCTCGGGCGGGTCGCCGCCCAGCGGCGCAGCACGCCAGCCTCGCCGCAAACGCCGCCGCAAACCCCGCGGGCGCCGTCAGCACGTTCCTGACCGGCCCGGGGATCAGTCGCCGAACAGCTTCTGCTTGATCTCGCGCCGCTGCTGGGCCTCAAGGCTGAGCGTCGCGGTGGGCCGCGCCAGCAGGCGCGGGATGCCGATGGGGTCGCCGGTTTCCTCGCAAAAGCCGTATTCGCCCGATTCGATCTGGGCCAGCGAGGCCTGCACCTTCTTGAGCAGCTTGCGTTCGCGATCGCGCGTGCGCAGTTCCAGCGCGTGCTCTTCCTCGATGGTGGCGCGGTCGGCCGGATCGGGAACGATGACCGTCTCGCGCAGGTGCTCGGTGGTCTCGTCGGCATTGCTCAGGATCTCGCGCTCGATCTGCTGCAGCCGGTGCCGGAAGAACGCCAGCTGGTCGGCGTTCATGTATTCGGTATCGGGCATGGCCAGCAACTGTTCCTCGGTCGGCAGCGACTTGCCGTCGACGATGACCGGCGCCTCGCTGCGGCCGGCCGAGCGGCTGAGCAGGTACTCGTGCGCCGATGCCAGGTCCTTTGGGCTCACCGTCTGGAAGGGGCGTGGCGCCGGCTTGGGTACGGGAAGGCTGGCGCTGGCTACCGCGCCGGGCACGGCATTGGGGGACGGCGGCACGACACCCAGGCGCGGGCTGCCGCGCCCGGTGGACTTGATCGGGGCCGGCTTGGCGGCGGCGGAAACGGGCTTGAGCGGCGTCTTGGCCGCCTTGGCTGCCGTGGCGGCCTTGGCCGGCGGGGCGGCCTTCTTGGCGGCAACCGGCTTGGCGGCCGGCTTGGCGGCGACCTTCTTGGCGGCCGCCTTCTTGGCCGCCGGCCTGGCCGGCTTCTTGGGCGCGCTCTTTGCGGTCTTTGCTGCGCCCGCCGATTTCGCGGGCGCCTTGGATTTCGTAGCCATCGATCAACCTTTCCTGGCGCGGGGAGGCACTGCCTAGTTGTTGTTCAGACGTCGGGGGCCTAGCGAATGAGGCACGACTCGAGCCCCTGCATGAAGATTTCCTTGGGCAGACTGCGCCCGATGAACACCATTTTGCTCGACGGTGTATCGCGGCGCTCCCAGCTGCGGCCGGGCTCGACGCCCATCAGCATGTGGACACCTTGCAGGATCATGCGCCGGCCGGAACCGCGCACGAAAAGCACGCCTTTATACCGAAGCAGGTCGGGTCCGTAAACCTGTATCAACGCGCTCATGGTCTCCTCCAGGCGCCGGGCGTCGAACGGCCGGTCGGAGCGGAACAGGAAGGCCTGGATGGCGTCGTCGTGCTCGTGGTGATGGTGGCCGTGCTCGTGGTCATGGCCGTGACCGTGTTCATGGTCGTGGTCGTGTCTCTCGTCGTGCGCGTGCCCGTCCTGCAGTGCCCGGGCGCGGGCGGCGTCGGGATGTTCCGCGGCCAGGAAGTCGGGGTCGATCTCGAGCACCGCGTTCAGGTCGAAGCCGCCGATGTCGAAGATCTCGGCGACCGGAACCCGTCCCATGTGCACGGCGCGGATCGGCGCGCGCGGGTTCATGCGCACCAGGCGCTCGCGTAGCGATCGCACCTCGTCCGGGTCGACCAGGTCCGTCTTGGACAGCAGGATGCGGTCGGCGAACCCCACCTGGTTCTGCGCTTCGCTCTGCTTGTCCAGGGTCTCGTGGCCGTGCTTGGCGTCGACCACCGTGATCACGCCGTCGATCCGGTAGTGGTTGCCCACCTCTTCGTCGACGAAGAAGGTCTGGGTCACCGGGCCCGGGTTGGCCATGCCGGTCGTCTCGATGACGACGCGTTCGAACGAAATGCTGCCCGTGGCGCGCTTTTGCTGCAGTTCGCCCAGGATGCGCGCCAGGTCGCCGCGCACGGTGCAGCAGACGCAGCCGTTGTTCATTTCCACGATCTGCTCGTCGGCGTCACGCACGAGCAGTTCGTTGTCCACGCTTTCGGGCCCGAATTCGTTCTCGATAACGGCGATCCGGTGCCCGTGCGATTCGGCCAGGAGGCGATTGAGCAGCGTGGTCTTGCCGGCCCCGAGGAAGCCGGTCAGGATGGTCACGGGGATCAGGCCGCGCGTGCTCGCACCGGGATTGGACCTGCCGCTGGACTTTTCCGCCGCCTGGTTCACGTTCGCTTTCCTGAAGCTGGTTGCCCCGTCCGTGGCGCCGCGGGCAAAAAACGGGGCCGCGGGATGCAAAAAATTGCGGGGCGCGAAGTGTAGACCAAATTGCCCGCCCGCGAATGGCAGGCGAGCCAGGGGCCGCCCCGCCTCAGGCCAGCCGCTCGAGCTGCAGGCCCTTGAGGTATTCGCCCTCCGGATGGGTGATCAGCGTCGGGTGGTCCGCGCCGGCGGCCAGCCGCGCGCGCAGGTGGCAATCGATGCCGGCATCGACCACGGCGCCGGCGACGATCTTCTGGAACAGGTCGACCTCGATGGCGCCCGAGCAGGAGAAGGTCAGCAGGCTGCCGCCGGGTTCGAGCAGGCGCAGCGCGCTCAGGTTGATGTCCTTGTAGGCGCGTGCCGCCCGTTCGATCTGATGCTGGTTGGTGGCGAACTTTGGCGGATCGAGCACGATCAGGTCGAAGGTGCGGCCCGCCTCGCGCAAGCCGCGCAGCGCCTCGAAGACATCGGCGCAGTCCCACAGCAGCAACGCCGGATCGAGCCCGTTGCGCTCGGCATTGCCCGCCGCCAGTGCCAGCGCATCGGCCGAGGAATCGATCGACAGCACCGCGCCAGCGCCGGCCAGCGCCGCGGCCAGGCTGAAGCCGCCGGTGTAGCAAAAGCAGTTGAGCACCCGTGGCGCGCGCCCCAGCCGCAGCGCCGCGGCCCGCACCAGCCCGGCCAGACGGTGCCGGTTGTCGCGCTGGTCGAGGTAGAAGCCGGTCTTGTGGCCGCGGCGGATGTCCACCGCGTAGGCGACGGCGTGCTCCTGGATAGGCACCAGCGCCGGCGGCGCCGGGCCGCGCAGCAGGCCGCCGCTGTCGGCCAGCCCCTCGCGCGAGCGCAGTGCCGCGTCCGAACGATCGAACACCGTGCGGCAGCCGCTGGCCGCGCACAGCGCATCGAGCAGCGCTTCGCGGTGCGCATCGACGCCGGCTGCCTGGATCTGCACGACCAGCGTGCTGTCGTAGCGGTCTGCGACGAGCCCCGGCAGGCCGTCGGCCTCGCCGAAGACCAGCCGCGCGGCATTGGTGTCCGCCCAGAGCGCGGCGCGGCGCGCCACGGCCGCGCGTGCCCGGGCCGCCAGCCAGGCGGCGTCGATGCGGTCCGATTCGTCGTAGCTCCAGCAGCGCGCGCGGATCGTCGAGCCGGGCGACCAGGCGGCCCAGGCCAGGAAGCGCCGGTCGCTGGCGCGCACGGCGACCAGCGCGCCGTTGGGCGGTTCGTCGCCGCCGGCGGCGATCGCGCCGGCATAGATCCACGGATGGCGCCGCAGCACCGACCGCTCCTTGCCGGGCTTGAGCAGCACGGTCGCCGTGGCGGCCATGGTCAGGGGCCTTCCCGCCCGCCGGCTCAAGGCGCCGCGGCCGGCGCCAGCGCGGCGCTGGCCAGCTCGCCGATGCGCGCCAGCAGCGCCGTACCCAGCGTGGCGTCGAAGCGCGCCGGATCGGACGACCCCAGTATCAGCAGGCCGAAGGGCGGCGCGCCATCGGCGCGGCGCAGCGGTATGAGCGCCACGCTGCGCGCATTGCTCCACGGCTCGGCCAGGCCCTCGATGACGCGCAGGTCGAACTGCGTGCCGCAGGCGGGCGCCGACAGGGTGGCCGCCCACGCCGCGGCGGCGGCCTCGTTCGGCGCCGGATCGGCGTTCCAGGTGCGGATCTCGGCCAGCGGCACGCCGAATATCTGCCGCAGCGCCTCGCTGGCGACGGCGCCGAGGCGCGCACGCTCCGGCGCGGCCAGCAGTGTCCGCGTCCATTCCACCAGGTGGCGCGCCAGCCGGTCGTTGTCGCGGCCGATGCGCAGCAGTTCGGACAGGCGCAGCTCCAGGTCGCGGACGCGCTCGCGCAGCAGCAGCGCCTGGCGCTCGACCAGCGATACCGCCTGGCCCTGGTGCGGATCGGGCAGCTGCAGCTCGGTGAACAGTTCGGGGTGGTCCTGGAAGTAGGCGGGGTTGTCCTGCAGGAAACGTGCGACCTCGGCATCCGTCATGGCAGTTCGATTTCCCCGTCAAAGACCTTCTCGGCCGGTCCGGTCATGCGCACCGGCACGGCATCGCGCAGGTCGGTCGCGCGCCGGCCCCAGTTGCGCCCGCCGGCGGCCGCCGGCGTGTCCTGCCAGTCGATGTGCAGCGTGCCGCCGCGCGCCTGCACCTGCACGGGCGACCGCAGCAATCCCATGCGGATGCCGGCCACGGCTGCGGCGCAGGCGCCGGTGCCGCAGGCCAGGGTCTCGCCGGCCCCGCGCTCCCAGACGCGCAGGCGCAGCGTGGCGCGATCGACGATCTGCGCAAAGCCGGCGTTCACGCCGTGCGCGAACCGCGGGTGCCTTTCCAGCACCGGGCCCAGCGTGCGCACGGGCGCGCTGTCGACGTCGGCGACGAACTGCACCGCGTGCGGATTGCCCATCGACACCATCGTCAGCATCACCGTGGTGCCGTCGATGTCCAGCGGCCAGGCCTCGGCCGCGCCGATCCGCTGCGCCTGCAGGCCGGCGGTGTCGAAACCCGACGCCGCCGCAAGCAGGTCGGGCGCGCCCATGTCGACGCTGACCAGCCCGTTGTCTTCCAGGCGCGGCTCGATGCGCCCGCCGGCGGTGATCACGCGGATGGCGGAGCGCCGGGTCAGGCCGAGCTGGTGGACAAACTTGACGAAGCAGCGCGCCCCGTTGCCGCACTGCTCGACCTCCGCGCCGTCGGCATTGAAGATGCGATAGCGGAAGTCCGCCGTGGCATCGGGCGGTGCCTCCACGACCAGGATCTGGTCGGCACCGATGCCGAAGCGCCGGTCGGCCAGTCGGCGCAGGATCGCCGGCGACAGGTCCAGGCCCTGGTGGATGCCGTCGAGCATGATGAAGTCGTTGCCGGCGCCCTGCATCTTGGTGAAACGCAGTTTCATGGGCCGATTATCGCTCAGGCCGCTGCTGGCGCCGTGCACCGCGGCGTCAGCAGCGGCGGGCTCAACCGTATATCGATGGCGCCCCGGGCGGGCGCGTCTTGAAGCGCCGGTGGGTCCACAGGTACTGGTCCGGCAGGCGCCGCACCCAGCGCTCGATCTCGCGGTTCATGCGCGCGGTGTCCGCCTCGACCGACGCGCCCGGGAAGTCCTCCCAGGGCGGCTCCAGGTGTAGAACGTAGCCGTCGTCGGTCTGCTCGGTCACCGCCATCACCACCCGCGCGCCGATGCTGCGCGCCAGGCGGGACACCATCGGGAGGGTCGCGGCCGGCACGCCGAAAAATGGCGCGAAGATCGAATTGGCGCTGCCATTGTCCATGTCGGGCAGGTAGTACAGCGGCAGTCCGTCGCGCATCGCGCGCAGTGCCAGCCGCAGGTCGAAGCCGTGCTTGGCGATCAGCACCGGGACATTGAAGCGGTCGCGCCCGGCGCGCAGCTGCGCGTCCCACACCGCATTGGACTGGCGCGCGTAGATGGTCGCCATCCGGTATTCGGTGGCCAGGCGCATGCCGCCGGCGTCGAGCCCGGCAAAATGCGGCGCCAGCAGGATCAGCGGCGCGGGTCCGCGGTCGCGCACGTGCTCGATGCCGTCGACGCGCACCATGCGCTGCAGCTCGGCGGCGCTGCCGAACCAGAGCACGCCGTAGTCCAGCGCGCCGCGCGCCACGCGCCGGAACATCCGCCGGACGATCGCGCGCCGCTGCGCGGCCGCCATCTGCGGAAAGCACGCCCGCAGGTTGGCGTCGGCGATGCGGCGGCGGCGCCGCACCAGCAGCCAGCCCAGGTCGCCGATGAGCGCCGCCAGCGCGGCGCGCGCGGACACCGGGCGCCGCCCGCTCCAGCGGATCACGCCGATCCACAGGCGGGCGATGGCGCCGTAGATCATCGTGCCGCCCTCATGCCGCGCCCGGGGGCGGCTCGACGCCCGGCGGCTGCTTGTAGCGGTTGTAGCTCCACAGGTACTGCTCCGGACAGCGGCCGATCAGCTGCTCCATCGCGCGATTGATGCAGGCCGCGTCGCGCGCCGGGTCGCCGCCGAGCGCCTCCTCCAGCGGCTGCCAGTGGATGCGGTAGCCGGCGCCGCGTGCCAGCCGTTGGGCGAACACCAGCACGACCAGCGCGTCGTGCTCGCGCGCCAGGCGCGCCGGCAGGGTCATGGTGAAGGCCGGGCGGCCGAAGAACGGCGCCCACACGCCCTCGCCGCGCGAGGGCACCTGGTCGGGCAGCAACCCGACGATCCGGCGCTGGCGCAACGCCCGCAGCATGAGGCGCACGCCGTGCAGGTCGGCCGGCGCCAGCAGCAGCCCGTGCCGGGTGCGGGCGCGTACGAACAGCGGATGCAGCACGGCCTTGCGCGGCACGCGGTACAGCGCCAGCATCGGCCGCTCGCGGCCCGCCGCCGTCACCATGTGATGCTGCGCGATCACCTCGAAGCAGCCCAGGTGGGGCGTCAACATGAGGATGGCGCGGTCCTGCTGCAGGATGCGGTCGATCACCTCGGGATTGGCCGCATGCGCACGCTGGCGGATCTGCGCGGCCGAGGCGGTCCACACCCAGGCCAGTTCCAGCACCTGCTTGCCGCCCTCGGCGATGGCGCGGCGCAATAGTCCGGGGCGATGCGCGAACGCGGCCGGCAGGTTGGCGCGCAGGCGGCGCCGGTATGACGGCGAGGCCGCGTAGGCCACCCAGCCCAGCACGGCACCTAGGGCGTGCAGCGCCGGCAGCGGCAGCAGGCCCAGCAGCCGGAAAGCCCGGCCGATCATGGCGACCGGCCGCCTCCGGCGCGGCGCAGTAGCGGAAACAGGGTGGCAGGCATGGCAGGGGCGATAGTACTGATACCCGGCGACCCGGCCGGCCGGCGGCGCCCGCTTCGCCTATAATGCGGGCACGAAATCGCCGGTTTAATGGTCAACTTGCAGGGCGTTTCGGGCCGGCCGCATTGGCTGTCGGCGGCACCATCTGCTAAAGCGTCACCCGCCTAGCGGCCATGGGGCGCAGTTTGACCCAGGAGCGCACATGGCAGGCGATTACCTCTTCACGTCCGAATCGGTTTCCGAGGGCCACCCCGACAAGGTGGCGGACCAGATCTCGGACGGCATCCTCGACGCCATCTTCGAGAAGGACCCGCGCGCGCGGGTCGCGGCCGAGACGCTGGTGACCACCGGCCTGGTGGTCCTGGCAGGCGAGATCACAACGTCGGCGACGGTCGACTATCCGGCCGTGGCCCGCGAGGTCATCAAGCGCATCGGCTACGACAACAGCGACTACGGCATCGACTACAAGGGCTGCGCGGTCATGGTCTGCTATGACCGGCAGAGCCCCGACATCGCCCAGGGCGTCGACGAGGGCAAGGGCGTCGACCTGGACCAGGGTGCCGGCGACCAGGGCCTCATGTTCGGGTTTGCCTGCGACGAAACCCCCGAGCTGATGCCCGCGGCCATCTATTACGCGCACCGCCTGGTGGAGCGCCAGGCCGACCTGCGCCGCGACGGCCGCCTGCCCTGGCTGCGTCCCGACGCCAAGTCGCAGGTCACGCTGCGCTACGTCGACGGCAAGCCGCACGCGATCGACACCGTGGTGCTGTCCACCCAGCACGACCCCGACATCGCCTACGAGCGCCTGCAGGAGGCGGTGATCGAGGAGATCGTCAAGCCGGTCCTGCCCACGGCGTGGCTCAATGACACCAGGTACCTGATCAACCCCACCGGCCGCTTCGTGATCGGCGGGCCGCACGGCGATTGCGGGCTTACCGGCCGCAAGATCATCGTCGACACCTACGGCGGCGCCTGTCCGCATGGCGGCGGCGCGTTTTCCGGCAAGGATCCGACCAAGGTCGACCGCTCGGCCGCGTACGCCGCGCGCTACGTCGCCAAGAACATCGTGGCCGCCGGCCTGGCGCGCCGCTGCCAGGTGCAGGTGAGCTATGCGATCGGCTACTCCCGGCCGATCAACATCACCGTCGATACCGGCGGCACCGGACGGGTCGGCGACGAGGTGCTCGCGCGCCTGGTCAACGAGCACTTCGACCTGCGCCCCAAGGGCATCGTGCAGATGCTCGACCTGCTGCGCCCCATCTACGGCAAGACGGCCGCCTACGGCCACTTCGGGCGCGACGAGCCGGAGTTCAGCTGGGAGCGGCTGGACAAGGCGCCGGCGTTGCGGGCGGCGGCGGGGATCAAGGGGTGAGGGTCGTCGCAGCCGCCGCACCGCCCGCGCGAATTGCGGCCGGATCCACCGCCAATTCCGCGTACTGCGGGCGCCGTCCGCGCCCGTGCCTCCGGGGAAACCGTATAATCTGACCTGCTTCGAGGAGCGTTGCGACCGCCACCCGCCACGGGAGGGCGAGCCAGGCTCGAGGCACGTGGTGCCGCCCGGCGCCGCGGCGGCAACGGCGCTCGCGAACCTGCCTTTTCCGGAAAGGAGGCGCGGGATGAGCGCCGTACCGAAGACCCACAAGACCACCGATTTCGTCGTTGCCGACCTTGCGCTGGCCGGCTGGGGCCGCAAGGAGATCTCCATCGCCGAGACGGAGATGCCCGGCCTGATCGCCATCCGTGACGAGTACGCCAGCCAGCAGCCGCTGCGCGGTGCGCGCATCACCGGCTCGCTGCACATGACCATCCAGACGGCCGTCCTGATCGAGACGCTGCAGGCGCTGGGCGCGCAGGTGCGCTGGGCCTCGTGCAACATCTATTCGACCCAGGACCACGCGGCAGCGGCCATCGCCGCCTCGGGCACCCCGGTGTTCGCGGTCAAGGGCGAGACCCTCGAGCAGTACTGGGATTACACCCACCGCATCTTCGAGTGGCCCGACGGCGGCCACGCCAACATGATCCTCGACGACGGCGGCGATGCCACGCTGCTGCTGCACCTGGGGGCGCGCGCCGAGACCGACGCCAGCCTGATCGTGCACCCGACCAGCGAGGAGGAGACCGCCCTGTTCGCCGCGATCGCCGCCCAGCTCAAGCGCCACCCCACGTGGTATTCGACCCGCCTGGCGCAGGTCAGGGGCGTCACCGAGGAGACCACCACCGGCGTCAAGCGCCTGTACCAGATGGCGCGCGACGGCATGCTCAGGTTTCCGGCCATCAACGTCAACGACTCGGTCACCAAGAGCAAGTTCGACAACCTGTACGGCTGCCGCGAGTCGCTGGTCGACGGCATCAAGCGCGCGACCGACGTCATGATCGCCGGCAAGATCGCCGTGGTCTGCGGCTACGGCGACGTCGGCAAGGGCTCGGCGCAGGCGCTGCGCGCGCTGTCCGCGCAGGTCTGGGTCACCGAGATCGACCCGATCTGCGCGCTGCAGGCGGCCATGGAGGGCTACCGCGTGGTCACGATGGACGAGGCCGCCGACAAGGCGGACATCTTCGTCACCGCCACCGGCAACTTCCACGTGATCACCCACGATCACATGAAGCGGATGAAGGACCAGGCGATCGTCTGCAACATCGGCCACTTCGACAACGAGATCGACATCGCCGGCATCCGCCAGTACCGCTGGGAGAACATCAAGCCCCAGGTCGACCACGTCATCTTCCCCGACGGCAAGCGCATCATCCTGCTGGCCGAGGGCCGCCTGGTGAACCTGGGTTGCGCCACCGGCCATCCGAGCTACGTGATGAGCTCGTCGTTCGCCAACCAGGTGCTGGCGCAGATCGAGCTCTTCACCAATACGGCCCGCTACCCGATCGGCGTGTACGTCCTGCCCAAGCACCTGGACGAGAAGGTGGCGCGCCTGCAGCTGCGCAAGCTGTCGGCCACGCTCACGGAGCTCACCGATGCCCAGGCGCGCTATATCGGCGTCGACAAGGCCGGCCCCTACAAGCCCGAGCCGTATCGTTATTGAGCGCTGGTCCGGGCGCCGGCCCACGGCCGGCCGGCAGCCCGTCCAGGGAATCGGATCCATGACAGCCACGCCCGTCTTCAGCGTCGAGTTCTCGCCGCCCCGCAATCCCGAGGGCGTCGAGAAGCTGCGCGCGACCCGCGCCGAGCTGGCGCGCGTCGCGCCGGCGTTCTATTCCGTCACCTTTGGCGCCGGCGGTTCCACCCGCGAGGGAACGCTCGGCACCACGCTCGAGATGCACCGCGCCGGACTGCCGGCCGTGCCGCATATCTCCTGCGTGGCCAGCACGCGCGCGTCGGTGCGCGAGCTGCTGCAGATCTACCAGGCGGCGGGTATCCGCCACCTGGTGACGCTGCGCGGCGATGCGCCCTCCGGGATGGCCGGCAGCGCCGGCGATTTCCGCTACGCGGCCGACCTCGTCGCGATGGTGCGCGCCGAGTTCGGCGACTGGTTCCGCATCGAGGTGGCCGCCTATCCCGAGACCCATCCGCAGGCCCGCAGCCCGGCCGAGGACGTGCAGCACTTCGTGCGCAAGGTGCGCGCCGGGGCCGATTCGGCCATCACCCAGTATTTCTACAACGACGACGCGTACCTGCGCTTCGTCGACGAGGTCCGCGCGCTGGGCTGCGACGTGCCCATCGTGCCCGGCATCATGCCGATCACCAACTTCACCCAGCTGGCGCGTTTTTCCGACAATTGCGGCGCGGAGATACCGCGCTGGATCCGCCGCCGCCTGGAGAGCTTCGGCGACGACCGCAACGCCATCCGCGCCTTTGGTGCCGACGTCGTGTCGGCGCTGTGCCGGCGCCTGCTCGAGCGCGGCGCCCCGGGTCTACACTTCTACACCATGAACGCGGCCGCACCCACGCTGGAAATCTGGCGCCGCGCAGGACTGCCGGTACCGGCGGCATGTGATGAAGCGGCCCTGCCTCACGCGTGACCGCCGGCGGCTGCTGCGCGCCGGCGGCTGCCTGCGGGCAGTCGGGGCGGCGGGTGCGGCGTGGGCGCTGTGCGCCCTAGCGGACGCCGCGGCCCGCATGCCGGCCGTTCCCGTCGCCGATCCGCCGGCCGCAGTCGCACCGGTGCTCGGCGATGCCGACGCGGCGCTGCTGGCCGCGCACGCGGCGTATCTCGACGGCGATGCCGATCGGGCCGCACTCAACGCGCCGGCCGTGGCCGGCAGCACGCTGGAGAGCTACGTCGACTACTGGCAGCTGTCCGCGCGGCTGCATGCGACCGTGCCCGACGACACCGGGGTGCGCGCCTTCCTGGCCCGGGCCACGGGCACGGTGCTGGCCGACCGCCTGCGGGCCGAATGGCTGGTGGTGCTCGCGGCCCGGGGCGACCTTGCCGGCTTCGATGCCGAGCGCCGGCGCCTGGTCATGGGCGGCGACGATGCCCAGCTCGCCTGCTATACGCACCTGGCCCGCTACGCGGTCGACGATGGCCGTCGCCGCGAGGCCATCGCGCACGACGCGCGCCGCACGCTGGCGCAGATCTCCGATCCCGGCGGCGACGGCTGCACCGCGCTGGCCGATCGCCTGCTCGACGACGCCCAGCTCGCCGTCTGGCCGCGGCTGCAGGCGCTGGTCGAGCGCGGCCAGTACACGGCCGCCGAGAAGACGGCGGCGCAGCGCCTGCCGCCGGCCGACGCGGCCGCGCTGCACCGGGTGCTGCAGAAGCCGGGGGCCTGGCTGGCGGCGGTCGATGCCCACCTGCCGCAGATGCCGCATGCGTTTGCGCTGCTGGCCATCGTCGTGCTGTCGCGCGATGCCCCCGACCGCGCCGCCCACTACGCCGACCGGCTCGACCCCGCGCTCACGCCCGAAGAGCGCGCACTGATCTGGGGCCGCATCGGGCGCTCCGGCCTGCTCGAGATGGAACCGGCCGCCCACGACTGGTTCGAGCGCGGCGGCGACGGCGTCGGCCAGGGCGTCGATTACGTGCGCGGCCCGGAGGTGCTTGAAGCGCGGGCCCGCGCGGCCCTGCGCCGCGGCGCCAACGGCACGCCGGCGGCGCTGCCCGGCGTCGCGCCGCTGGCGGCGGCACCCGTTGCGTCGGTGCTGGCGCCGGTCGCCGCGACCGGCAATGCGGCCGCGGGTCCGGACTGGCCGGCGGTGCGCAAGGCCATCGGCCACATGACGGCCGAACAGCAGGCCGAGACCGGATGGATCTACTGGAACGCCCATGCGCTGATCGGCACCGGCCACGCGGAGGAGGGCCGGGCGGCGCTGAAGTCGATTGCCGGCCGGTTCAGCTACTACGGCCGCCTCGCCGCCGAAGAGCTCGAACTGCCTGTCGCGTTGCTGCCGCCGCCGCCGGCGGCCGATCCGGCGCTGGTCGAACAGCTTGCCCAGCGGCCGGCGTTCCAGCGCGCCCGCCACCTGTACGAGCTGGGCTTGCGCGATGAGGGCAACCGCGAGTGGA
Source organism: Burkholderiales bacterium (assembly GCA_037441485.1). Lineage (GTDB taxonomy): Bacteria > Pseudomonadota > Gammaproteobacteria > Burkholderiales > Burkholderiaceae_F > GJ-E10. The sequence continues at coordinate 71,952 of JBBISD010000001.1, forward strand.
GCTGGGAGATGCGCGGCATGGACGACACCTCGCTGCATGCCGCGGCCGAGCTGGCGCATCGGCTGGGCGTGCTCGACCGCATGATCGCGTGCGCCGAGCGCAGCCGTGGCATCGTCGATATCGCCCAGCGTTATCCGCTGCCGTACCGCGACACCATGGAGGCCACGGCGGTGCCGCTGGGCCTGGACCCGGCCTGGATCTACGGCCTCATCCGCCAGGAATCGCGCTTCATCGAGGACATCCGCTCCAATGCCGGCGCGGTGGGGCTGATGCAGATCATGCCGTCGACGGCGCGCTTCGTCGCCCGCCGCATCGGCTTCGACCATTACCGCGCCGACCGCATCGGCGAGGTCAATGTCAACCTGCGCCTGGGTACGGAATATCTCAAGCTCGTGTCCGACGACCAGGACGGCCGTGCGCTGCTGGCCTCGGCCGCGTACAACGCCGGGCCCAAGCGCGTGCGCAAGTGGCGCGCCGCGCTGGCCGCGCCGCTGGACGGGGCCATCTTCGCCGAGACCATCCCGATCAGCGAGACCCGCGACTACGTGAAGAAGGTGCTGTTCAACACGGTGGTCTACAGCGCGATGCTGGGCCAGCCGCCGGCCTCGCTGCATGCGCTGCTGGCGCCCGTCGAGCCCAAGCCCGTTCCCGCCAATGACCTGCCCTGAGCGCTGATGAGCACGATACTGCTGCTGCTGCTGTCCAATGTCTTCATGACCTTTGCCTGGTACGGCCACCTGAAGTACGGCCACGAGTGGCCCCTGTGGAAGGCCGTCGTCGTCTCCTGGGGCATCGCCTTCCTCGAATACTGCCTGGCCGTGCCGGCCAACCGCCTGGGCTACGGCCTGTTCAGCGGTTTCCAGCTGAAGATCGTGCAGGAGATCATCACGCTGGTGGTCTTCATGGGTTTCGCCGTTTTCTTTCTCAAGGAAAGGCTGGCGTGGAACCACCTGGTCGCCTTCCTCTTCCTGGGGGTCGCGGCGTTCTTCGCGTTCGCCTTCCGGGAACCGCTCGGCACGGCCTGAGCGGCCGGCGCACTAGCGTGCGCAGCGGCCCCGCTTCTCGAACCAGTACACCACGTTGCCGGTGATCACGATGCTGCCGGACACCACTGCGCTGGTGGCGGTGACCGCCCCGGCCGCGACCAGCAGCGCCACGCAGCCGTCGTTGACGCAGCGGGCGAAGCCGCCCACCTCGGCCATCTGCAGCTGCATCTGGCGCTCGTAGATGTGGCAGTCGGCGTCGTAGACGCTGATGGTCTGGGGCAGGTAGATGCAGCCGGCGCCCGCAACGGACGCCGCGACGCACGCGGCCAGCGCGAGGCCGGGCCGCAGTGTGCGCATCGGGTGCCGGAAGGTCGCCACGTCGCAAGTCTCCCACAACCGGCCTTGCCGGCGCGACCGGTCGGGGCGCGGCGGCTAGAATGGCACCCATCATGCCCTATCAAGACATCCTGGTGCTCGGCGGAACCGGCTTCGTCGGCCGCTGCGTCGTCGACCAACTGGTGGCCCGCGGGCGCCGCGTGGTGGTGCCCACCCGGCGGCTGGCGCACGCCCGCGCCTTGCTCGTGCTGCCCACCGTCGAGGTGGTCGAGGCCGACATCCACGATCCGGCCACGCTGCAGCGGCTGCTGGCGGGCCGCGACGCGGTGATCAATCTGGTCGGCATCCTGCACGACAGCGGACCGCGCGCCAGCGGCGCCTCGTATGGCGCGGCCTTCGCTGCCGCGCACGCCAGCCTGCCGCGCGCATTGGCCGGCGCCTGCGCGGCCCAGGGCGTGCGCCGCCTGGTTCACGTGAGCGCGCTGGGCGCCGATCCGGCCGGGCCGTCGGGCTACCTGCGCAGCAAGGGCGATGGCGAGCGGGCGGTCAAGGCGGCGCCGCTGGACAGCACCATCCTGCGCCCCTCGGTGGTGTTCGGCATCGACGACCATTTTCTCAACCTCTTCGCGCACCTGGCGGTTTTGCTGCCGGTGCTGTGCATCGGCGGCGCCGGAGCGCGGCTGCAGCCCGTCTGGGTGCAGGACCTGGCCAGCGCCATCGTCCATGCGCTTGACGACCGGCGCACGGTCGGCCGTACCTACGAGGTCTGCGGCCCGGCCATCTACACGCTGCGCGAACTCGTCGCCTACGCCGCCCGGGCGGCCGGCCATCCGCGGCCGGTGCTGGGCCTGCCCGCGCCGCTGGCCGCGCTGATGGCCTTCTTCTTCGAGCTCCTGCCGGGGCCGACGCTGCTGTCGCGCGACAACCTGCGTTCGCTGTCGGTCGACAGCATCGCCAGCGGGCAACCGTACAGCCCGGCGCCCGAGCTGGGTTTTCGTCCTTCTCCCCTGGAGCCCGAGGCCTCGCTGTATCTCTCGGGCCTGCACCCGCGGACGCGCTTTGGCGGCTTCCGGGCACGCGCCAGCCGCTGACCGCACCGGGCCGCGCGCCGCGCGGCGGTACAGCGGCCGGCGGCACCCATGAAGGCCTACGTCGTCGGCGGCTGGGTGCGCGACCAGCTGCTGGAGCAGGCCGGCCGGCCGGTGCCCCGCGGTGACCGCGACTGGGTCGTGGTGGGGTCCACCCCCGCCGAGATGATCGCCCTGGGCTACAAGCCGGTCGGGCGCGACTTCCCGGTCTTCCTGCACCCGCAGACCGCCGAGGAATATGCGCTGGCGCGCACCGAGCGCAAGACTGGTCCCGGCTACCGCGGCTTCGTGGTCCATGCGGCGCCCGATGTCACGCTCGAGCAGGACCTGGAGAGGCGCGACCTGACCATCAATGCCATGGCGCTGGACGAGCACGGCCAGCTGGTCGATCCGCTGGGCGGCCGCGAGGACCTGCGCCAGCGCGTGCTGCGCCATGCCGGCCCCGCGTTCGTCGAGGACCCGGTGCGCCTACTGCGGCTGGCGCGCTTTGCCGCGCGCTTTGCCGACTTCACCATCGCTGCGCAGACGCTGGCGCTGGCCCGGCAGATGGTGGACAGCGGGGAGGCCGACGCGCTCGTGCCCGAGCGCGTCTGGCAGGAGCTGGCCCGCGGCCTGATGGAGGCGCACCCGGCGCGGATGATCGAGGTGCTGGACCAGACCGGGCTGCTGGCGCGCCTGGTGCCGGAAATCGCGGCCACGCTACCGTTGCACGACGCGCTGGAGCGCTGTGCGCCGCTGGCTGCGCCTTTGCCGGTGCGCGTGGCCGTGCTGTTCGCCGCGGCAACGTCGGCCGAGGCGCTGCGCCGCCGGCTCGAGCAATTGCGCGCCGCTACCGACTGCCTGCAGCTGGCGCCGCTGCTGCTCGCGCTGCGCCGCCCGCTCGCGGAGGCAACCGGCAGCGATGACTTGGCCGCGGTGCTCGAGCGCGCCGACGCGCTGCGCCGCGCGCCGCGCTTTGCGCAGTTGCTGCTGGCCGTGCAGATTCTCGACGGCACCGACGCCGCGCGCTGGCAGCGCGCCGCGGCAGCGTATGCATCGATCGACGCCGGCGCCGTTGCGCGCCAGGCCGGCCCGGGAGCCGACGCCATTGCTGCAGCGGTGCGGGCGGCGCGCCGGTCGGCGCTGGCTGCCGCCCTGGGGAGCGGCCCGCGCGACGATCCGACCGGATGAATCAATGCCAACCCTAGTATCAGCAACAAACCGGGAGTGACCTCATGCTCATTTTCATCATCGGCCTTGTCCTGTTCCTGGCCACCCATTCGATCCGCATCTTCGCCGAGCCCTGGCGCACGCAACAGCGCCAGCGGCTGGGCGAGGGCACGTGGAAGGTGCTGCATTCGCTGGTCTCGCTGGGCACCTTTGCGCTGCTGGTCTGGGGTTACGGCATCGCCCGCCAGTCGCCCATCGTGATCTGGTCGCCGCCGCCGTGGACGCGCCACGTGGCGGCGCTGCTGACGCTCTTCGCCTTCATCCTGCTGGTGGCCGCCTTCCTGCCCGGCACGCGGATCAAGGCGGCGGTGGGGCATCCGATGGTTGCCGGCGTGAAGACCTGGGCGCTGGCGCACCTGCTTGCCAACGGCACGCTCAACGACATCCTGCTGTTCGGCGGTTTCCTGGTATGGGCGGTGCTGTCCTTCACCCGTGCGCGCCAGCGCGACCGCGCTGCCGGCACGCGCTATCCGGCGCAGGGCATCGCGCGCGATCTCGCGGCGGTGATCATCGGCGTCGTCGCCTGGGCGCTGTTCCTGCGCTACGGCCACCTGTGGCTGATCGGCGTGCGGCCGCTCGGATGAGGCGGGTGCGCTGCGCGCTGCCGGCGCTGGCGCTGCTGGCGCTGCCGCCGGCGGCACTGCCGCGCAGCGCGCCCGTGCACCCGCTGTGGGGCACCTGGACCTATACGCTGGCCGACGGCATCTGCCGCGAGACGCACGACTTCCAGCCCGATGGCACCGACCACGTCGCCAGCGGGGCGGCGCGCTACGAAAGCAACTACCAGGTCGGCGCGGCGCCCAGCCCGCGGGGCTATTACCGGCTGGATGAGACCATCACCCAGGTCAATGGCCAGCGCGACTGCACCGGCGAGCTGCCGCGTACCGACCATGAGTCCACGGTGTACGTGCGGCTCCATCCGTCGGGACAGCAGTTGCTGCTATGCGAGAGCGAAGCGCCAGAGGCCTGCGTCGGTCCACTGGACCGCACTGGCGCCGCGGGCCGCTAGCGCTGCCGTTCGCCCACACCCGCGCTGGAACCCTGGCACAGAAGTTCCCCCTCTCCCGCGTCGCAGCGGGCAGGGGTGAGGGTAGACGCCCCTGTATGGCGAGCCGCCCGGCCGTCAGCGCTGGCCCAGCACCCGCAGCAGCCAGCCGTTGAGGTCGGCGATCTCCTGCGGGCACACCGAGTGCTGCATCGGGTAATCGTGCCATTCGACCGCGTATCCCAGCGCCGCCAGCGCATCGCGCGAGTCGGTGCCGCGCTCGAAGGCGACGATCGGATCCTGGCGGCCGTGCGCCAGGAAGATGGGCACGTCGTGGTTGGCGGCGCTGCGCTCGGCGGCCGTGGTGGCTGGCAGCGGCAGGTAGCCCGACAGCCCTGCCAGGCCGGCCAGGCGCTGCGGCGCGCGCAGGCCGGTCATCAGGGTCATTGCGCAACCCTGCGAAAAACCCATGAGGACGGTGCGCTCCGGCGCGATGCCGCGTGCGCGCTCGCGATCGAGCAGCGCCTGCACCAGCGTGCACGACGCGCGCAGGCCGGGCTCGTCTTCGCGCCGCGCCAGGTCTGTGCCCAGCACGTCGTACCAGGCGCGCATCCGGTAGCCGCCGTTGATGGTGACCGGCCGCACCGGCGCGTGCGGAAAGACGAAGCGCACCGGACCGACGGCGGTCAGGTCGAGTTCAGCGGCGATGGGCGCGAAGTCGTTGCCGTCGGCGCCCAGGCCGTGCAGCACGACGATGCTGGCCGCCGGATCGGCGCCGGTGGCGTGTTCGAGGGTTTCCAGGCTCATGGCGCAAGGATAGCGCTTCCCGGTCGGTCGGCAGCGCGCATGCGAGAATCGTACCGTGTCCGCCACCCTGCCATTGCGCCATTTCCTGCTCGCGCTCGCCGTGGTGTTCGTCTGGGGCACCAATTTCACCATCGTCAAGGTGGCGCTCGGGCATATGCCGCCGCTGCTGTTTGCGGCGCTGCGCTTTGCGCTGGCCTTCTTCCCGGCGGCGCTGTTCCTTCCGCGGCCGGCCGTCGCCTGGCCCAACGTGGCGCGCTACGGCGTGCTCATCGGCGTGTGCCAGTTTGGCCTGCTGTACAGCGCGATGGACCACTACATCTCGCCCGGCCTCGCGTCGCTGGTGATCCAGGTGCAGGTGTTCTTCACCGTCGGCCTGTCAATGCACATCACCGGCGAGCGGGTGCGGCCGATCCAATGGATCGCCCTGCTGCTCGCGGCCACCGGCATCGTCGTCATCGCGCTGCACGCCGACGGCACCACCACGGTCCGCGGCCTGGCCATGGTGGTTTGCGCCGCGCTGGGCTGGGCCGGCGGCAACATCACGGCGCGCTCTGGCGCGGCCAGCAACCTGCTCGCGTACGTCGTGTGGTCCAGCGCCTTTGCCGTGCCGCCGCTGCTGGCGCTGTCGCTGCTGTTCGACGGCTGGCCGGCCATGCTGGCGGGCCTGCGCCAGACCGACCTGGCGACCTGGGCGGCCGTCGGCTGGCAATCGTGGGGCAATACGCTGTTCACCTACACGGCCTGGGCGTGGCTGCTGGCGCGCCACCCGGCGGCCACGATCAGTCCGATATCCCTGCTGGTGCCGGTCTTCGGGCTGGCCACCTCGGCGCTGTTGCTGGGCGAGGCGCTGCCGGCCTGGAAGCAGATGGCCACCGCACTGGTGCTGGCCGGGCTGGCGCTCAACCTGCTGTGGCCGCGCGTGCGTACCGCGCTGGCGCGCGGGCGTCCGCGCGATCCGGCGTAGCGCCGGTTCGTGCTCAAGGCGAGGCTCCCGGCCGGCCAGTACTTGTCGCCATCGACGTGCGGGAGAACGGCCGGCGGGACCGGCGCAAGGGCGACCCACGGCTGCCTGCCGGCGGTGATGCCGGGAATGTTCGGCGTAAGATGAGCGGGGTGAACGTGAGCGCGCGCGGTCGATGCGCGCTTGCAGCGCCGCGTCCCCACCCTGGCCACGGACGATGCCAATTTGCCGCTTGCGAGTATGCACGCGCCTTGCCAACTTCCGGTTGTCCGCGGCCGCCCCGGGCCGCCGTCGGCAATTTCGCCCTGCCGGCGCCCATGCGCCGCGATGAACGTCAGGAGTGACCATGCGTCTTGCCCCGCTTCCGCCCCTGGCCCTCCTGTGCATCGCGTTCGGCGGCACCGCCGCCGCGCAGTTGGCAGCACCCTAGGCAAAACCGGGTTCCACCGCCGGAGCCTCCCGCCCGGCTGCCGGCGCAGGTGCCGCCGCGGCGGACTTGGCGATCGAGCCGGAACCACGCTGGATCGCACCGGCGCCGGCCGAAGCACCCGTGACGCTGCCCCATTCGGCCATGCATTACGCGCTGATCGACGACCAGACGCGGGTCACCGGCGACGCCGAGGAGCGCTTCGAACACCTGGTGCGCGTGGTCGACGAGGCTGCCGGCCTGCAGACGGCGGCCCAGCCCGAGATCGCCGTCGATCCCGGCTGGCAGAAGCTTGCGCCGCACACGCTCGTGGTGCTTCGCGACGGCAAGCGCGTCAATCGCCTGGACCGCAAGCGGGTGCGGCTGCTGCAGCGGGGAACCCGCCTGGAACGCCAGATCTACGACGGGCGCGTGACCGCCTCGATCGTGCTCGACGACATCCGCGTCGGTGACCGGCTCGAATATTCGTATTCCGTCCGCGGCCGCAATCCGGTCTTCGACGGCCGCTTCGTCGACCGCAACTTCATGGCCGCCATCAAGGGGCCTGTGGGCATTTTCCGCGTGCGGCTGCTTGCACCCGAAGGCCGCGACATCCGCATCCGCATCCCCAAGGATACGCAGATGGTGCAGAACGTGACGGGTGGCCAGCGCGAGACGCTCATTTGGATTCCTTGCCGGATGAAATCCCGGCGCGTAAAGAGCACCCTTATTGAGCCAGCGTCCGGGTGAGCGTGTTGTATTGCCATTGCAGCAGCGCCAGCCTATCGCCCTATCCAGGGCCACGCGCTGGTGTGCCATCGGCCCGGGTTTCCGGACCCCGCGGCGTGGCGGGACGGCAATGTCGCGCTGGATGCCGTGCGCGCCCCAGACTGGTGCGTGCCGGCAATATTTGCACCCTGCCGTTGGGGTAGTGCGTCCGGATCTGCACGCACCCGGTGCGCCGGCGGGCCGGGGCGCCCGGGACGGCTGCCGGGCGGGGTTCTTGCAACGCTGTTGCTGGGCGGCACCCCGTGCCCGTTCCGGCGCCCGCGATAATCGCGGGGGGCCGGTCGGCCGGCGACCCGCCGTCAAAGGATTCCATCGCCATGAACGACCGACCCCGCGGCATCGGTGCGGACCCCGACCGCGCGCCACCGCCCGATCCCATCGAAGAGCACCGCACCGGCCTGGGCAAGGAAGCGCTCAAGCGCGCCTTTCTCGACAACCTGTACTACGTGCAGGGCAAGTTCGCGGCGCTGGCCACCAAGCACGACTACTACATGGCGCTCGCCTACACGGTGCGCGACCGGCTGCTGCAGCGCTGGATCAGCACGGCCGACGCCTACACGCGGCAGGGTTCGCGCACCGTGGCCTACCTGTCGGCCGAATTCCTGCTCGGGCCGCACCTGGGCAACAACCTCATCAACCTGGGCATCGAGGAGAACGTGCGCGCCGCGCTGCGCGACCTCGGGCTGAGCTACGAGGAACTGCTGGGCCAGGAGGTCGAACCCGGGCTGGGCAACGGCGGCCTCGGGCGGCTGGCCGCCTGCTACCTCGATTCGCTGGCGAGCCTGGAGATTCCCTCCATCGGCTATGGCATCCGCTACGAGTTCGGCATCTTCGCCCAGCACCTGGTGGACGGCTGGCAGGTGGAGCAGACCGACAAGTGGCTGCGCAAGGGCAACCCCTGGGAGATCCCGCGGCCCGAGTGGGCGGTGGAGGTCCGGCTGGGCGGCCACACCGAGCACGCCACCGGCCGCGACGGGCGGCGCCAGGTACGGTGGGTCCCGGCGCGCAAGGTGCTGGGCACGCCCTACGACACGCCGATCCTCAGCTACCGCAGCAACACCGCCAATACGCTGCGCCTGTGGCGCGCCGAGGCCACCGAATCCTTCGACCTGGAAGTCTTCAATCGCGGCGACTATTACGGCGCGGTGCAACAGAAGGTCGGCGCCGAGAACATCAGCAAGGTGCTGTACCCCAACGACGAGCAGGTGCAGGGCAAGGAGTTGCGCCTGGAGCAGCAGTACTTCTTCGTGTCGTGTTCGCTGCAGGACATGCTGCGCATCATGCGCGTGCAGCAGATCCCGCTGGAGGGCTTCCACGAGAAGTTCGCGGTGCAGCTCAACGACACCCATCCGGCGATCGCCATCGCCGAGCTCATGCGCCTGCTGGTCGACGACTACGACATCGACTGGGACCGCGCGTGGTCGGTGACGCAGCGCAGCTTCGGCTACACCAACCACACGCTGCTGCCCGAGGCCCTGGAGCGCTGGCCGCTGGCGCTGTTCACGCGCATCCTGCCGCGGCACATCGAGATAATCTACGAGATCAACGCGCGCTTCCTCGACCAGGTCCGCATGCGCTATCCGGGCGACGCCGCGCGCCTGGCCCGGCTATCGGTGATCGACGAATCGGGCGAGCGCTACGTGCGCATGGCCCACCTGGCCAGCGTCGGCAGCCACACCATCAACGGCGTCGCCGCGCTGCATACCGACCTGCTCAAGCAGGACGTGCTGGCCGATTTCCACGCGCTGTGGCCGGACAAGTTCGACAACGTGACCAACGGCGTCACGCCGCGCCGCTGGGTGGCGCTGGCCAATCCGCGGCTGACGCGCCTGCTCTGCCAGGCCATCGGCGATGGCTGGATCCGCGACCTGGACGAGCTGCGGCGCATCGAATCCTTTGCCGGGGACGCGGCATTCCGCCGCGAATGGCGCTTCATCAAGCGCTCGGTCAAGGAGGATTTCGCGCGCCATGCACGGCGCGCCACCGGCATCGCGATCGATCCTGAATCGCTGTTCGATGCCCAGGTCAAGCGCATCCACGAGTACAAGCGCCAGCACCTGAACGTGCTGCACATCGTCGCGCTGTACCACCGCATCAAGTGCGATCCGGACCTGGCGCTGCAGCCGCGCACCTTCATCTTCGGCGGCAAGTCGGCGCCGGGCTACCGCTTTGCCAAGCTGATGATCAAGCTGATCACGGCGGTGGGCGAGGTCGTCAACCGCGACCCGATGGTGCGCGACCGCCTCAAGGTGGTCTTCCTGCCCAACTACAACGTCACCAACGGCCAGCGCGTCTACCCGGCCGCCGACCTCTCCGAGCAGATCTCCACCGCGGGCAAGGAGGCATCGGGCACCGGCAACATGAAGTTCTCGATGAACGGGGCGCTCACCATCGGCACGCTCGACGGCGCCAACGTCGAGATCCGCGACGCGGTCGGCGCCGAGAACTTCTTCTTGTTCGGCCTGACCGCCGGGCAGGTCCAGGCCACCTGGCGCGAGGGCTACGACCCGATGGCCCACTACCGCGCCGGCGACGAACTGCGCGCGGTCGTCGACCTGATCCGCGACGGCCATTTCTCGCGCGGCGACCGCGACCTGTTCGCCCCGGTGGTCGACTCGCTGCTGGCGGGCGATCCGTACCGGCTGATGGCCGACTTCCAGCCCTACGTGGACTGCCAGGCGCGCGTCAGCGCGGCCTACGGCGAGCCCGAGAACTGGACCCGGATGGCCATCCTGAACGTCGCGCGCATGGGCCGGTTTTCCTCCGACCGCAGCGTGCGCGAATATTGCGAACGCATCTGGCGCGTGCAGCCGGTCAAGATCGACCTGCGCAAGCGCTAACTTCCCTCTGCCTCCGGGAGAGGGGCCGGTGGCGAGGGTGCACGCAGCAGCAACCCCGCCAACCGCGCCGCCAGCCGCTCCGAGAACGCCTCGCTGCGGCGCGTGCTCTCGTTCACCTGCACCATGACGGTTTGCGCCCGGGCGACCACGCGCTCGTTCTGGAACAGCGTCTGCTCCAGGCGCAGCGAGCTGCGGCCCACCGACAGCACGCCCGAGCCGATCTCCACGCGGCCCGGCCAGAGCACCTCGCTGACGAAATCCAGGGACAGGTGCGCAATGACGAAGGCGCAGCCCGGGTCGTTGAGCGATGCCTGCCCGTCGTAGATCATTTCGACCCGCCCCGTCTCCAGGAAGGTCGAGAACACCGCGTTGTTGACGTGACCCTGGCGGTCGGTGTCGCCGTAGCGCAGCTTGTCGTGGCTGCGCAGCGGATAGTCTTCCAGGCGGCGGGTGGTTTGCATGCGGCACCTCCAGGGGTCGTGCGCTACTGCCTGCCCGGCGGCCCGGCGGCCGCGGCCGGGTCGCCGATCCGCGCCTGCCATGCCGCATAGCGCCGCACCACTTCGTCGAGCATCTCGAAATGCGGCAGCGCGCCGGTGGGCAGCACCTCCACGGTCCAGCGCGGGTTGCCGGCAAAGGCGCGCAGGCCGCGATAGTCGACGAAATCGCCGCGGACGCCGTGCATGGCCCATACCGGCTGCGCGAGCGCGCGGTAGAGCGTGCCACTGTCGCCGCTGAAAAGGAAGCCCGAAAGAAAGCACAGCGGCGCGTGTTGCGCGCCCTCGCCCCGGGTGACGGCCTCGTCGTAGTCGAGCAGGCTCTCGTCGATGCCCGGCGCGCCCCAGGTGCGGCGGAGGAAATAGCGGATCACGCGGCGGCGCGTCAGCAGGCGGAACAGGCCGCGGCCCAGCGCGGGCCTGGCGATGAACGCGTGCACGCCGGTCATCGCCAGGGTGCTGCCGGGCGGGCCCTCGCGCAGCGCCGGCCGGTTGAAGCCGGTGGGGCTGACCAGGCCCAGGCTGCGGTACTGTGCCGGCGCCTCCACGGCGGCGCGGGCCAGGAACTCGCAGGCCAGCGACAGGGCGATCGCATCGACCGGGCCGTCTCCGTGGTCCTGCCGCACCTGCGCCAGCAGCGCATGCAGCGCATCGGTCATGAGCCGTGGCGTGTAGGGTCGGCGGCTGCGCTCCGAGAACCCGAAGCCGGGAAGGTCCAGCGCGTATACCGGACGCTCGCGGCGGTAGTGCTCGTACAGCGGCCGCACCTCGAAGGCCGAGGCCGCGGCATTGACGCTGTGCACCAGCACCAGCGGACGCGCGGCGCCGGCCGGCGCTGCCGGCGCGTCCCGGTACCAGGACAGCCGCCCCACGCCCGGGACGATGCGCTCCTGGCGCGTCCCGGACAGCGCGGCGGGCAGGCTGCCGGCGTCCATCACAGCCGATGCCGCCGGTCGCCGCGTCCGAAGCCGGCCACCGCCGGCCCGTATCCACGGCCCAGCGCGATCACTTTCACCAGTTCCCCCATTTCCGCCTCGGACAGCAGGCGCTGCACGGCGCCGGCGCGCGCGCCGTCCAGCTGGGCCGCCAGGCGGTCGAGGATGCCGGCATTCATCAGGAAATGCGCCTGCGAGGTGTAGCCCAGCAGCTGCAGGCCGGCGCGGTGCGCGGCCTGCGCGCAGGCCGAGAAGTCGACGTGGGCGGTGATGTCGTTGAGGCCCGGCAGCCACAGCGGATCGGCATGCGCGCGCTGGCGGTAGTGGCACATCAACGTGCCCATCGCCCGTTGCGGGTGGTAGTACTCGTGCCGCGGAAAACCGTAGTCGAAGAGCAGTACCAGCCCGCGATGCAGGCTTGCTGCCACGGCCGCGATCCATGCCGCCGCCAGCGGGCAGACTTCCGAGCCGTAGCCCTCGGGCAGCGGCCCGGCCGCCGCTTCGATGTCGGCCACCGCCTGCGCGAGCGCCGGGCCGGCGGCGCGGCCGGCGAAGACCAGGCGGTCGCCATCGACGGCGACGCCGCGCTCCAGCACCGTGCCGGGCCCGCGCACGAACAACTGCACCGGCAGTACATCGAGCACCTCGTTGGCGAGCACCACGCCCTCGAAGCGCTCGGGCAGCGCATCGAGCCAGGTCACCGGATACCCGGCCAGGCGCTCCTGCTGGCGCGCCCGCAGGTCGGCCGACACCTCGACGATGAAGTAGCGCTGCACGGCGTGGCCGCGTTCCTCGAGCTCCTGCAGCAGCGCCTGGGCCAGCGCGCCGGTGCCGGCGCCGAACTCCAGGACCTGCGCCGGCAGCTGGGCGAATGCCTCGCCGACCGGGACCGCCAGCGTCTGGGCGAACAGCGGCGAGATCTCCGGGGCGGTGATGAAGTCGCCCCGCGCACCGAATTTGCTGCCGTGCGCGTCGTAGTAGCCCAGGCCGGGCTCGTAGAGGGCCATCTGCATGTACGCGTCGAACGCCAGCCAGCCGCCGGCCTGCCCGATGCGGCTGCGGATGCGGTCCTGCAGCGCCCGGCTGCGAGCCCGGTCGGCGCCGTCGGGCGCCGGCAGGGTGCCTGCGCCAGGCGGTGGCGCCGGGCGGGCGGTCAGGGGCGGAGAGGCGGACGGCGGCGCGGACATCGTGGGCCTATGGTAACCGCCGGGTGGAGGCCCCGGGCCGAACCGATACACTGCGCCTCCGGAAAGCGCATTTTTCATGAACCCCGTTCCCGCAACCCCCCGCACCGCCCTGGTCACCGGCGGCGCCCAGCGCCTCGGGCGCGCGATCGCCCTGGCGCTGGCCCGTGACGGCTGGAACATCGCCGTGCACTACCACGGTTCGCGCGACGCCGCCGAGGCCACGGCCGACGCCGTGCGCGCCCTGGGAATGGGCGCGTGCACGCAGCAGCATGACCTGCAGGGTGCGGGCGAGCTCGCGCCGCTGCTCGACCGCTGCGAGGCGGCGCTGGGCCCGGTGCACTGCGTCGTCAACAATGCGTCGCGCTTCGAGCACGACGCGGTGGACAGCTTCACGCTGGCCAGCTTCGACGCGCACATGCGCACCAATGTCGCCGGCCCGGTGCGCCTGGCGCTGGCCCTGCATGCGCGCCTGCCCGACGGGGCCCGGGGCGTGGTCGTCAACCTGCTGGACCAGAAGCTGTGGAATCCGAATCCGGATTTCCTGTCCTACACGCTCTCCAAGGCGGCGCTGGAGGCGGCCAACGGCCTGCTGGCGCGCGCGCTCGCCCCGCGGCTGCGGGTCGTGGGCGTGGCGCCCGGCATCACGCTGCCGGCGCTGGGCCAGACGCCCGAAGGCTTTGCCGCCGCGCACCGTGCCACGCCGCTGGGCCGTTCGAGCTCGCCGGAGGACATCGCCGGCGCGGTGGTGTTCCTGGCCGGTGCCAGCGCCATCACCGGCACCACGCTGCTGGTCGACGGCGGGCAGCACCTGCTGCCGACGACCCGCGACATCATGTTCCTCACCCCGTAAACGGATTGCCGCCGCATCCCATGTCCACGCTCCTGAACGACTCGCGCCTGGCCCAGTGCCGGCGCCTATTCCTGCGCGACTGGGCGGTCGATGCCAATATCGGGGTGTATTCGACCGAGCGGGCCGGCACCCAGCAGCTGGTGCTGAACCTGGACGTCTATGTGGCGCTGTCGGACAGCACGCCGCGGCGCGACGACCTTGCCGAAGTCTTCGACTACGACACCGTGCGCGGCATCGTGCAGGAGCGCATCGCCCGCGGCCATATCAACCTGCAGGAAACCCTGGTCGATGATATCGCCGCCGAACTGCTGCGCCGGCCCGGCGTGATGGCCGTGCGCGTCTCGAGCGAGAAGACCGAGATCTACGCCAGCGTGGCCGGCATCGGCGTCGAGGTGCTGCGCTTCCGGGATCCGGCATGAGCCCCGATTCGGCGCCCGCGCCCGGCATGCCGGTGGCGGCCACCGCGCTGCGGCATGCGCGGCGCGCCGCCCTGGAGGGCCGCAAGCTCGAGAAGCGGCTGGTGCGCCTGGCCGGCCAGGCGGTCACCGACTACGGCATGATCGAGAACGGCGACCGCGTGATGGTGTGCCTGTCGGGCGGCAAGGACAGCTACGCGATGCTCGAGATGCTGCGCGTCCTGCGCGCCCGCGCGCCGCTGTCCTTCGACCTGATCGCGGTCAATCTCGACCAGAAGCAGCCGGGTTTCCCCGAGCACGTGCTGCCCGACTACCTGCGCCAGCAGGGCGTGCCGTTCCACATCGAGACCCAGGACACCTACTCCATCGTCAAGCGCCTGGTCCCCGAGGGCAGGACGACCTGCTCGCTGTGCTCGCGGCTGCGCCGCGGCGTGCTCTACCGGGTGGCGGGCGAGCTCGGTGCCACCAAGATCGCGCTGGGCCACCACCGCGACGACATCCTCGGGACCTTCTTCCTCAACCTGTTCTACGGCGGCCGCATCAAGGCGATGCCGCCCAAGCTGGTCTCGGACGACGGGCGCAACGTGGTCATCCGCCCGCTGGCCTACATTCCCGAGGACGACCTGGCCCGCTACGCGGCGCTGCGCGCCTTCCCGATCATTCCGTGCAACCTGTGCGGCTCGCAGGAGAACCTCAAGCGCCGCGAGATCCGGCAGATGATCGCCGAGTGGGAGAAACGCTGCCCCGGCCGCGCGCAGAACAGCTTCCACGCGCTGGCACGGATCACGCCCTCGCACCTCATGGACCGCAGCCTGTTCGATTTTGCCGGCCTGCGCCCGACCGGCGTGCCCGATCCGGACGGGGATATCGCCTTCGACATGCCCGAACTGCCGGCCGACCCGGCGCCGGGCCCCGCAGGGCGGCGCGCGCCCGGCGTGATGGCACCGGCTACCTTCGTGCGTCCCGCGGCTGCCGCGCCGGCATCTGGTCCAGCGCCCGCAGAACCTCCGCCACCAGCGCGGCCGTCGGCTCGCAGCCCACGGCCAGCCGGATAAAGCCCGCGCCGACCGGATCGCCCCAGCGCGCCCGGCGCTCGGCCGAGGAGTGCACGCCGCCGAAGCTCGTCTGGGCGCGCAGGAAGCGGCACTGCGCGATGAACTCCTCGGCCTGCTCCCGGTCGGCCAGCGTCAGCCCGATCAGCGCGCCGAATCCGTTCATCTGCCGCTGGGCCAGCGCGTGCTGGGGGTGGTCGGGCAGGCCGGGATACGCGACCTTCAGCGGCGCCGGGTGGCGCGCCAGCGCCTGCGCCAGCACCAGCGCGCTGGCGTGCATGCGTTCCAGGCGCAGCTCGAGGGTTTCCAGGCCGCGCTGCACCAGCCAGGTCTCGAAGGGTCCCGGTATCGCACCGCAGACGCGGCGCCACTCGGCGACGCCGGCGAGCAGCGTCGCGTCGCGCGCGCTCACGTGCCCGAACACCACGTCCGAGTGGCCGTTGAGCACCTTGGTGTCCGAATACACGACGGCGTCGGCGCCCAGATCCAGCGGCCGCTGCCCCAGCGGGCTCATCAGCGTGTTGTCGATCACCAGGCGGCCGCCGGCCGCGTGCACGCGCTGCGCCAGCGCACGGATGTCCAGCAGGTCGAGGCTCGGATTGGCCGGAGTCTCGGCCAGGACCAGGTGGTAGGCCTCGACCGGATGGTGGGCCATCTGCGCCGTACTGCAAGTGTCCACCGGCACACCCATGGTGGCGAAGTACTTCTCGGCCGCCGCGCGCGTGCCGCCGTATCCATCGGCGGGCAGCAGCACGCGGTCGCCGGGCCGCAGGTGTACCGCCAGCACCGCGGTTATCGCCGCCATGCCCGACGGGAATACCACCGCGCCGGCGTCCTCGAGATAGCCCAGCGCCGCTTCCAGCGCCGTCCAGCCCGGATTGGACCAGCGCGCGTACTGGTACGGCCCGGCCGGGTCGCCCGGCAGGCTGTAGACCGCGGTGGGCACGATGGCCGGCGCAAAGGCGCTGCCGTCCGGCCGATCCTTGGAGTCGCGGTGCAGGAACCGGGCAAAGTGCTCCGTATCGATCATGGGAATTTCCTTCGATGGCCGCAGTAGTGCGGCGGAATGCACTTCATTTCGCTGCGCAACCGGCGCGCGGCGTCGCGACAGGTTAACGCGCGGCCCGGCGGCTGTTACCCTTGGGGCCGGAAATTTTTGTCCCGTTACCGCCGGCCGGGCGCAGCCCCTGCCGAGAAAGCACGCCCGTGGATACTCACCTGCACCACGAAAGCCATTTCGAGGCCAGCGATCTCGTGCGTGACGTCGTCATCGGCATGGCCGACGGGCTGACCGTGCCCTTTGCGCTGGCCGCCGGCATCAGCGGCGCGGCGGTCGCCGTCAGCACCGTGGTGACGGCCGGGGTCGCGGAAATCGCCGCCGGCGCGATCGCCATGGGCCTGGGCGGCTACCTGGCGGCGCGCAGCGAGTCCGACCACTACGCGGCCGAGCTGCAGCGCGAGGAGTTCGAGATCGTCGAGAAGCCCCAGGCCGAGGCTGACGAGGTGGCCGAGATCTTCGAGCATTACGGCCTGAAACCCGAACACTATGCCGGGGTGATCCAGGGCCTGCGCGAGCGGCCCATCGCCTGGCGCGATTTCATGATGCGCTTCGAGCTCGGCCTCGAGCGCCCCGAACCGGCGCGGGCGCAGCGTTCGGCCATCACCATCGGCGTCAGCTACGTGGTGGGCGGATCGATCCCGCTGGCGCCGTACGTATTCCTGCCCTCGATCGACGCGGCGCTGCCGTGGTCGGCGGCCGTGACCCTGGTGGCGCTCGGCGTCTTCGGCTACGTCAAGGCCCGCTTCACCGGCGCCGCGCCGGTGCGGGCGGCGCTGCAGACGATGGCGATCGGGGGCGCGGCGGCGACGGTGGCATTTGCGCTGGCGCGCGCGATTAGTTAGGAGCCCTCACCCCAGGAACAGCCGATAAGCGCTGCTCTCCGTCTCGTCCGTGTGGGCAAAACCCAGGTCCGTCACGAAGCGCTTGAGCGCCGCCGTGTCCTGCTTCGGCACCTGCAACCCGACCAGGATGCGCCCGTAGTCCGATCCCTGGTTGCGGTAGTGGAACAGCGAGATGTTCCAATTGGGCGACATCGACGTGAGAAAGCGCATCAGCGCACCGGGGCGTTCGGGGAACTCGAAGCGGAACACGCGCTCGTCCACGGCCAGCGCCGAACGGCCGCCGACCAGGTGGCGCAGGTGCAGCTTGGCCAGTTCGTCGTCAGTGAGGTCGAGCGTGGCAAAGCCGGCCTGGGCGAACACCCGGGCCAGCGCGTGCGCATCATCGCGGCCGCTGACCTGCAGCCCGACGAAGATGTGGGCGATCCGGCTGTCCGAGATGCGGTAGTTGAACTCGGTCACGTTGCGCGTGCCCAGCAGTGCGCAGAAGCGCCGGAACGAGCCGCGCTCCTCCGGCAGGGTGACGGCATACAGCGCCTCGCGCTGTTCGCCGACCTCGGCGCGCTCGGCCACGAAGCGCATCCGGTCGAAGTTCATGTTGGCGCCGCTGGCGATGGCCACCAGGTTGGCGTCGCGCACGCCGGTGCGCTCCACGTACTGCTTGCAGCCGGCGATCGCCAGCGCGCCGGCCGGCTCGAGCAGCGTGCGCGTGTCCTGGTAGGCGTCCTTGATGGCCGCGCACAGGGCGTCGGTGTCGACGCAGATCACCTCGTCGACATGGCGGCGGCACAGTCCGAAGGTGTGCTGCCCGACGATGCGCACCGCGGTGCCGTCGGAGAACAGGCCGACCTCGTGCAGCGTGACCCGGCGGCCCGCCGCCAGCGAGCGCGCCATCGCGTTGGATTCCTCGGTCTGCACGCCGATCACCTTGACGTCCGGCTGGACCGCCTTGACGTAGGCGGCGACGCCGGCGATCAGGCCGCCGCCGCCGATCGGCACGAATATGGCGTGCAGCGGACCGTATTCGGGCACATGGTGCTGGCGCAGGATCTCCATGCCCACGGTGCCCTGCCCGGCGATGACGTCCGGATCGTCGAACGGGTGCACGAAGGTGAGCTGGCGCTCCTCCTGCAACTGCACCGCGTGGGCGTAGGCATCGGTAAAGGAGTCGCCCACCAGCACGACCTCGGCGCCGCGCGCCCGTACCGCGTCGATCTTCACCGGCGGGGTGGTCACGGGCATGACGATGACGGCGGGCCCGCCCAGGCGCTGGGCGGCCAGCGCGACTCCCTGGGCATGGTTGCCGGCAGAGGCCGCAATCACGCCGCGGGCGCGTACCGCCCGGTCCATGCCGACCATTTTGTTGTAGGCGCCGCGCAGCTTGAAGCTGAAGATGGGCTGCTGGTCTTCGCGCTTGAGCAGCACCCGGTTGCCCAGGCGCGCCGACAGGCGCGGGGCTGGTTCCAGGGCACTCTCGGTGGCGACGTCGTAGACGCGCGCATTGAGAATGCGGCGTAGGTATTCGTCGGCCGGCATCGCGGCCGCTATTGTAGGTTGTTTGTGACGGGCGTCAGGCTGCCGGCCGAGCCGGGCGTGAAGGCGAGCATGTCCTGGGCCGGCGCGCCGCTCTGCAGGCTGCCGCTGACCAATACCAGCGCCGGCACGCCGGCCTGCAGCGGGCCCTCCGAAAGCGCCACGCCGTAGTAGGTGTCCGACTGCAGCATCGGCAGGGTGCCCATGGTCACGGCGGCGGTGCTGCCGCCGGCGAAGCCGGCAATGGCGGCGCCGGCATACGGATCCGTCGTGCTCGTGGTGAGCAGCGCGATCACCGCGCTGGCGTACGCCGGGGTGCCCGGATTGAGGCTCGAGGCCGGCGTGGCCAGCACGCCGCCCAGCACCTGGCTGCCCGACGCGCCGACCGCGACCGCGGAGCCGCCGGTGGCATCGACGTAGTAGGCCTGCGTGCTCATCGGGTTGGTCGCGGTGTTGTCGATGGTGTAGTAGATGCCGCTGCCGACGATCACCGGGGACGACTCGACGCTCGTCTGCCCGGCGATGGTGGTCGCGAGGGTGGCTCCCGCCGTCAGCCCGGTCGATGCCTTGCCGACCTTGCAGAGCGCGGACCCGGTGCCGGTGGTCAGCAGGTAGAGCACGTTGCTGCCGGCTACGCCCAGGACGCGGATGCCGTAGGTCGGGGTTTCCGTGACGATCTCGGCCGACGTGAGGTTAGTGGTGTCGATCCGCACGATCTTGTTGGTGTTGTGGGTGTTGTCCGAGAGGCCGACGTAGGCCGTCGTGCCGTCGACGATGGCCGGGCCGTTGATCGTGTCGTTGTCGACCGCGGTGTAGACGATCACCTGGCCCGCCGACGTATTGGCAAGGTTTACCGCGTATATGTTGAAGACGTCGCGGTACAGCCATACCGCCCCGCTGGCCTGCGCGACCACACCCAGGCTCTGGAAATCGCCGGTTCCCGGATTGTTGATGCCCACGCCGTTGAGCGGCGCGCCGAACGTCGTTGGCGTCGCCGTGGCGCTCGGGGCGCCGGCGACGGTCGCCGGCGCCCCGTGCTGCACGAAAAGCACCTGGGTGATGGCGCCGGTCGCGTCGCGCACGGCATCGACCGGCTCGTTGTGCGACGGCGCGCTGGGCGCCGTGCCCGCCGTGGCCGACAGCGGCACGACGCTGAACTGGTCCGTGGCGCCGCCGCAACCGCCGGCCAGGTTATAGACGAGCGCCGAGTTGGCCGGATTGGCGTAATCGTTCAGGACCGTTGTCGGGTAGATATTGCAGGTGCTGGTGCTGGCCACCGAAAGCGTGGACAACTGGCCGACGACCGGCACGGTGGCGCCGCTCACCACGGCCAGGTCGGCGCTGTGCAGGAAGTTGTCCGGCCCGACCCACACGCGGTAGCGGTTGCCGGCGCGCGTGGCGGTGCCGCCAGCGGCGGTCCATTGCGCGATGGTGGCCACGCTCTGCGGACTGGTGGTGGCCAGGATCGACGCCTGCCCGGTGACCGGGTTCACGGCCGCCAGTGACAGTCCGCTGCCGTGGTCGACGCCCTCGAGGCCACTGACGAAATAGGCCGCGGCGCCGCTCCCGCCGCCGGTCGTGCCTCCGGGGGAGCCGCCACCGCCGCCACCGCCACCGCCGCCGCAGGCGGCCAGCAGCGCCGTCAGCGCCAGCAACGTGCCCAGACGGGCGATGGCGCGGCCGGTCATCCGGCGGCGCTGCGGGGTTTCGGCGGCGTGACGTCGCGTGGGCATCATGGGTCCGGCATTTTCCTCGGGCATGGGGGATGCATCCGGGTGCGGATGCGCTGCCATCGATTCCGATTGTAAGTACTGCACGCCAAGATGCCACGCATTTTGGCGATCCGAAGTGTCGAATTGGTATCCCTATTACACGCCGTTTTGTGTGGTCCGGATCGCCGGGAACTGCACCGGTGGGTCGCGGGCGGCCGATCTTTGCGGCAATACCCGGCTTCGCGCGCCAGTGGCGCGCTTCGCCGGGCGACCCTGGGCTTGGCGGGAGCTCTCTGAGCCCCCGCCAAGCCCAGGGTCACTGCCAGCCGTAGCGGCGGATGTAGGCGTGCTTCACCAGCTGGGTGAGCGCGATGTAGCCCACGATGATCGCCCCGACCCAGGGAAAATAGCTCCAGGGCAGGCTGGCGAAGCGGAACAGCGCCGCCGGCGGTCCCATGACCAGGAAGGCGCCGGCGGCGATCACCGCCACGGTCATCACCATCAGCGGGGCCGCCGCCCGGCTCTGGACGAAGGGTATGCGCGCGGTGCGGATCATGTGCACGATCAGCGTCTGGGTCACCAGACCCTCGACGAACCATCCGGCCTGGAACAGCGGCGCCTGGACCTCGGTGGTGGCGCCGAACACCCACCACAGAAGCGCGAAGGTGCCGATGTCGAACACCGAGCTCACCGGGCCGAAGACCAGCATGAAGCGCCCCAGTTCCTGCGGGCGCCAGCGCTGCGGCTGCTGCAGCAGCTCGGCGTCGACGTTGTCGAAGGGGATGGCGATCTGCGAGATGTCGTAGAGCAGGTTCTGCACGAGCAGCTGCAGCGGCATCATTGGCAGGAACGGCAGGAAGGCGCTGGCCACGAGCACGGAGAAGACGTTGCCGAAGTTGGAGCTTGCCGTCATCTTGATGTACTTGAGCATGTTGCCGAAGGTGCGGCGCCCCTCGATGACGCCTTCCTCGAGCACCAGCAGGCTCTTTTTCAGCAGGATGATGTCGGCGGCCTCCTTGGCGATGTCCACCGCGCTGTCCACCGAAATGCCGATGTCGGCGGCGCGCAGGGCCGGCGCGTCGTTGATGCCGTCGCCCATGAAGCCGGTGACGTGGCCGCGCGCCTTGAGCGCCCGCACGATGCGCTCCTTGTGGGATGGCGTCAGGCGCGCGAAAACGTGGTACTGCTCGGCGGCCCGCGCCAGCTGCGCCTCGTCCATGGCCTCGATCTCGGCCCCCAGCACCACGTGTTCCGCGTCGATGCCGACCTCGCGGCAGATCTTGCGGGTCACGAGGTCGTTGTCGCCGGTGAGGATCTTGACCGCGATGCCGTGCGCGGCCAGGGCCGCCAGCGCGGGCTTGCTCGACTCCTTGGGCGGGTCCAGGAAGGCGATGTAGCCCACCAGGCTCAGCTCGCGTTCGTCGGCCAGCCCGTAGACGAGCTGCGTCGCCGGCGAATCGCGCACGGCCACGGCCACCACGCGCAGGCCCTCCGCGTTGAGCCCGGCCGTGACGGCGCGGATGCCTGCCAGCAGTTCGGGCGTGAGCGCCTCGACCTGCTCGCCGCGCTGCACCCTGGTGCACACCGACAGCACCTCCTCGACGGCGCCCTTGCAGATCAGGCGGTGGCAGGGTGCCACGCCGGGCCGGCCCGGTTCGGCCACCACCACCGACATCCGCCGCCGGGTGAAGTCGAAGGGTATCTCGTCCACCTTCTGGAAGGCGGCGGCCACCGCGCCCTGGTTGCGCATTTCGGCGTGCTCGAGCACCGCCACGTCGAGCAGGTTCTTGAGCCCGGTCTGGTGATAGCTGTTGAGGTAAGCGTACTCGAGCACGGCTTCGGCATCGCTGCCGAAGGCGTCCAGGTGGCGCGACAGGAAGATGCGGTCCTGGGTGAGGGTGCCGGTCTTGTCGGTGCACAGCACGTCCATGGCGCCGAAGTTCTGGATCGCGTCCAGCCGCTTGACGATGACCTTCTTGCGCGACAGGAAGACGGCCCCCTTGGCCAGGGTCGACGTGACGATCATCGGCAGCATCTCGGGGGTGAGGCCGATGGCCACCGACATCGAGAACAGGAAGGCCTCCTTCCAGTCGCCCTTGGTGAAGCCGTTGATCAGCAGCACGATGGGCGTCATCACCATCATGAAGCGGATCAGCAGCCAGCTCACCTGGTTGACGCCTGCCTGGAAGGCCGTGGGCGCGCGGTCCACGGCCGTGACGCGCTGCGCCAGCGCGCCGAAGTAGGTGCGGTCGCCGGTCGTCACCACGATGGCCGTGGCCGAGCCGCTGACCACGTTGGTGCCCATGAAGGCCAGGTTCTCGAGCTCCAGCGGGTTGCTGCCGGGCGTGCCGCGGTGTTCGGCGAATTTCTCCACCGGCATCGATTCGCCGGTCATTGCCGACTGGCTCACGAACAGGTCCTTGGCCGCCAGCAGCCGCACGTCGGCCGGCAGCATGTCGCCGGCCGACAGCGCGATGACGTCGCCGGGCACGAGGCGCTTGATGGGGAGCTCGAGGCGCCGCGGCGGCTTGGGCCGCAGGATGGCCTGGAAGTACTTGCGCGCCTCCGCCGCGGCGATCTCCGCCGGATCGCGCCGCAGGACGGTGGCCGTGGTGCTCACCATCTCCTTGAGCTTCTCCGCCGCCTTGTTGGAGCGCGACTCCTGCACGAAGCGGATCAGCGTGGCCAGCAGCACCATCGAGCCGATGACGATGGTCGCCTTGATGTCCTCGTCGATGAACGAAATCGTCGCCAGCACGGTCAGCAGCAGGTTGAACGGATTGCGGTAGCACTGCCACAGGTGCTGCCACCAGGCCGGCGGCTTCTCGTGCCCGATCTGGTTCAGGCCGTGCACGCTGCGCCGGTGCGCCGCCTGCGATTCGGTGAGTCCGTTGGGGTGCGAATGCAGCGCGGCGAACAGGTCCGGCAGCGGGCTGCGCGAGGCTTCCGCCAGGGTGGCCACCATCGTCGTGGGGAGCTCCCGCGGCACGTTGCCGCGCAGGAGCATCTCCAGCATCGGGAAGCGGTGGAAATGATGGGAGATCGCCCGGCGGTGGACGAAGCCCGCGTACAGCTCCCGCAGAAATCGAAATCGCATGTCGCCGCCTGTGCTGCGCCGCCCGGCGGCGCCGGTACGCCGGGCGTCTGCCGGCGCCGGCTCCCGGCGACGTCTATCCTTGTCGTCGTCCGCCCGGTGGCGGACGCGGGTCCGACCATGCTTGTATCACGGCCGGGCGATTCTTTCGATGACCGGCCGGGGTCGCGGCGCGCACCCGCCCCGGCCGGCCGCCATACCGTGCCGGGGTCCCTGCAAAGGCGGCGCCGGCGCGCGGGAGCACCATGCCGCACACGCCCGATCGCGATGAGGACGAGGACGAGGACGCCCAGCCGACCCATGCCGGGGCGCACCTGTCCGCGCTGCTGGCGGGCGCCGAGCGCCCGGTTGCCGAGCCGCCGCAGCCGCGCGGCAGCGCCGGCACGGCGGGCGACGCGCCGGCCGACGACGGCATTGCGGAGCCCTTTGCCCGGCTGTCGCCCGATGCCATTCTCAATGCCATCGACGGCGTCCTGGGCCCCGACGCGGGGGTCGCCGGCCTGCGCACCTCGGGGCAGGTGCTGGCGCTCAACAGCTACGAGAACCGGGTTTTCCAGGTAGGCCTCGAAGCGGCCGCGACGGCCGCGCCGGCGGCCGCACCACGCGCGCTGATCGCCAAGTTCTATCGCCCGGGGCGCTGGACCGATGCGCAGATCCTCGAAGAGCATGCCTTCCTGGAGGAGCTGGCCGCCGCCGAGGTGCCGGCCGTGCCGCCGCTGCGCCGGCAGGGGCGCACGCTGCACCACGCCGACGGGTTTCGCTTCACGCTGTTCGAGCGCCGCGGCGGCCGCACGCCCGAGCTGGCCGACCCGGCGGTGCGCGAGCGCATCGGCCGCTTCCTCGGGCGCCTGCATGTCGTCGGCGCGCGCGTGCCGTACCGCCAGCGCCAGGCGCTCGATGCGCGCACCTTCGGCCGCGAACCCAGCGCTTACCTGCTGGAACACGGCTGGCTGCCGCCGCAGCTGGCGCCGGTCTACCGCGACCTCGTCGCACAGGCGCTGGAGCATGTCGACCGCGCGTTCCTCCAGGTCGGCGATCCGCGCTGGCAGCGGGTGCACGGCGACTGCCATCCGGGAAACCTGCTCTGGAGCGAGGCCGGACCCGAGCCGGGACCGCATTTCGTCGATTTCGACGACAGCGCGATGGCGCCGGCAGTCCAGGACCTGTGGATGCTCCTGTCGGGCAGCCGCGCGGAAATGCGCCAGCAGCTGCGCGACGTGCTGCGCGGCTACGAACTGTTCGCCTCCCTGGACCGCGCGCAGCTGATGCTGATCGAGCCGCTGCGCACCCTGCGCCTCATCCACTATGCCGCGTGGATCGCCCGGCGCTGGCGCGATCCGGCCTTTCCGGCCGCCTTCCCGTGGTTTCCCGAACCCCGCTACTGGGAAGCGCGCGTGCTCGAACTGCGCGAACAGATCGCGGCGATGCAGGAGCCGCCGCTGGAGGTCGATTGAGGAGGGCGGCGCTGTTCAACCCCCCGCCAGGAACCCGGAGCATCCGCTGCGCGCCGTATCCGTCGCCGGCAACTGCGCGCAAATCCCCTGCATCCGCGTCCGCACCGCCGCCACCGCGTCGGCGTGCATCCCGTCGCGGTTCCAGTCGCGCAGGCCGGCATCGAGCCGGTCCAGCGAACGGCGCGTGCGCCCGTGCAGGTCGCCCGACGCGGCAAGGTCGCCGAGCACCGCCAGGCTGGCGTCGCGTATCGCCGCGTCGTCCTGCGGCGCGAGGCGCACCAGGCCCCGCACGTAGCCCACGCCCCACTGGAAGCGGGTGGCCGGTCCCTGCGCCTCGCGGTACGAGCGCGCGAACCAGTCGATCGCCGCCTCGCGGTGACCGCGCTTTTCCTCGAGCTCGGCCATGTCGGCCATGTAGTAGTAGGGATGGGCGGCGGTGCGGATCTCGCCGTACAGCACCGCCGCGGCGCGCGCCTCGTCGTCCAGCTCGTACAGTGCATTGAGTGCCGAATTGACCACCGACGCCCGCGCATAGGGCTCGTGCTCGCGCGCCAGCGCGGCGTCGATGTGCTGGCGTACCTGGCGGCCCAGCGGCGCGGGGATCCGGCCGCCCGGGTCCAGCGCCCGCGCCGCCACGAGCTTGCTGCGCAGGGCGTCGATCCGGTCGGCAGCCGAGTAGCGGCCGTCGCGCGCCAGCGCGTCCATCAGCGCGAACCAGCGTGCCCGCAATACCGGCCGGCTGGCCGGGTCCAGCGCCACTGCCGCATGAAAATAGGCTGCCGGCAGGTGCACCAGCGCATCGCCCACGGCCAGCGCCAGTTGCCGATCGGACAGCAGCGGCCCCACCCGGGGCGCCAGCGTGCGCAGCGGTTCGGGCACCGGGGTGCCGCCGGCCGCGTCCGGCGCGGCGGCGCTGGCCGCCGCCACGGCGGCGAGCTGCAGGCGCGCGCGCTCGACGCGCAGCGCGGCCGGACAGCGTGCCGCCGCGCGCTCCAGGTCCAGCGCCAGCGGCCCGAGCGACTGCGGACGCAGCATCCAGGCGTCGTCCAGCTGCCAACCGTTGTACGCCAGCTGCCGGCAGTCGCCGGCCGCCAGCGCCGCGCCCGCTCCGTCCGCGTGCAATGCCGCCAGCAGGTCCCGTGCCGGGCGCGCCTGGGCGAGCGCGGCGTCGAGCACTTCGGCGTAGCGGGCCAGGTCCATGCCGCCGGAGACGCGTTCGAGTTCGGCGCGGTCGGCGCGCAGGATGACCACGGTGGGATAGCCGCTGACATGGAACTGGTCACCGATGACCTGCGCACCGGCGGCGTCGCCGTCGACATATACCGGTACGAACAGGCTCAGCCGGTCGAGAAAATCACGCCGCTGGAAGATGGTGGCCTTGAGTTCCTGGCACGGCGGACACCAGACCGCGCTCCAGTAAAGAAAGACCGGCTTGCGCTGGTCGGCCGCGGCGGCGAAGGCCTCGGGCAGGCTGCCCCCGAACCACGCCACCCCCGGCGGACGCGCGTCGTGCAGGGCCCGGGCCGGCGTCGCGGCGCCAGTAGCCGCCGCCAGTGTCCCGGCCAGAACCAGCCCTGCGGCGACGCGCCCCAGCGCCTGCTGCCTATTGCGCATGCTCCGATCCTCCGCTGCCCGCGCCCTAGCGCCGGGGCGCGGGCAGCTTACCCGCAAAGCCCGGCCGGCCGCCAATGCCGCCGCGCCGTTTCCCGCGCCTCGGGGCGCCGGCGCGGGAAACGGCGCGGCGCAACCGATACACTGGCGGCAGCCGGCACCTGCCGGAAGCTTCCGATCGCAAGGCGAGCATCGCGCATGAATGCCCCGCTGGACCCGCAGGCCCTGGCCCGCAGCGACGCCATGCTCGAGCCGCCGGCGCGGCTGCGCGAAATCCCCTACAACTACACCTCGCTGGCCGATCGCGAGGTGGTGCTGCGCCTGCTGGGTCCGGCGGCCTGGCGGACGCTGGACGAGCTGCGCGCCGAGCGGCGCACGGGGCGCAGCGCGCGCATGCTCTACGAGGTGCTGGGCGACATCTGGGTCGTGCAGC
>JBBISD010000002.1:0-66190 GCA_037441485.1 Burkholderiales bacterium
GGCAGGACGCGCGCGCCGCGCGCCACCAGCGCGCGCGCGGTCGAGCCGTTGAAGGGCTGCGCCAGCAGCAGGTCGGTGCCGGGTCCGACGCCGGGCAGGTCGCGCGCGCGCCGCCCCGGCAGGAAGTGCACCGGACCGATGCCCAGCGCATCGAACAGGCGCCGGAACTGGTCCTCGATCACGTCGGCCAGGCAGCCCACGACCAGCAACTGGCGCGCCGCGTCCTGGGGCATGTGCGGCACCATCGAGAGCAGGGCGTTGTCCTCGCCCTGCGTGAAGGTCGTCTCGATGCCCGAGCCGCTGTAGTTCAGCACGCGCACCTGGGGCAGCAGGCGCGCACTCAGGCGCTCGGCGGCCTTGGCCAGGTCGAGCTTGATCACTTCCGACGGACACGAGCCCACCAGGAACAGCGTGCGGATCTCGGGACGACGCGCGACCAGCTGCGTGCAGATGCGGTCAAGTTCCTCATTGGCGTCGGCCAGCCCGGCGAGGTCGCGGTCGGTGAGGATGGCGGTGCCGAAGCGCGGCTCGGCGAAGATCATCACCCCGGCGGCCGACTGGATCAGGTGGGCGCAGGTGCGCGAGCCGACGACCAGGAAGAACGCGTCCTGCAGCTTGCGGTGCAGCCAGACGATGCCGGTCAGCCCGCAGAACACCTCGTGCTGGCCGCGCTCGCGCAGCAGCTTCACCGGTGCCGACGCACTGTCGATGGCCCGCAGCGGGATCGGCGCGGCGACCGCGTTCATTCGGCACCCGTGGCGACGAGCGCGCGGCCGGCGGCGGACGCCGGCCGCGGTGCGGCCGCCGACTGCCGGCGCGCGGCGCGCAGCTTGAGGACGAACTGCGCCGCATTGACGGCGTAGGTGGTGTACGCGGCCAGTGCCAGCAGCATCTGTTCGCGCGCGCCCAGCGCCCCGGTGAACAGCGCCAGCAGGTAGGCGGTGTGCAGCCCCAGCACGACGAAGCTGACCACGTCCTCCCAGAAGAAGGCCGGCGCGAACAGGTAGCAGCCGAAGACCTCGTGCTCCCAGATGCTGCCGGTCACCATGATGGTGTACAGCACGAGCGTCTTGCCGACGATGGACACGGTTGCGGCCTGCCAACCTTCACCGGTCAGCAGGAAACGCAATACCAGGATCAGGCTGACCAGAAAGACCACGAACTGCACGATGGCAAGCACGCCCTGGATCCGGGTCCAGACGGACGCGTCGCGCCGGCGCTGCTGCTCCGCCGTGTAGAGCGGCGCGCGCTGTCTCGCCCTGGCATGGATCGCTGGCATTCCCCCACCCGACAATGTGTCTGCGGGGAATCTAGACCTTGACACGGCGGAGTGTCAATACAAATTTACGTCAGTGGCTATTGACAGGGGTACCGGAGTCAGGACTATATTTCCGCCGGAGGGGAGCCCGGTGCGACGTGATGCGTTGTCGCGCCGGAAAGCGTCCGACGACGGCGCAGCTTCATGCAGCGATGGGACAAAAACAAGGAATACCCATCGTCCGGAGATCTGCACCACGCGGTCCGGGAGGAGAAGACAATGATAGAGCCGGGGCGGCAGCTTGCCGATGCAGGCGCCCAGTCAGGCGAACCCACGGCACTGCGCCGGCCGCTGTTCGGCGGTCCGCCGGGGGCGGCGGTCGACGGCGCGTGCACCGCTGCGCAAGCGCCGGTCGGCGAGCGATTGCGGCTGCTGGTATCGACCGTCGAATCGCAGATCATCCCGCGCCTGGTGATTGCGCATCGCCCCTCCAGCACGCAGGCGCTGCTGGCCGAGTGCGCGGGCACGGCACGCGCGCGCAGCGAGGACGTCGATGCCTGCGTGCGCCTGCTGCTCGATCCGGTGGCCGGTCCGCTGGTCTCCTTTGCCGAGGCGCTGATGGCCCGGGGCACCAGCCTGGACGCCATCTACCTGGAGGTCTTCGCGCCCGCCGCGCGCCGGCTGGGCGACATGTGGGAGCGCGACGAGTGCAGCTTCACCGACGTGACGATCGCGCTCGGCCGCCTGCAGCAGTCGCTGCGCCGCTTTGCCGCGCACTTCCGGCCCGAATGCATCGACGGGCAACCCTGGCGCCGCGCGATGTTCGCCGCGGTGCCCGGCGAGCAGCACACGCTGGGCCTGTCGATGATCGTGCAGTACTTCCTGCGTGCCGGCTGGGACGCATCGATGCTGCCCAGCGCGGCCGGACAGGACCTGCCGCAGCTCGTTCAGCAGGAGCGCGTGGCCCTGGTCGGCCTGTCGATGAGCCGCGCGGAGCACGCGCCGATCATCAAGGCGCTGATCCGGCGCATCCGCACCGGCTCGTGCAATCCGGCCGTGCGCGTGATGGTCGGTGGCGTGGCGTTTTCCCGCGATGGCGGGCTGGCGGAGCAGGTTGGCGCCGACGGCACCGCCACCGATGCTGCGCAGGCTGTCAATCTAGCTCAACAACTGGTATTGTAAGCGCTTAAGTATCCAGTTGACCCTTGGCCGTCCTCGGTCCGTGGCGCCTCGGTCCATGGCCCCGCCGCCGGGGCAACCGTCATAGGGGAAGGAAAGCGCTTTGCCGCAGCCGTTTCGAACGCCGGGGAAGAGCCTTGCCGGCATGGACGCCGATTCTGCCTCGCGGGTGATCTCGGCGGCCGCGGACCTGGCACTGGTGCTCGACGATCGCGGCAACATCCGCGATCTCTCCGTCGGCACCGACGAACTGGTCGAGGACGACTTCGGCGGGTGGATCGGCCGTCCCTGGATCGACACGGTCACGGCCGAGAGCCGCCCCAAGATCGAGGCGCTGATGACCGGCGCCCGGCAGTCGCAGGTACCGACCTGGCGCCAGATCAACCACGCCGGCGCGCGTGGCGGCGATATCCCGCTGCTGTATTCCGCGGTCAAGGGCGGCAAGGCCGGCACGGTGATCGCCCTCGGGCGCAGCATGCGCAACGTGGCCGCCCTGCAGCAGCGCCTGGTGCACGCCCAGCAGTCGCTCGAGCGCGACTACGAATTCCTGCGCCAGGCCGAAACGCGCTATCGGATGCTGTTCGACCTGGCGCTCGAGGCCGTGCTCATCCTGGAGGCCGGGTCGCAGAAGATCGTCGATGCCAACCCGGCGGCCGGCCGCCTGCTGGGTCAGGGCGTGCGTTTCATGATCGGCCGCACCTTCCCCGAGGGTTTCGACGAGGAGGGCACGCGCGCCATCCAGGACCTGATCGGCGCGATCCGCGTCGCCGGTCGGGCGGGCGAAGTCGTCGTGCAGCTCAACGCCGATGAGCGTCGTTTCGTCGTGTCGGCCTCGCCCTTCCGCCAGGACAATGCCTCGCACATCCTGCTGCGCCTGGTGCCGCTGGCTGCCAGCGAGCCGGTGAGCGGCGAGGCGGAGCGCAACCGCCTCACCGCGGTGCTCGAGCGCCTGCCCGACAGTTTCGTGCTCACCGATCCGGGCGGCCGGATCCTCACCGCCAACCGCTCGTTCCTCGATCTGGTGCAGCTCACGTCCGAGGGGCAGGTCCGCGGCGAGCCGCTCGAGCGCTGGCTCGGACGCTCGGGGGTCGACCTGAGCGTGCTGCTGGCCAATCTCAAGGAGCACGACTCGATCCGGTTGTTCTCGACGACCGTGCGCGGCGAATATGGCGCGATGTCCGACGTCGAAATCTCCGCGGTTACCGCGCCGGATGCGGATCCGCCCTGCGTGGCCTTCTCGATCCGCTCGATCGCCCGGCGCCTGCCCGAGCAGGTAATGGGCGCGGGGCGCGAACTGCCGCGCTCGGTCCAGCAGCTCACCGAGTTGATCGGCCGCGTGCCCCTCAAGGACGTGGTGCGCGAGACCACCGACGTGATCGAGCGCCTGTGCATCGAGGCCGCGCTCGAGCTCACCGGCGACAACCGCGCGTCGGCCGCCGAAATGCTCGGCCTCAGCCGGCAGAGCCTGTACGTCAAGCTGCACCGCTACGGCATCGCCGACACCGCGGCCAGCGGCGCCGGTTCCGGCCAGTAGTCCCCCTTCCGGTTTGCCGGCGCGGCACCGGGACGGGCCGTCCCGGGACGGTTTTTTTCGCGCCGTCGTGTCAATACAAATTGACATTCTCAAGTGTAATGAGTTAGCCTGATTTCCATGAAAGCCCCGTCGCCGGCCACGGTCCTGGAACTTTTGAAACCTGTCACGTGGTTCCCGCCGATGTGGGCGTTCGGCTGCGGCGTCGTCTCGGCCGGGGTCTCGGTGGCCGACCACTGGGGGCTCGCGCTGGCGGGCATCGCGGTGGCCGGGCCCATGGTGTGCGGCACGAGCCAGGCCGCCAACGACTGGTTCGATCGCAAGGTCGATGCGATCAACGAGCCGCTGCGGCCGATTCCGTCCGGGCGCATACCCGGGCGCTGGGGCCTGTACATCGCGCTGGCCTGGACGCTGGTGTCGCTGCTGGCCGCCTCGGTGCTGGGCACCTGGGGCTTCGGTGCCGCGATCTTCGGCCTGGTGCTGGCCTGGGCCTACAGCGCGCCGCCGGTCCGTCTCAAGCAGAACGGCTGGTGGGGCAACGCCGCCTGCGGCCTGTGCTACGAGGGGCTGCCGTGGATCACCGGCTGGGCGGTGATGGTGGCGGGGGGAACCTCGCCCTGGCGCGTGCTGCCGATCGCCGCGCTCTACAGCATCGGCGCGCACGGCATCATGACCCTGAACGACTTCAAGTCGGTCGAGGGCGACCGCCAGGTGGGCATCGGTTCGCTGCCGGTGCAGCTGGGCGTCGACCGCGCCGCGCGCGTCGCCTGCGCGGTGATGGCCGGCGCGCAGCTCGCCGTCATCGCACTGCTCGTGCTGTGGGGCGCGCCGGTCCACGCCGCCTGCGTGGCGCTGGTCCTGGCGGTCCAGGTGGCGCTGATGCGCCGTTTCCTCAGTGATCCGAGCCGCTACGCGGTTTGGTACAGCGCCATCGGCGTCAGCCTGTACGTATCGGGCATGCTGGTCAGCGCGTTTGCCTTGCGCCAGGGGGTCTGAGATGCAACCAAGCGATACGAGAACGCCGGCCGCCCGCCGCAGCGACGATGCCGACACCTACGATGCCATCGTCATCGGTGGCGGACCGGCCGGTGCCACTGCCGCCACCGACCTGGCGCGGCGCGGGCGGCGCGTGGCCATGGTCGACCAGGCCGGGCGCATCAAGCCCTGCGGCGGCGCCATACCGACGGCCCTCATCGAGGAGTTCGCCATTCCCGACGACCTGCTCGTGGCGCGGGTCACCGCGGCGCGGATGGTCTCGCCGCGGCGCCGCCAGGTCGGCATGCCGATCAGCGAGGGCTTCGTCGGCATGGTCGATCGCGAGCATTTCGACGAATGGCTGCGACAGCGCGCCGCCACCACAGGGGCCCAGCGCATCACCGCGGCCTTCGAGCGGGCCGAACGGATCGAACCGGCGTCCGCCGGCCCGGCGCACCCGCCGACACTGCGCGTGCATGTGCGCGAGGCCGACGGCCGCCGGCGGGTGCTGCAGACACGTTCGCTCATCGGCGCCGACGGCGCGCGCTCGCGCGTTGCCCAGCAGTGCATCCGCGGCGCGGACAAGGCGCGCTTCGTGTTCGCCTATCACGAGATCGTCGCCTCGCCCCAAGCGCTGCCCGCGCCGGCCACGGCCGCGCCGGCGCTGTCTGCCACCGCCCCGGGCGGCTTCGACGGCAAGCGCTGCGACGTCTACTACAGCGGCGAGATCTCGCCGGATTTCTATGGCTGGATCTTTCCGCACGGCGCCACGACCAGCGTCGGATCGGGCAGCGCACGCCAGGGATTCTCGGTGCGCCGCGCCGTCGACGCGCTGCGCGGCGAGGCTGGCCTGGCCGGCGCGGCGACGCTGCGCCGCGAAGGCGCGCCGATCCCGATGCGGCCGCTCGACCGCTGGGACAACGGCCGCGACGTCGTTCTGGCCGGCGATGCCGCCGGCGTGGTCGCGCCGGCGTCCGGCGAGGGCATCTATTACGCGATGGCCGGCGGCCAGTTCGCAGCCGAGGCCGTCGAACAGTTCCTCGCCACCGGCAATGCGCGCTGCCTGGCGCAGGCGCGGCGCCAGTTCATGAAGCGGCACGGCCGGGTGTTCTGGGTGCTCGATATCATGCAGCGCTTCTGGTACTCGAGCGACAAGCGGCGCGAGCGCTTCGTCAGCATCTGCGCCGATCCCGACGTGCAACAGCTCACCTGGCAGGCCTACCTGCGCAAGCGCCTGGTGCGCTCGCGGCCGATGGCGCACGTGCGCATCTTCTTCAAGGACCTGGGTCACCTGCTCGGCGTCGTGCGGACGTGAAATTGGGGGCGATCGTGTCGCTCGGCAGCCTGATCGACCTGATCCTCGCCGGCGTCGTGCTCGAGGCCCTGGTGCTGCTGGCGGTGCGCCGGCGCAGCGGGCGCGGACCGGCCCCGGCGGCGCTGCTCGCCAGCCTCGCGGCGGGCGCCAGCCTGATGCTGGCCGTGCGCCTGGCGCTGTCGGCCGATGCCGCGGCGTGGATCCCGGCCTGCCTGATCGTGTCGCTGCTGGCCCACCTCGCCGACCTGGCGTTGCGCTGGCGGCGCGCTCCCGCACTGGTACCGGGCCGCGTGCCGCAGCGCTGATGCCGCAGCGCCGAGCGGCGCATCGTAGCGCCGGCGGCGCGGCACGCGATGGCCCGGTGGGCGCCGGTATCATGGCCGCAAATGCCAAGCCCTGCGCACCGCAACGAAGTGCCCGAACGGCTGGATGACGCGCTGCGGACGGGCACGCGCGCGCTGCACGCCATGGTCGAGCGCGCCGGCGTGATGCCGGCGCTGCTGGGCGGGCGCATCGACCGGCCGACCTACTGCCGGCTGCTGCGCAACCTGGCGGCCATCTACGGCGCGCTCGAGACCGCGCTCGGGCGCCACCGCGCGCAGCCGCGGCTCGCGGCGCTGGCGCTGCCGGGGCTGGCGCGGGCGCCGGCGCTGGCCGACGATCTGGCGGTACTCCACGGTCCCGACTGGTACGACGCCCTGCCGGTGCAGCCGGCGGCGCTGCGCTACGTCGCGCGGCTGCAGGACCTCGAGCGCGCGGCGCCCGAACGGCTCGCGGCGCACGCCTACGTGCGTTATCTGGGCGACCTGAGCGGCGGGCGCATGCTGCGCGCGATCGTCGCGCCCAGCCTGGGATTGGACGCCGCGGCCGGCATGCGCTTCTACGATTTCGGCGACCCGGACGGCGCGCCGGCGCTGGCGCGGCAGTTCCGCGCCGGGCTGCGCGCGGTCCCGATCGACGCCGCCGGCATCGATGCGCTGGTGCGCGAGGCCCAGTGGAGCTTTGCCTGCCACGGCGAAATGTTCGAGGAGATCATGGCCGCCGCGGCAATGGCAATGGCCCCTCGTCCGTGAATGTCTTGCCAACCCGCACCCCGGCGCTCTGCCGCGGGAGAGAGCGTACAAGGTCGCAGGGGCCGACGGCTAGTCCGGTGCCGCCGCCGCGTGTTCCCGGATGCGCCGGTACAGTGCCGTTGCGCGCTGGATGGACGCCTCGAGTTCCTCGATCAGCGGCGCCACGGTCGGGGCGCTGGCCGCGTCGGAGATGTCCATCGCCGCCATGCTCGCATTGGCGAACAGCGCCCCGATCACCTCGTCGCCGGCCGGCGGGCGCTGGGTGTCGGCGCCGGGCATGGCCGGCCCCAGGGCGCCTTGCGACAGCGACTGCTCCAGGTGCTGCAGCGCGACCGCCGCGCGGCGCCGCTCGGTGCGGTCGAGCACGATCACGATGAAGCCGAGCACCGCGCCGTCGCGGCCCGGCACGACCTCGGCGCGCACGCTCACCGGCACGCTGCCGCCGTCGGGCCGCGCGATCTGCGCGTCGCCGCGCCAGGACTCGTGCCGGGTGCGCAGGCGGGCCAGCATGACCGCCGCGGCATCGCGCTCGCAGAACAGCGCGGCCAGCGCGTCGATGCCGTCGCGGGCCGCGTCGGCCAGCGCCGCCGCGCTGCGCCCGGCCAGCGCGCAGAACGGCGGATTGGCGAAGGATGCCGCGCCCGCGGCGCCTACCACCAGCACCGGTTCGGTGGAACTGGCGATGGTGCCGCGGATCTGCCCAATCTGGTGTTCGGCGATCAGCAGGCGTACCGCGTTCACCTGGGCGATGATGTCCACCAGGGCCGAGCCGATGGCCTGCGCGAAGAGCAGTTCCTTGCGCGACCAGGGCAGGGCGGTGCCGCGGACGATCTCGGACCAGGCGGCGAACGAGCGCCGCGGCGACAGTTCGAGCGGGTCGTCGCGCACCACCGGCTTGGTCGGATCGCCCGCCCACGTGACCGTCTGCAGCTGCTCCTTGCGGAACCAGACGAGGTAGTCGGGACGGGCATCGGACAGGCGCACCGCCAGCACGCCGCTGGCCGTGGGGGTCAGCGAGGCCAGCGCCGGGTTCTCGCGCTCGACCGACGAGCACTGGAACAGACCTTCGGCGGCGCGCCCGTCGAACCAGTCGAGCAGGGTCCGCAGTTCGGGCGTCGAGGGCACCTCGCCGCCGGTGAGGATCTCGCCCTCGTAGTACAGCGCCGCCCCGGTGGCCTCGAGCGGCTGCAGCAGCGTGCGCGGATTGCGGAACAGCGCCAGGCGCCAGTCGCCCTCGGTGGAGGTGGCCTCGACCAGCCGCTGCTCCAGGCGGCGCACCAGCAGGTCGACCTGGGCGTGGGCGTAGTTCTCGATCGCGGCCAGGCGGGTGGCGATCGCCTCGGCGAGCATTTCGCACGCGGCGCGCACCGGATAGCGCAGGTTGCGCGGGCTGTCGTGGTGGCAGGCGATCAACCCCCACAGGCGGCCCTCGCGCACCAGCGAGACCACCAGCGTGGCATTGACGCCCATGTTCTTCAGGTACTGGATGTGCAGCGGCGACATGCTGCGCAGGTAGCACAGCGACATGTCGAGTTCGCGGCCCGTATGCGGCTGCAGGCGCGGTTCGACCGGCACCGGCTGGTAGTGCACGTCGACCAGCACGCGCACGCGGGTGCGCAGGTACAGCTCGCGCGCGCGCTGCGGAATGTCGGACGCCGGGTAGTGGTGCCCGAGCAGCGTGTCCAGGCGCGGATGCCGCGCCTCGGCAACGATCTTGCCGTGCCCGTCGGGGTCGAATTTGTAGGCCATGACGCGGTCGTAGCCGGTCAGGTCGCGGAAGATCTGCACCACCGCGTCCAGCAGCACGCCCTGGTTGGCAGAGTCGCCGATGCGCTGCACGGCGGCCGCGATGGTGTCCATCAGGTGCGGGGCGGCGAAGCTGACGGTCTCGGGCCCGTCCGGGTCCGGCGCCAGCGATTCAAGCTCGAGGATCAGGCCCTGCTCGGGATGGCGGTGGACCGTGCCCTCGAACGCGCTGCCGCTGCCGTCCAGGCGCGTGCGCAGCGGGCGGCTCTCCTCGGGCCCGAGCCCGGCGGCCGCGCGATGCAGTTCGCCGGCCAGCGCGGTGCCCAGGCGCTCCAGCGGCTGTCCCAGCAGCGCGGTTGCCGGGATGCCGAGGACGGCCGCGCAGTTGGCGCTGGCCTGGATGACCGTGAAATTGGCCGGTTCGATGACCAGCAGTGCACCATGCGGCTGTATGGACCCGGCAAGGTGGATGAGCTCGCGCTCGCAATTGCTCAGGTCTGCCTCGCCAAACGCCGGGCTGCTAAGCAATGGTTTTCTCCGAGCCCGGTGCGCGAAGGATCGCGCGCGCCGGGCGGCAAATGCCGGACACGAGGCCTAGCCCGGGTTCTTTGGACCCGGATCGGCGGCCCTGTCGGGCGAAGGGGGATCCTGACGCAGCCGCGCCTCGAGCTGATCGGGACTCAGGCCCAGCATCCGCGCGGCGGTCTGGCGATCGCGCTCGGAGATCTGCATCGCGGTCTGCACGAAATAGCGCTCGGCCTGCGCCGATACCCGGGCGAGCAGCTCCGGCAGTTCCATCTGGCCGAGCTGGCGGGTCAGCGATTCGATCGCGCGGACGAGTTCGGCATTCTTCTGCGGCCGCTGCAGGCTGCGCAGGGTGTCCTGGTCCTGTACGCGGATGGTCAGGCCGATGCACTCCTGCTCCTCGTCGGCCAGCAGCGCCGCCGATACGTCGATGCGCGCCGTGCGCCCGCGCAGGCCGCGCATCGACAGCGAGCGGCGGGCGCCGATGCCGTGTTCGCGCGCCTGGGCGATGACATCGGCCAGGCCGGTGTCGATCAGGTCGACCAGGTGCTGCCCGCGGGCGTGGTTGTCGTCGGCGAATTGCGCCAGCTCGATGAAGGCCGGATTGGCCATCAGGATGCGCCCGCCGGTGTCGGCCACGACGACCGAGTCGGGGGTGCATTCGACCAGCTTGAGCAGCGTCCAGCTCGCGTCGCCCGCCTCGGCGTGCGCATCGGCCGCGCGGGCGCGCAGCAGCAGCAGCATGCCGTCGGCCGACCGGAACGGCGTCGCCGAAAGGCGCACGCTGAGGCGGCGCCCGGCCAGCCAGGCGCGGGTCTCGGCCGCCAGGCCGGTGGCGCGCGTGCTGGCGAGCATTTCGCCGACCGCGGGCCGCGACGCGCGGTCGATGCAGGACACGGTATCCATGCCGATCAGGCGGTCGAGCGCGATGTCGAACAGCGTGCCGGCCGCGTGGTTGGCGTCGACGATGCGCAGGGTCTCGGCGTCGACCACCAGCACGGCGTCGGTGGCCACCTGGAACAGCACGCGGTAGCGCGCTTCGGCCTGCCGGTGCTTCCAGTATTCGCGCTCGATCTCCTGCTGCGCATCGACGAACTGCTGCTGGATGGCGCCGATGGCGCGCAGGTCGCGGCCCACGGCCAGCACCGGACCGTCGGCGCCGAGGCGCACCGCGGCATACGACACGGGGATGTCGACGCCATCGGGAGACGGATGGTTGATCTCGCGGCGCCGCGAGATGCCGGTGGTGTCGGCCTCGCGCAGCAGCTCCTCGACCTTGGTGCGGGTTTCGCCGGTGACGGTGTCGGCCCAGGCGCGGCCAACCCAATCGCGGGCGCCGGGCGCCAGCTGCCCGCTGCCGCCCAACGCGACCTTGTCGATCACGCCGTGCGAATCGATGACCAGCGCGATATCGCTCGCCAGCGAGACGAAGGTCTCGGCCAGTTCCGGTGCGTGCTTCGAGAGGGCCGCCAGATCGGCGGTGGACCCCGAACGCTGGTTCACGTCAGTGACTCCGCTGCGGGTTGCGGCGCGGGCACCGGCTGCTGCCGGCGCGGACCAGGTCCCGGTGTGGGTTCCGCCGCCGTGTCCGGGGAACGCATGCAACGGGGGCCTGTTGCCAGACGCGTCGCTGACCGCACGTTGAAAACGGGATTCTAGACCATGGGAATCGTCGCCGGGGCGCTGGCGCGCGGGGAATTTGCGGCCTGCCGGGGGATTGTCGCGTGGCGGTCACGCCGTGGCCGGTGCCGATCCGGGCGCCACCCCGGCGCGCTGCCGCGACCCGCTGCGCGTTGCGCGATGTCCGGCCGGCAGCCGGCGATCGCCGCGGGCCGGTTCACGCGGCGCCGGTGTGGTCCGCGGCGCCGCCCGGCGCGTCGCCGGCCGGCGCGGCAATGGGAGGCGATTCGAGCTGCCGGACGAGGGCATACAGCGCGTGGTTGGCCGGCGCGGGCACGCCACGCTCGCGGCCCCGCCGCACGATGATGCCGTTCAGGTGATCGATTTCGGTGCGCCGACCGCGCGCCAGGTCGTGCGCCGTCGACGACACCTGGGTCGGCATCGTCGCGGCGATGTGCTCCACCGCCGCCCAGGTCGTGTCCGGCAGCGCGACGCCCTCGGCGCGCGCCACGGCGCCGCATTCGTCGACCACGGCCTGCATCAGCGCGCGCACCTCCGGGTCCTGGAACAGCGGCCCGTACGGCCGCTGCGTGATGGCCGACAGCGCGTTGTAGGCGCAGTTGATCGCCAGCTTGGTCCAGAGCGCGGCGTCGATGCCGGCCGACACCGTGACGGGGACCCCGGCGGCGCCAAAGGCGGCCACGATGGCGGCGTCGCCCGGCGAGGGCGCGACCACGAGCTCGCCGCGACCGTGGTGCCGAACGTGCCCCGGCCCGGCCATCTGCGCGGCGACGTAGACCGCGGTGGCCACGACCGGTTGCGCCAGCAGCGCCTGCAGGCGCGCGGCGTTGTCGACCCCGTTCTGCATGCTCATGACGATCGCCGTCGCGTCCAGGTGCGGCGCCAGTGCCCGCGCGGCGGCCTCGGAGTCGGCCGACTTCACGCAGCACAGCACCAGCGCCGCGCCGCGCACCGCGGCCGCATCGGTACTGGCGTGCAGCGCGACGTGGGTGTCGAGATCGCGGGTCTGCAGGCGCAGGCCGCGCGCGGCGATGGCCTCGACGTGGCGGGTCCGTCCGACCAGCACGACGTCGTGGCCGGCGCGGGCCAGCAACGCGCCGAAATAGCAGCCGACGGCGCCGGCGCCGAAGACGGCGATCTTCACGGGTGCGCGCCTGGCGCCGGCGGCACCGGGCGCCGCAGCGCGAAGATGGCCGCCGCCAGCGCCAGGATGAGCGCCGCGATGCCCACCAGTATGGTCCAGGGCTTGTCCGCCAGGTCCATGGTGATCACCTTGTTGCAGAGGGCGATCAGCGCCGTCTGCACGACCAGCGTGGTATCGACCTCGTGCGCGAGGCGCAGGTGGCGCAGGATCTTGAGCAGTTCGACGCCGACCAGTACCGCAACGAACAGGCCGAAGACGTCGAACAGCGCCTTGGGTTCGGCAACCAGGTCATGCACCGAGATCAGGTCCTGCGCCAGCGACCATGCGGTGATGGCGGTGCCGAAAAGGATGGTCGCCATCAGCAGCACCATCAGCGCGCTGACGGCGAGGCGCTCGAATTGTCCGGCCAGTTTTTCCATCGGTGCTCGCCTCGTCGGGATCGGTGCGCGACGCCGATCATACGGCGCGCCGGCCTGCCGGTCAGGGGCCGCGCGTCAGGCCGAAGGCGTTCCACAACGCGGCCGTGAACAGCAGCACGGCCCCGGCCTGGTGGGCCGCGGCCAGCGGCAGCGCCACGCCCGACAGCAGGGTCGCGACACCCAGTGCCAGCTGCACCAGCAGGGCCAGCAGCAGCATGCCGGCCGCCGGCCGCGCCCCGCGGCGCCAGGCCTGGCGGGCCAGCGCGGCCACGGCCAGCAGGACGACGAGCGCCAGCGCGCGGTGCAGGAACTGTATGGCCGTCAGGTTATCGCGCAGGTTGTCGTACCATGGGCTCAGCGCCAGCAGCCCGTCGGGCAACAGGGCGCCGTTCATCAGCGGGAACGTTCGATAGGCCAGTCCGGCGTGCGCGCCGGCCATCAGTCCGCCGCTGAGTATCATTGCCAGCACGACCAGCACCGCGGCGCCGGCCAGTGGCGGCAATGTCCGGCGCGGCGTGCCGGCGGCGCGCAGTGCCCAGGCGTTCCACAGCAGCAGGCCGATCAGCAGCAGCGCCATCCCCAGGTGGGCGCTCAGGCGCAGCGGACTGACGCGCGGATCGCTGGCCAGGCCGCTGGCCACCATGTACCAGCCCAGCGCTCCCTGCAGCGCGCCCAGCGCGAAGATGGCCGCCAGCCGCAGCGGCAGGCCGCGCGGCAGGCGCCGGCGGGCGGCGAACCAAAGCAGCGGCAGCAGGAACGCGAGTCCCGCGATCCGCGCCAGCAGGCGGTGCGCGTATTCCCACCAGAAGATGGTCCGGAAGCCCTCGATATCCATGTCGGGATTGACGAGGCGGAACTCCGGCGACGCCTGGTATTGCGCGTACGCCCGTGCCCAGTCCGCTGCCGACAGCGGCGGCAGCACGCCGGTCACGGGCTGCCACTGCACGATCGACAGCCCGGCGTGCGTCAGCCGCGTGATGCCGCCGACCAGCAGCACCACGACCACCAGCGCCGCGCAGGCCTGCAGCCAGCGCCCCGGCGCCGCGTGGCCGGCGGGCGGACCGCCCGGCGCATCGCTTTTCATCGTGCGGCGGCCGCCGGCGGGGGCCGGCGCAGCACCCCGACCACGGCAGCGCCGGCCATCGCCGCCAGCGCGTACCAGGTAATGGCATACGCCAGATGGTTGTCGTTGAAGCGCACGACGGTCAGGCCGCCGACCGGCCCGTCGGGGGCGGCCGGGCCGTCCGCATCGAGGAAATAGGGTGCCACCGTGCCCAGGCCGCGGGCCGCGGCGATGGACGCCACGTCACGCGAATACCAGCGGTCGTGCACCGGATCATTGCGATGCAGGAAGCCGCCGCCGGGCTCGCTCAGGCGCAGCAGCCCGCTGACGCGGACCGTGCCGCCGGGCCCGCCGCCGGCCGGTTGCTGCCATCCGGGCCCGACGAACCCGCGGTTGACCAGGATGACGGTGCCGTCGCCGGCCTGCAGCGGCGTGAGGACCCAGTAGCCGGCGCCCAGTTCCGTCGCCGCCTGCACCAGGGTCTGGCGCTGGTGGATCCAGACGCCGCTGGCCAGTACCCGGCGGTATTCGTCGTGCGCGGCATCCACCTGCGGCCATTGCGCCGGTCCGGGCGCCGGCACCGGTGCGGCCTGCAGGCGTGCGTCGACGCGGGCGATGAGCTCGTGCTTCCAGGCGCGGCGGGCGACCTGCCAGGTGCCCAGCAGCACGAAGCCGAGGCAGGCCAGTGCGGCGAGCAGCGCCAGGGCGCGGCGCGCCGCCGGCGGACGCGGTGCGGAGGCGGCGCTCATGGCCTGGACGGGCACCGGTACGGCGCGCGGCTCACTGCCCTCACCCCAAGGACCTCTCCTGCCGGCGCAAGCGGGGGGTTCCTCCGCGGATCGGCCGCGCTCGCGCAATGCAAACAGGACGTCCGGCAGCGGGCCATCTACGGCATGTTGCGCATCTGCTGCGTCGACAGCGGCATCATGTTCTCGTTGAGGTGGTACATCACCCAGAGCGAACCGCTCAGGGTGATGAGCACCAGGACGAGGGTGAAGATCAGCGCCAGCAGGTTCCAGCCGCCCTCGGAGGAGGCGTTCATGTGCAGGAAATAGACCATGTGCACGACGATCTGCACCGCGGCGAAAGCCAGCAGCACGAAGGCCGCCAGCCGTGGATTGGCGATGGCCTTGCCCATTACCAGCCAGAACGGGATCGCGGTCAGGACCACCGACAGCACGAATCCGGTCAGGTAGCCCTGGAGGGTGGCTTGGCCGGCGTCGCCGTGGGCGTCGTCGCCGTGACCACCGGCGTGCGGATGCAGTGCGCTCACGGCAGGACTCCCATCAGGTAGACGAAGGTGAACACCCCGATCCAGACCACGTCCAGGAAATGCCAGAACATGGACAGGCACATCAGGCGCCGGCGATTGGTCTCGTTCAGGCCGTGGCGCAGCACCTGGACCATCAGCGTCAGCAGCCAGACGATGCCGACGCTCACGTGCAGGCCGTGGGTGCCCACCAGCGTGAAAAACGACGACAGGAAGGCGCTGCGCTGCGGCCCCGCGTCCTCCTGGATCAGGTGCGCGAATTCCTGCAGCTCCACCGTGACGAACCCGGCGCCGAGCAGGCCGGTTATGGCCAGCCACGCCAGGGTCGCGCCGCGCTGGTGGCGCTGCATGTGCAGCACCGCAAAGCCATAGGTGATCGAGGACAGCAGCAGCAGCGAGGTGTTGAGCGCCACCACCGGCAAGTCGAAGATCTCGGCGCCGGTCGGGCCGCCGGCATAGCTGCGCCCCAGCACGCCGTAGCAGGCGAACAGGCAGGCGAAGAGCAGGCAGTCGCTCATCAGGTACAGCCAGAAGCCGAGCAGCGTGCCGTTGGCGGCGTGGCGCTCCTCGCTCAGGTGGAAGCGGGTCGGCTGGCCGGGCGCAGCGGCCCCGGGTCCGGCCATGACGGTGGTATCAGACATGTTGGCCCAGCAGGCGGGTGCGGGATTCTTCCGTGCGGGCGACCTCGTCGGCCGCAATGTGGAAGTCCCGTGCGTAGTTGAAGGTGTGGACGATCGTGGCCACGATCAGCGCGGCGAAAGTGGCCGCCACGAGCAGCCACATGTGCCAGATCAGCGCAAAGGCGCAGGCCGTGCTGATCATCGCCAGCACGAAGCCGGCCGCGGTGTTCTTCGGCATGTGGATGGCCCGGTAACCGCCGAGCGGGCGCACGTAGCCGCGGCGCTTCATGTCGTACCACGCATCGCTGTCGTGGACCAGCGGCGTGAAGGCGAAGTTGTAGCCCGGTGGCGGCGAGGCGGTCGACCACTCGAGCGTGCGGCCGTTCCACGGGTCGCCCGTGACGTCGCGCAGCGCCGCGCGCCGCAAGAAGCTCACGACCAGCTGGACCAGGAAGGCGGCGATTCCGAGCGCGATCAATGCGGCGCCGAAGGCGGCCAGCTGGAACCAGATCTGCAGCGTCGGATCGTCGAAGTGGCTCAGCCGGCGGGTGACGCCCATCAGGCCGAGCACGTACAGCGGCATGAAGGCGAAGTAGAAGCCCACCAGCCACAGCCAGAACGAGCACTTGCCCCAGAACGGGTCGAGGCGGTAGCCGAACGCCTTGGGAAACCAGTAGGTGATGCCGGCCATCGCGCCGAAGACCACGCCGCCGATGATCACGTTGTGGAAATGGGCGATGAGGAACAGGCTGTTGTGCAGCACGAAGTCGGCCGGCGGCACCGCCAGCAGCACGCCGGTCATGCCGCCGATGACGAAAGTCACCATGAAGCCCATGGTCCAGAGCATCGGCAGTTCGAAGCGGATGCGGCCCCGGTACATCGTGAACAGCCAGTTGAATATCTTGGCGCCGGTGGGGATCGAGATGATCATCGTGGTGATGCCGAAGAACGAATTGACGCTCGCCCCCGAGCCCATCGTGAAGAAGTGGTGCAGCCAGACCAGGTAGGAGAGCACGGTGATCACGACCGTGGCGTACACCATCGAGGCGTAGCCGAACAGCCGCTTGCCGCAGAAGGTGGCGACCACCTCGGAGAAGACGCCGAAGACCGGCAGCACCAGGATGTACACCTCGGGGTGGCCCCACACCCAGATGAGGTTCACGTACATCATCGCATTGCCGCCCAGGTCGTTGGTGAAGAAGTGCGTCCCGACATAGCGGTCCATCGACAGCAGCGCCAGCACGGCCGTGAGCACCGGGAAGGCGACCACGATCAGCGCGTTGGTGCACAGCGCCGTCCAGGTGAACACCGGCATGCGCATCATCGTCATGCCGGGTGCGCGCATCTTGACGATGGTCGCGATCAGGTTCACGCCCGAGAGCATCGTCCCCACCCCGGCCACCTGCAGCGACCATATGTAGTAGTCGACGCCCACGTCCGGGCTGTACGCCAGTCCCGACAGCGGCGGATAGGCCAGCCAGCCGGTACGCGCGAACTCGCCGACGAACAGCGAGACCATGATCAGCGCCGCGCCGCCGACCGTCATCCAGAAGCTGAAGTTGTTGAGGAAGGGGAAGGCCACGTCGCGCGCGC
Organism: Burkholderiales bacterium; assembly: GCA_037441485.1. GTDB lineage: Bacteria > Pseudomonadota > Gammaproteobacteria > Burkholderiales > Burkholderiaceae_F > GJ-E10. The sequence goes on from JBBISD010000002.1 coordinate 17,353, forward strand.
CGATCTGCAGCGGCACGACGAAGTTCATCAGGCCGGTCACCAGCGGCATCGCGACGAAGAAGATCATGATGACGCCGTGCACCGTGAACAGCTGGTCGTAGTGGTGCGGGGGCAGGAAACCGGTGGCATCGCCGAACGAGACCGCCTGCTGGGCGCGCATCATCACCGCGTCGCCGAAGCCGCGCAGCAGCATCACGACGGCCAGCACGATGTACATGACGCCGATCTTCTTGTGGTCGATGCTGGTGATCCAGTCGCGCCACAGCGGACCCCACAGCCGGAAATAGGAGATCGCGCCGAGCACCGCCAGGCCGCCCAGCGCGACGGCGACGAACGTACCCACGACGATGGGCTCATGCAGCGGCAGGGCCTCGAGGCTCAGGCGGCCGAGGAGGAGCTGGGTCAGTTGGGACGGATCGAACATGGCGAGGCTGCTTTCGCGGTGTTGCCCGGGCGGGCCCGGCATGGGGAGGAGTCGATGGCCAATCCCGGCAGGGGCGGTCCGGCGCGGGCCTCAGTCGTGGCCGGCGTGCGCCGTGGCCGCGTCCATCGGCATCATGTCGCGCATGCACCGGGCGCCGGGCGCGACGCAGCGGTTGACGATGGCGTCGTACAGGTCGGGGGCCACGCTGGCATAACGGCGCACCGGCTCGCGCATGCTCGGGCGGCTCAGCTGTTCGTAGCCCTCGCGCCCCAGGCTGCCGCCGGCCGCGCGCACGTCCTGCACCCACCGGTCGAAGCCGGCGGCGCTCAGGCCGCGGAAGCGAAAGCGCATGTGCGAGAAGCCCGCGCCGCTGTAGTTGGCAGAGAAGCCCTCGTAGTCGCCCGCATGGTTGATGACCGCGTTGAGCCGGGTTTCCATGCCCGGCATCGCGTAGATCTGGCCGGCCAGCGCCGGCACGTAGAACGAGTTCATCACCGACTCGGCGGTGATGCGGAACTCCAGGGGCACGTCGACCGGCGCGGCCAGCTCGTTGACGACCGCGATGCCCTGGTCCGGATAGACGAACAGCCATTTCCAGTCCAGCGCCACGACCTCGACCGTCAGCGGCCGCACGTAGCCGGTCACCGGGCGCTGCGCATCGATGCGCCCCAGCGGCCGGTACGGATCGAGCGTATGGGTGCTGATCCAGGTGAGCGCGCCCAGCGCGATGACGATCAGCAGCGGTGCCGCCCAGATCACCAGCTCTAGCTGGATGGAATGGTCCCACTCGGGGGCGTAGCGTGCATCGGCATTGCCCTGCCGATAACGCCAGGCGAAGAAGAAGGTAAGGACGATCACCGGCACGATGATGAGCAGCATCAGGACGGTCGAGACCACGATCAGGTGGCCTTGCTGCTCGGCAACATCACCGGAAGGGCGCAGCAGCACCAGCTTGCAGCCCCCGAGCAGCGCGGCGGCACCGGCCGCTACCAGCGACCGGCAAAGACGGGCGGGCGACAACATGCGGTCAGCCACGGCGCGCTCAATCCGTGGAGAAGCCATAATGCAGGTACATTGGGTGACCTCTGTTGCGGAATATTTTTGCTGTATAGCAACATTCTACATAGGTAAACGCCCGGCTCGCTCTTGCACAATCGTGCATATGCCGGCGACCGGCGTTCTTGCACTGGCCTGCATATGCAATGAAGGCAGGCATTATTCGCCTGCGGCGATTATTGGCAATCGCCGCAATCCACTACACCGACGCGCCCATGATGAGCACCAGCATCGCCCAGACTTCGGACCTTCCGCCCCAACGGGGCGACCATATCGGCGCCGAGGGACATTCGGCGGTGCGGCCCAACGACATCGCCGTGGGCGTGGTGATCGGCCGCGTGTCCGAGTACTTCGACTACTTCGTGTACGGCATCGCCTCGGTGCTGGTGTTTCCCGCGGTCTTCTTCCCGTTCGAGACGCCGCTCGACGGCACGCTGTACGCGTTCGTCGTCTTCTCCTTCGCCTTCATCGCGCGGCCGATCGGCTCGTTCCTGTTCCTGGTGATCCAGCGCCGCTACGGGCGCGCCGCCAAGCTGATCCTGGCGCTGCTGCTGCTGGGCATCTCGACGGCGGGCATCTCTTTCCTGCCGGGCTACGACCACCTGGGCCTGCTGGCCATCGTCCTGCTGTCGGTGTTCCGCATCGGGCAGGGTGTCGCGCTGGGCGGTTCCTGGGACGGCCTGCCCTCGCTGCTGGCGCTGACCGCGCCGGCCAACCGGCGCGGCTGGTACGCGATGATGAGCCAGCTCGGCGCCCCGATCGGCTTCATCATGGCCAGCGGGCTGTTCGCCTTCCTGTATGCCAGCATCTCGCAGGAGGACTTCCTTTCCTGGGGCTGGCGCTATGCGTTCTTCGTCGCCTTCGCGATCAACGTGGTGGCGCTGTTCGCGCGCCTGCGCCTGGCCGTCACCAGCCAGTTCGAGCAGCTCTTCCGGGAGCGCGAGCTCATGCCGGCCGACAGCCGCGAATTCTTCCGCACCCAGGGCCACGTGGTGATCATCGGCGCGTTCGGCGCGCTGGCGAGCTACGCGCTGTTCCACCTGGTGACGGTGTTTCCGCTGTCGTGGATCCACCTATATTCGAAGCAGTCGATCAGCCAGTTCCTCGGCGTAGAGATCTTCGGCGCCTTGCTCGGCGCCGGCGGCATCGTCGCCTCGGGCCTGATCGCCGACCGCTACGGCCGGCGCCGCACGCTGGGCACGCTGGCCATCCTGATCGCCATCTTCAGCGGCTTTGCGCCCACGCTGCTCGATGGCGGCATCCTGGGTGAGGACGTGTTTCTGCTCGTGGGCTTCATCCTGTTGGGGCTCTCCTATGGCCAGTCGGCCGGGGCGATGAACGCCAGCTTCGAGGCGCGCTTCCGCTACACCGGTGCGGCGCTGACCAATGACCTGGCCTGGCTGGTCGGCGCGGGGTTTGCGCCGCTGGTCGCGCTGTTCCTGTCGGCGCATTTCGGGCTGGGCTACGTCAGCCTCTACCTGCTGTCGGGCGCGGGCTGCACGCTGGCCGCGCTGTGGATCAATCGCGCGATGAAGGTGCGCGACTGATCCGCCGGTGCGCCGCCGCGGCGGCGCACCGGCGCCCTACTTGGAGGGCACCAGGCAGTCCCAGATGTCGAATTTCACCGCCGTGTTCGGGCAGCGGGTCATGACGGCCGTGCGCGGCGGCTCGTTGCCGCCGGCGAACTCCACCTGGAAATCCCCGTGCGGTACGTTTTCCAGGTCGAAGGTGGAGTGCGCCGAGCAGTTCGGCAGCGTGGAGCCGACCGGCGCCGGGCTCAGGTCGTAGCGCAGCACGATCTTGCCGGGCTTGATCTCGAAGCGCGCGTTCAGCGGCTTCTGGCCGCAGAAGATAGGGTCGACGACGACCACGATGACCCGGTCCTCGGCCCGATACGGCAGCACCTTGTGCGTCGGCTCGCCGAACTTCTCCGCGATCGGGATCGAATTGAAGGTCAGCTTGGTGTACGCGCCCAGCTCATCGGCACGCGCGGGATGGGCGGCAGCCACTGCCACGAGCAGACTCGAGGCGAGCAGGGTCCTGCAGGTCGTCGTCATGGTGTTCTCCAGAGAGTTTTCTTGTTGTGAATCGCCCCCCGGCAACACCGGCGCCGCTGGGGCCGGGCGATCGGACAAGATTATGCGGGCGGCGGACCGGTGCGGCCTTGTTCCCTGTCAATGGCGCAGCGCGCCGCGGCCCACCAGGCCAGGGTGCCGCAACCTGCGCCAGCACTGCGAATCGACCTGTCCTGGACATAATCGCGGTGCCCACCTACGCTGGCGCGTCGGCCCACGCCGCCCGGACCGGCAGCCGCCCGGCGGGCGCGCGGCCTCAGGGCACGCCGTCGGTCGACACGGCGGTGACCTCGGCGGCCGACAGTGCCGGCGCGCTCGCCGGTGCGCGGCGCCCGAGCAGCGCGACGCCCAGCAGTACGAGCACGGTGCCGGCAAGCAGCGGCAGCGTGAACGGTTCCTGCAGCAGCCACACGGCCAGCAGCACGGTCGACAGCGGGCCGATCATGCCTATTTGTGCCGTATGCGCGGCACCGATGAGTTCCATCGAACGCATCACCATCCAAATCGGCAGTACCGTGCACGCGGTCGCGTTGACCAGCGACAGTTCCCAGACCGCCGGGGTGAAGTCGAGCCAGGCATTCCAGGGGCGCAGCGCGCAGAACTGCAGTACGCAGAGCAGGCAGGCGACACCGGAGGCGAGCCCGATGAGGCGCATCGACCCATAGCGCCCCACGGTCTCGGCGCTTAGCACGAGATAGATGGCGTACGAGACCGCGCTGCCCAGCACCAGGGTGGTGCCCCACAGGACGCGCGCGCCCGGTTGCTGCAGCGAGACGCCCGCTTCATAGCCGAAGGCCAGCAGCACGCCGGCGTAGCTCACCGCCAGGGCCAGCGCCTGGCGGCGCGTGACCGGTCGGCGTCCGCGCACGGCGGTGATCAGCACGACGATGGTCGGGTAGACGAAAAGGATCAGCCGCTCGAGCGATGCGCTGATGTACTGCAGGCCGGCGAAGTCGAGCTGGCTGGCCAGGTAATAGCCGCTGATGCCCAGCACGAGGATGCGGCCGCGCTCGGGCGGCGTGACCGCCGGCTGGCCGCGGCCGCCCCACCAGGCCATGGCGATGAAGAAGGGCCAGGCCAGCAGCATGCGCAGCGCCACGGCCGCCAGCGCGTCGATGCCGTGGCGGTACAGCAGCTTGGCGACGATGGCCTTGCCGGAGAAGGCGATCGCTCCGACCACCGCCAGGGCGATGCCTGCCGCCGGTACCCGGTGGTGCGCGTCCGCGGCCTTCATTGTCCGACCCCGCCCGCATCGGCGCTGCCGCTCACCATCTGCGACGACACCCAGAACACGTAATTCACCAGCAGCCCGGCGCTGAACACGAAGTCACGCCGCACCAGCGGGCTGTCCTCGAAGGCGGCGCCGCCGACACTGCCGAACTGCAGGAAGCCGGCCACGCGCAGCCGGTCGAAGCGGCGCGACGAGAATACCGTGGCCTCCCAGCCGCCATAGCCGCCGGGTGCGTCGTATGCCGGCCGCGTCGCCGTGGCATTGCGCTGCGGCACCTGGTAGAAGTACTGGTGGTAGCTGCGGGTATTGAAGTAGGCACCCAGGTCAGCATCGACGTTCCAGTCCTCGCCGAGCCAGCGGAACTTCTGCTTCCAGTTCACGTGCGGATAGGACACGTTGCCGACCTGCACGAAATGGCCGTTGGTCCAGGTGACGGAATGGCGCACCGGTACGTGCAGGTTCCATTCGTAGCGGCGCGAGCCTTCGTCGGCGTCGTCGCGCGCCAGGTGCACGCGCAGCTCCGGCCCGATCTCCAGGGTTGCCGGCAGGTCGGGCATGCCGCGCCGGGCATCGCTGTCATCGCTCGGTACCGGCGGCGTGCCGCCCAGCGAGATGTCGAACTCGAAGCGTCCGCCCTGGGCGAACTGCGCGCGCACGCCATCGCGGTCGGCCTTGAAGATCTCGCCGCGATAGATCACGTAGGGCAGCGGCAGCACGTAGTTCTGCGTCTGGTCCGCGCCGGGATAGTTGGGAATGCTCACGGCGCCGATACCCAGGCCCAGTTCCCAAAGCGGCAGGTGCTTCTGGACGGGGGCGTCGTCGGCCGGCGCCGGCGCATCCTGGGCGACTGCCGGCCACGCCATCGCGGCCAGCAATGGCGCGAGCAGCCGCGCGAGCAGCCGCGCTAACCTCGGCGCAAGCCGCGATGAAAGCCGCGATGCATGCCGCGACGCGCGGTGCGCCTCGGGCAAAACAACGGCACAGCACGGCGCGCGGCGGGCCGCAGCCAGCATCATCATGGTGGGGTTCGACAAGGGGAAAAGGCAACGGGCCATCGACTGCAGCACGAAGCTTGCCAGTTGCGGCGCCGCGGCACAAGTCGGCGGGCGCCCGGCGCCGCTGCGCAGGGGCCTGCCCCGCGGCGCTCAGCGGCGCAGCGTCACCACGAGCACGTCGCGGTAGCCTGGTTCCCGCGCCTGCAGCGGCACGATCGGGGTCACGCCATGGAACACGCGGCTGTCGTCGACCAGGGCGGTGTCCATCGGCGTGGCCAGCACGAACTGCCCCAGCGGCTGGCGGGCGAGGTCCAGGATGGTCGTGGTACCACTGGCGACGTTGTGCCGCCCCACCAGCAGCACCAGCACCCAGTCGACGCCATCGCGGTGCATGCCCTCGGGCGTCGGCAGGCCCGGCTGTCCGGCACGCGCCTCGACGCGGAACTGGTGCACTTCCGCATGCCAGGCGGCGGGCCGCGTTGCCGCCGGGGTGAGCGCATCGAAGATGTCCAGCGCCGTACGCAGGACCGCGTGCAGCGCGGGGTGCTCGCCGATGGCCGTGGTGATCGGCTGGAACCAGCGCTCCAGCCCGCCGTTGAGCGGGTTGTAGTCGCGGCTCTGGTAATGCGGCTGGTGCGGCTTGCGCACGATCGCGCCGGCACCGAGCGCGAACGCCGCGTGCCGGCGGCGCCGGTAACGGCCGCCATCGGCCATGTAGCTGTCCAGCCCGAGGTCGTTCCAGCTGGCGGCGAATCCGTCCCAGTCCTGCAGTCCCGCGGCCGCCAGGCGCTGTTGCATCTGCGCGCCGGGAACGAACGCGAAGCCGCCGCGGGCCAGCGCCGCGGTCGCCTCCGCTGCAGCATCGGGCGCCGGTACCGGCACGGCGGATGGCCGGTTCATACGTCTGGCGCGCCGCGGTGCAGGTCGTGCGTCACGAACGGCTGTGCGTCGCCGGGCGTGTCGAGCCAATCGGGGTGGCGCAGCGTCGCGCGCAGGTCGGCGACGCCGCGCTGCCAGTGTTCGTCCATCGTCAGCAGGCTGAACTGGAAGTCCTTGGCGTAGTTTTCGTAGGGTTTGTCGCGGTAGATCAGGTGGATGACATTGCGGTGCGCGGTGCAGGCCAGCGCCTGGGCCCGGCGATACCAGTCGCCCTGGCGTGCGGACTCCGGCACGCGGGTGATCGCCTCGTGCAGCAGGCGCCGGCATTCCTGCTCCTCGGCCATCGTGGTCGTCACCATCCGCGTGCGGCTCGAATACTGGATGTCCTTCTGCCGTTCGGCCACCTGCAGCAGGTTCTTGGGCAGTTCGCCGCGGGCGCTCCACAGGTCGATCTGGAAGATCAGGGCGTCGCGCCGCGGCTGGGCGGTGAGCACCTGCTGCAGCGGCGTATTGGAGACCAGTCCGCCGTCCCAGTAGGACTCGCCGTCGATCAGGACCGCGGGAAAGCCCGGTGGCAGCGCCGCCGATGCCATGAAATGCTCCGGCCGCAGGCGCTGCTCGGTATTGTCGAAGTACACGAAGTTGCCGGTCCGCACGTTGACCGCCCCGACGCACACACGCATCGCCGTCACGTTGTTGATGCGCTCGAAATCGGCGAAGCGCTCGAGCGTGGCGTGCAGCGGACGCGTGTCGTAGAAGCTGGCGGTTTGCGCATCGCCCGGCGTCCGGTTCAGCGCGTACCAGGGGCGCGGCACGAAGAAGCCGTTCTGTCCTTCGAGCAGCGCCCGCGTGGTCGCCAGCGAATCGACGAAGGTGCGCCAGGCCTCGGGCAGCGGCAGGGCGTCGCCGCCGGGCATCGACTGCAGCGGCGGCCACCAGGGCTGGCGGCAGATCGTCTCCCAGAAGGCGCGCAGCTGCGCCGCGCGGCGCTCGGGCGGGTTGCCCGCGATGACCGCGGCATTGAGGGCGCCGATCGAGATCCCGGCGACCCAGTTCGGGTGGATGCCGGCCTCGGCCAGGCCCTCGTAGACGCCCGCCTGGTACGAGCCGAGCGCGCCGCCGCCCTGCAGCACCAGGGCGACGACCGGATAGGCGGCCGCGCGCTGCGCGAGGCGGCCGTTGTGGCTGGCCTGGGGCACGGCCGCGCTACTGCATGTACCAGCCGTGGCTGACCACGACCGACTGCCCGGTGAGGGCCGCCGAGGGGAACGCGCACAGGAACAGCGCGGTCTGCGCGACATCGTCGACCGTGGTGAAGATGCCGTCGACCGTGCCGCCCAGCATCACCCGGCGCACCACCTCTTCTTCCGTGATGCCGAGTTCGCGCGCCTGCTCCGGGATCTGCTTGTCGACCAGCGGTGTGCGCACGAAGCCCGGGCAGATGACGTGGGACCGCACCTGGTGGGCCGCCCCTTCCTTGGCCAGCACGCGCGCCAGTCCCAGCAGACCGTGCTTGGCGGTGACGTAGGCCGACTTCAGCGGCGAGGCCTCGTGCGAGTGCACCGAACCCATGTAGATGACCGTGCCGCCGCGATTGCCGGCGTACATGTGGCGCAGCGCCGCGCGGGTCGTGAGGAAAGCGCCGTCGACGTGGATTGCCATCATCTTCTTCCAGTCGGCGTACGAATAGTTCTCGATCGGGTTGACGATCTGGATGCCCGCATTGGAGACCAGGACGTCGAGGCCGCCGAACGCCTGGACCACGCGGTCCGTGCCGGCATTGACCGCCTCTTCGCTGGTGACGTCCATTGCCACGCCCATGGACTTGCCGCCGGCGGCGGCGATGCCCGCGGCGACACCCTGCGCGGCGGCCAGGTTGAGGTCGGCAATGGCCACGGCGGCACCCTCGGCCGCCAGCAGTTCCGCGATGGCCTTGCCGATGCCGCTGGCCGCGCCGGTGACGATCGCCGATTTGCCCGTGAGTTTCATGGATATGCCCCCGATGACGAAACGGCCTCAACGATACGCCGGCCGGCGCCCGCCTGCCTCAGGGCGGCGGTAGTTCGCTGGCGTGCCAACCGCCGAGTACCGCGCGGCTCAGCAGGGCCATCGCCGCAAACAGCGCGACGCCGGTCGCCGAAATGAGCAGCAGTGCGGCGAACATCCGCGGGATGTTGAGCTGGAAGCCGGCCTGCATGATCTGGTAGGCCAGTCCGGCGCCGGCGCCGCCAGTGCCGGCGACGAATTCCGCGACGACCGCACCGATCAGCGCCAGGCCGCTGGAAATGCGCAGGCCACCGAAGAAATACGGCAGCGCGCTGGGGATCCGCAGGCGCAGCAGCGTCTGCAGGCGGCTGGCGCCATGCAGGTGGAACAGGCTGAGCAAATCGGGGTCGACGCTGCGCAAGCCCAGCGTCGTGTTGGCGATCACGGGAAAGAGCGCGACCAGCGCCGCGCAGATCACCATGGCAGCGGCCGGATCCTGCACCCAGACGATGATCAGCGGCGCGACGGCGACGATCGGGGTGACCTGCAACAGCACCGCGAACGGGAAGAACGCCGCCTCGACCAGGCGGCTCTGGACGAACGCAAACGAGATCAGCACGCCGGTGGCCGTTGCCAGCGCGAAGGCCAGCAGCGTGATGCGCACCGTTACCAGCAGCGCGGCGCCGAGCGCGCGCCAATCGGCCGCCAGCGTGCGCGCCACGAGCACCGGCGTCGGAACCAGGTAGGGCGGCAGGTCCAGGCCAGTGACCACGCCCTGCCACAAGGCGAGCGCCGCTATGCCCACGACGACGGGAAACGCGATGCGCCGTGCGGTGGCGCGCGCCGGCGCGCGGCCGCTGCCGATCATGGCACCGGGACCGGGGCGGCCGCAGCCTCGCCGGCGCCGGCCCGCAGCAGGGACTCCTGCAGGCGGCGCGCATACCGGCTGAAGCGCGGCGACACGGCGAAGTCCGGCGTGCGCGGATACGGCTCGTCGATGGTCACCTCGTCGATCACCCGACCGGGTCGCGCCGCCATCATGACGACCCGGCGCGACAGGAAAACCGCTTCGTGGATCGAGTGGGTGACGAAGACCACGGTCAGCTGCTGGCGCTGCCACAGGTCGAGCAGGTCGCCATCCATCTTCTGGCGGGTGATCTCGTCGAGCGCGCCGAACGGCTCGTCCATCAGCAGCAACTGGGGACGCGTGACCAGGGCGCGGGCGATCGACGCGCGCATCTGCATGCCGCCGGACAGCGTGCGCGGCAGTGCGGCGGCGAATCCGTCCAGTCCGACCAGGGCCAGTGCTGCGCGCACGCGCGGCAGCGAATCGTCCGGCGCGACGCGCTGCAGATCGAGCGGCAGGCGCACGTTGGCCTGCACGCTGGCCCAGGGCATCAGCGTTGGTGCCTGGAATACAAAGGCCAGCGGGCGCCGCGACGGGCCGGCATGGCGCTGCGGCGGCGCATCCCACGCGAGCCGGCCCGCGGTCGGCTCCAGCAGTCCGGCCATCAGCTTGAGCACGGTGCTCTTGCCGCAGCCCGAGGGCCCCAGCAGCGTGACGAAATCGCCCCGCGCCACCGCCAGGTCCACCGGCTGCAGCGCCAGCGTGCCGTCGGGATAGCGCATCGCGGCGCCGTGCAGCGCGATGGCCGGTACCGGCGTCGGGCCGCCGAAAGTGGCGTCGGTCATGGAAGGATCTTGAGATCCCGGACGAATTCCGTCGTGTACGTGCTGGCCAGGTCGACCGCGGCCGGATCGACCAGGTGCGCCGAGACGAGGAAGTCGAAGCTGGCGCGGATGCGCGCATCGGTGAGGATGCCGATTCCCAGGCGCGCCGCGTCGCCCGAGGTCACCAGACCGGTCTCGCGGATGCGGCGCACGCTGTACGCGAGCTGGGCGTCGCTCATGTCCGGGTTCTCGCGCCGGATCAGCGCATTGCCGGCGGTCGGGTCTGCCAGGTAATGCTTCCAGCCCAGGGCCGAGGCGCGAACGAAGGCGGCCACGGCCGCGCGGCGCCGCTGCAGGGTATTTGCCATGCACACGATGGTGGTCGAATAGGCCGGGTAGCCGTAGTCGCTGAGCAGGAAGGCGTGCGATTTCACGCCGGCCTGCTCCAGCGCGTACGGCTCGGACGTGATGTAGCCCTGCTGGACGAGCGAGTGGTCGGCAACGAAAGGCTGCACGTTGAACGTGTAGGGACGGGCCTGCGCGTCGGTGAAGCCGTAGCGTTCCTTGAGCCACGGCCAGAAATTCTGGTACGACGCCGGCGCCAGCAGGATCGTGTGCCCGCGCATGTCCTCCAGGCGCCGGATGTCCTCGTGGCCGATCAGGGCGTCCGGGTCCTTCTGGAACATGGCCGCCACGGTCACCAGCGGCACGCCGTTGGCGCGTGCCAGCACCACCTGCAGGTCGCTCGACCCCATGATGCAGTCGGCCTGGCCGGCGGCCAGCAGCTGCACGATATTGACCTGGGCGCCGCCCATGCGGATGCCGACGTCCAGCCCCGCCTGGCGATACAGGCCCTCGGCCAGCGCCTGGTAGAAGCCGCCGTGCTCGGCCTCGGCGTACCAGTTGGTCATGAACATGAAGGGCTCGGCGCCGTGCGCCGCGGCCATGCCGGCAAGCCCGGCGGCCAGCGCCAGCAGCCGGCCGCGGACGCCCGCGCGCCGCCGCACCGACCACGGACGCAACCGGGCGAAGCGCCGCATGCGCGGCGTCATGGGTATCGCGATCATCGTGGGTCGCCTTCCGCAAGCCTGCGGCCGCTGTCGCGCGGCCGCCAGGCTGCCGTCAGCGCGCCGCTTTCAGCGTCGATTGTCGCCGGTGTTCCGCGACCGAGACAATCCGCCGCGCATGGGTATCCCACAGTATGCAACGCAGGGCCGCCGGTACCTGCGCAAGGCGGATGCGCGTGACGGTCGTGAAACGTTCGGCCAGCGCATCGTGGCATTCGACGAGGCGGTAGTTGGGAATGCGGGCGCACAGGTGATGCACGTGGTGATAGGCAATGTCGGCGGTGAACCAGTTGAGCCAGCCGGGCAGCACCAGCAGGCTGGTGCCGTCGACGGCGGCGCGTATCGGGTCCCAGCCGGCGTCGGCACTGGCGTAGGAATTCTCGAAGTTGTGCTGCACGGTGAACAGGATGATGGCCATGCCGCCGGCCAGGCCCAGGCTGGCGAGATAGCAGGACAGGAAGAGCCCGGGGCCGGCCAGCGTGCTGCCCAGTGCCAGCAGGCCGAGCAGCGCGACGTTGTTCCAGAACATGTGGGCGTAGTTCTGCAGCGACGCGCAGCATGGCGCCCGAAACGCCCCGGCCGCGCCGCCGTCGGGCGCGGCATTGGCGCGGCAGCGGTGGCGGACCAGCGCGGCGGTGGCGCGCACGAAGTTGATGCGCGGCCAGGCAAACAGGTAGAGCAGGCCGCCCAGGGGCGCCAGCCAGATATTGCGCAGCAGCCGGTAGCGCCGCTGCTGGCCGCGGTCCAGCGCGTCATAGTCGTCGACGCCGATGATGTTCAGCGGACCCCGATAGCGTTGCCAATTGCCGTTGGTGGCGTGGTGGTACTGGTGATTCTGCGACCACACGAACTGCGGTATCGCCGCCAGCACGCCGAAGGCGAAGCCGCAGCGCCGGTTCAGCGCGGGCGAAAGAAACAGGCTGCCGTGGCCGCAGTCGTGCATCAGCACGAATACCCGCAGCAGGAACAGCGCCAGCAGCACCGTCGCCGCGAGCGTGAGCGCGGCGTGGTCGCCGCCGTCGCCGATGATGAGCGCCCACAGCCCGGCGATCGGCAGCAGCGTGGTCATGGTCTGCAATGCGGCGCGCCCGTCGTCGGCGCGCGCATGGCGCTCGACGATCGCCCGCCGGTCGCGGGCGAGCCCGGCTACCGCGGGCATGCCGGCCAGCGCCGTTGCGGCCTCACGCCGCCGGGTCCCGCGGCGCTTCGGCGCCCTGGAACTGGCGCCAGATCCAGCGTTCGCCCTGGCGCTGGATGACGCCGCCGAGGCGATACGGCTGGCGCCGCTCGCGCTCGTCCTCGGTCAGCACGACGGTGCCGTCGGCGATGAACCACGCGATGTCGCCGTGCCCCGACGCGCGCAGGTCGTGCCAGTGCCACGCGGCGCTGCCGGGCTGGGCGAACGCCTTCTGCAGCAGTGCGCGGATCTGCGCCGCGCCCTCGGCGATTTCGCCCGTCGCGGCGTTCACCATCACCGCGTCGTTGGCGAAGTCGGCCATGATGGCCAGGTCCTTGCGCGCGACCCGCTCGCTCCAGCGGGCCAGCAGCGCCTCGATATCGTTTTCCACCGTACCGCGTGCAGCCATCGCCTCGACTTTCCGTGGGCGACCAAGTCGCCGAATCCAGCCTACCACTCTAGCAGCATGGCGGGTGCGCCGCTCGGCCGATTGGCGCATCGGGTATCGCCGGTGCCCGTCGCAATGGCCGGCCCGCGGCGGGCACGGCGTTCATGTTGCGGTGCGTATAATTCGCGCTCCGCCCCGCAGGGCCCTTGCCGGGGCCGTCGCCGCGCCCACCATGAGATTCGCCGTCCCGTCGCCCGGATTTTCCGCCCATCGGCTGCCACTGCACGAATTCGTGCAATTGGTCAAGCCAGGCATCGTGATCGGCAACCTGTTTTCCTTCACCGGCGCGTATTTCCTGGCCGCGATGGGCGGCGCCGAGCCGGGGCGCTTCCTGTTGACCGCGCTGGGCATCGCGCTGGTCATGGCGTCGGGCTGCGCGGCCAACAACCTGATCGATCGCGACATCGACCGGCGCATGGAGCGCACGCGCCGCCGCGGCCTGGTCACCGGCGTCATCCGTCCGGCCAACGCGCTGGCCGTCGCCGCGCTGCTGGGCATCGCCGGCGTCGCGCTGCTCGCCGTGTACGGCGGCGCGCTGTCCGCCGGCGTCGCGCTGCTGGGCTATGTCAATTACGTGGTCGTCTACAGCCTGTACTGGAAGCGCCGCTCCATCCACGGCACCCTGGTCGGGACGCTGTCGGGCGCCACTGCGCCCGTGGTCGGCTACTGCGCGGCCAGCGGGCGTCTCGACGGCGAGGCGTTGCTGCTGCTGCTCATTTTCTGCCTTTGGCAGATGCCGCACGCCTATGCGATCGCGATCGCGCGCCTGCCCGACTACGCGCGCGCGGCGATCCCGGTGCTGCCGGCCCGCCGGGGCATTGCCACGACCCGGCGCCACATGCTGGCCTACATGGCGCTGTTCCTGGCCGCCGCCCTCGCGCTGCCGCTGCTGCACTATGTCGGCTGGTGCTATGGCGCGGTCATCGCGATCTGCGGTGCGTTGTGGCTGCGGCTGGCCGGGAGCCGGCGGCATGCCGGCGACGACCGCGCCTGGGCGCGCGGCGTATTCGCCTTCTCGTTGCTGGTGGTGCTGGCGCTGAGCCTGATGATGGCAGTCGATTACCGCCTGCCTGCCGGGTCCGACGCCGTGGCGATGGCGCTGCGGCCGCCCGGCTAAGCGCGACGCGAGCAGCGCGGCGCCATGACCGGTCCGCGAACTTGATACAATGGCCCGTTAATCACGCGTGCCACCGGTAGGACCGGCCCTCCGAACGAGCTGGAGTCGCCGCGGGGCAGGCTGCACGTCGTTTGGCGTGCGGCACCGCGGCAGCGATGCAGCCCAAATACTTACGAGACGTTCATCACAATGCGATCCGTTACGAAAATCTTGCTCTGCGCCGCCGGCGCGTTGGTAGCCAGCGTCCTGACGGCCTGCGGCAGCGGCAACACGACGACGATTCCGGCGCAGATCCGCATGGTCAACGACACCACCTCGCAGCTGTCGCTCTACCTGAACGGCGGACAGTTCGTTCCCAATGTGGCGGTGCAGACTTCCAGCATCTACGTGCCGATCCCCCCGGGAACGTACACGCAGAGCGTGGCCAGCTCCACCGGCAGCGTGTCGTCGACCACCAATACGCTGGGCCTGGGCACGGCGCAGAATTACACGACACTGGCCTACCAGCGCAACAATGTCGTCTACTCGGCGACCTATACCGACAGCCAGGCGCTGCCGACGCCGGGGTACTCTTCCGTGAACATCGCCAACGTTTCGCCGGATGCCGGATCGCTGGATATCTATCTGGTGCCGCATCCCTATACGAGCCTGGCAGGCCTGTCGCCCAGCTTCCAGTCGGTGCAGGGGCTGTCGACCGCGATCACGCTGGCGTCGACCAATCCCGGCGCCACGCCGCCGATCGCCTATGACGTCGTCATCACCGGGGCCGGCAAGCCCAGCGATATCCGCCAGGTCCTGTCGAACCCCAACTTCGCCTCGTCGCAGCCATATACGCTGGCGCTGACCAGCACGACCGGCGGCGCGCTGGTCAATTCCGTGCTGATCCCCCAGGGCATCCCGATCCCGGCCAGCGCGTTCGTGCCGGCGACCATGGCGCGCGTGCGCGTGATGTCGGCGCTGCCGGTGGCCAGTTCGATCGCCGTCAGCGCCACCGTCGGCGGCGTCACGCTGCCGACCGATTACGCACCGTCGCCGACGCATTACCAGCTGGTCAACGGCGGCTCGACCATCAGCGCCCTGACGACCAGCGCCGGCACCATCGCGGCGATCCCGGCGACGACGTTCGTTGCCGGCGGCGACTACACCATCCTCGTATACGGCACCGCATCGCCCTACACGGCGGTCGTGCTGGTCGACTCCAACCAGGTCATTCCCAACTACGCCAGCATCCGCGTGATCAACGCCGCTGCCAACGGTGGCACGGGTGTGACCCTGTTTGTCAGCGGCTCGCAGGCCGCCAGCGACGTGCTGTACGGTACCGATGGGGCGCCCAACGCCTACTCCGGCGTCACGCCCGCATCCGGCGCCACCCTGCAATTGATCGGCGCGGGCTACAACCAGACGGCCACAGGCGTGTCGCTGGTCACGGGTTCGGTCAATACCGTGCTGATCTACGACACGACCCTGCCGCCGCTGGTCATCTCCGACCGGTAGGCCGGCGCGCACGCAAAAAGCCGGGCGTGCGCCCGGCTTTTTTTTCGTTCCGTTGGGGCGTCGCCGCTCAGCCCAGCAGGCGCCCGGCGGTGGCCGCCGCTATGGTGAGCAGGCCCAGGACCAGGTTGACTCCCACCAGGCGCCGCACGCGGGCCAGCGCCGCGCCGCCGGCCGCCCAGTCCTGCGCCGCGACCGCGCGCCGCAGCGCGGCGTACGGCGCGAGGTAGACGACGACGAAGACCGCGATCATCAGCACGCCGCCCGCCAGCATCACATGCCAGTGCAGCGGGGCACGGCGCAGGCCGACGCCCAGCAGCATCGCGAGCCCGCTGGCGGCGATGAGCGCCACGGCCAGCCAGACCCAGCCGAAAAAGCGCTGCAGAACCGCCTGCCACAGCCGCAGGCGCTCCGGCGGCGCGAGCAGTGCGGCGGCCGCCGGGCGCAGGCACTGGTAGGCGAAGAACATGCCGCCGACCCAGACGGCGACGCTGGCGACATGCAGCATCAGCAGCAGTGGGTACGGGTTCATCGTGCGGCGGCGCGCGCGGCTCAGGGATACAGGCCGCGTTCCTCGCGCGCCATCAGCACGCGCTCGCAGGCCACCACAAAGGCCGCGGTGCGCAGCGGGATCTTGTGCAGCTCGGCCGTTTCCCAGATGCGCCGGTAGGCACTGACCAGGATCTTCTCCAGCCGCACGTTGATCTCGTCCTCGGTCCAGAAAAAGCTGGAGAAATCCTGCACCCACTCGAAATACGAGACGATCACGCCCCCGGCATTGGCCATGACGTCGGGTACCACGGCAATGCCGCGCCGTGCCAGGATGGCGTCGGCCTCGGCGACCGTCGGGCCGTTGGCGCCTTCGAGCAGGATGCGGGTCTGCAGGCGCCGGGCGCGTTCGGCCGTCACCTGGCCTTCGAGGGCCGCCGGAATCAGGAAGTCGGACTCGACGTCCCAGAACTGCTCGTCGGGAATGCGTTCGCCGCCGGGGAAATTGCCGATGCCGCCATGGGCGCGCCAGTGCGCCATCAGGTTGGAGATATCCAGCCCGCCGTGGTTGAAGATGCTGCCGGTATGGTCCTGCACCGCGACGATGCGCGCGCCATTGCCCGCAAAGAGTTCCGCGGTGGCTGATCCGACATTGCCGAAGCCCTGGATCGCCACCCGCGCGTTATCGAGACCGACCCCCATGCGCCGGGCGGTTTCGCGCCCGACCACGAAGACTCCGCGGCCGGTGGCCTTGACGCGGCCCAGCGAGCCGCCCAGGGCGATCGGCTTGCCGGTGACGACGCCGGTCGCGGTGGCGCCGACGTTCATCGAATACGTGTCCATCATCCACGCCATGATCTTGGCGTTGGTGTTGACGTCGGGGGCGGGGATGTCCTGCTGCGGCCCGATGATGATGCCGATCTCGCTGGTGTAGCGGCGGGTGAGCTTCTCGAGCTCGCGCTCGGACAGCCGCGTCGGGTCGACCCGCACGCCGCCCTTGGCGCCGCCGAAGGGCAGGTTCACCGCCGCGTTCTTGATGGTCATCCAGGCGGCGAGCGCCATGACCTCCTCGAGCGTGACGTCGGGGTGGTAGCGCACGCCGCCCTTGCCGGGCCCGCGCGTCAGGCTGTGCTGGACGCGAAAGCCCTCGAAGTGGGCGATGCTGCCGTCATCGAGCTCGATCGGGATATCGACGCAGAGCGCGCGCTTGGGGCGACGCAGGGTCTCCGACCAGCGGGCCAGGCGGCCGAGGTAGGGAACGACTTCGTCGATCTGCGACTGGTAGGTGGCCCAGGGTCCATCCGGCGGGGCGTTGACGTACGAAAGATTCGGCATGACAGGGCCTTGGCATCGGCGGTGAGTGGGACCTGGCGCGGCACCCGATGCCCGTGGCGGTGCCGCGCGCCGGAAAGCGGCCGCTGGGCAGGCATTCTGCACCATTCGCGGCGCGGCGAGGGCCCGATCAGATTCCCGCCCGCATCAGGTCGTCGGCTTCGCGCAGCAGGTACTGGTGGAATTCGGCCGCCGCCGGGGTCAGGTTGCGCAGCCGCGAGTGCACGACGAACCACTGGCGCCGCAGCGGCAGGCCCGCCACGCGCAGCGTCACCAGGCGGCCGGCGGCCTGCTCCAGGCGCACCGTGTGCAGCGAAAGCATGCCGATGCCGATGCCGGCCATCACGGACTGCTTGATCGTCTCGTTGCTGTCGGCCTCCATCACGGTCTTGATGTTGACGCCGACGTCGGCGAAGTAACGGTCCATCGCCATGCGCGTGCCCGATCCGGGTTCGCGGACGATGAACGGCTCGTCTTCGAGGTCCTCGGGCGGGATCTGGTTGCGCAGCGACAGCGGGTGCGACGGGGCGGCGACGATGGCCAGCGGATTGGGCGCGAACGGCGTGCCCACGAGGCTCGCGCCTTCGGGCGGCTGTCCCATGATGCCCAGGTCGATCGCATAGGACTGCAGCTGCTCGATGATGTGTTCGCGGTTGTAGACGTTGAGCTTGAGGTCGAGCCCGGGGTGCGCCTTCAGGAACAGCGCCAGTAGCCGCGGCGCGAAGTACTTGGCCGTGCTCACCACGCCCAGGCGCACGCGGCCGCGGCGCACTCCGCGCAGCTCGCGCGCCGCCACGGTGAAATCGTCGAGGCGCAGCAGCAGTTCGGCGGCGAGGCCGGCGAGCTCGCGCCCCGGCTCGGTGATCTGCAGGCCGCGTCCGACGGGCTCGAACAGCGATATCTCCAGATGTTCCTCCAGCTGGCGCAATTGCATCGACACGGCCGGCTGGGTGAGGTGCAGGGAACTGGCGGCGGCCGTGACGCTGCCCAGGCGGCCGACCGCGTCCAGGACTTCAAGCTGTCGAACGGTCATTTGGCGTCGTGACATAAGTAAATATTATTCTATTTCTCAGAATAATTTAATAGACCTTATCTAATTGACATCCCAGAATGGTCTTTGTCCGGCGAATCCCGATGGTGTGCCCCGCTTGGCGCTCCCGGGCCGGCTTCCGCTTGCGGTGGTGCCCATGCTTAAGGCAATTTTGTTCGACGTCGATGGCACGCTCGCGGAAACCGAGGAGTTCCATCGCCGTGCGTTCAATAGTGCATTTGCCCTGGACGGCCTGGCGATCGAATGGTCGCAGGACCAATACCGGGACCTGCTGAAGGTTACCGGCGGCAAGGAACGCCTGGCGGCCTTTTTTCGTGCCAGCGCCATGTCCATGCCGGACGAGCGCATCCGCGCGCTGCACCGGTCGAAGAACGCCCTGTATGCCCAGGGCCTCGCCAGCGGTGCGGTGGGCCTGCGCCCGGGTGTGCGGCGCCTGATGCACGCGGCCCGCGACGCGGGCGTGCGGCTGGGCATCGCCACAACCACCTCGGCCGAGAACCTCGACGCGCTGCTGCGGCCGCTGTTCGGCACCGCCTGGGCGGACGATTTCGCCAGTGTCGTCGCGGGCGACCAGGTGCCGCGCAAGAAGCCGGCGCCGGATGTCTATCTGGAGTGCCTGCGCCAGTTGCAGGTGGCCGCCGGCGACGCCGTCGCCATCGAGGACTCGGCCGCTGGCGTGCGTGCCGCGCGGGACGCCGGCGTCGGCGTGCTCGCCACACCCAGCCAGTACACCGACCACGACGATTTCTCGCAGGCCGACGGCGTGGTGCCGCATCTGGGGGACCCGGAGCATCCGTGGGAGCGGCCGCAGGCGGGCTTTGCCCGGCCCTTCGTGCTACTGGAAGACCTCGGGCGGCTGGGCCGCGACTGGTCGGGGGCGCCCGGATCGACTCCGGCCGCCGCCTCTTTCACGTTGCCCTGAGGTGGCGCAAACCCTGGTCGTGCCGGCAATGCGAGCATCGGCGCAGTATGTGTCGGTGCCGCCCGGACCGGAATAAGAAGAGCAGGGCCCGCAGGGGCGGCCCACCGGCCGGCCTGGATGCGCAAGGTCCTTTGCCGCAGCCGCGGCATTGTGCGAAGGAGGGGGAGATGTTGACGAAGTCCAAGACCCTGACGCAGTTCCTTATCGAGGAGCGGCGGCGGTTTCCCCAGGCCTCGGGGGCCTTCAACAGCCTGGTGCTGGGGGTCGCGCTGGCCTGCAAGTCGCTGTCGCGGCGCGTGGCCTACGGTGCGCTGCGCGGCCTGCACGGCGGCGTCGGCGAAACCAATGTCCAGGGCGAGGCGCAGCAGAAGCTCGACGTTATCGCCAACGACACCTTCCTGCACTGCCTGCAGTGGAGCGGCTACGCGCGCGGCCTGCTCTCCGAGGAGATGGAGGATCCGTGGATCAGCGAGGACGTGGGCGGCGACTACCTGCTGGCCTTCGATCCGCTGGACGGCTCGTCCAACATCGACGTCAACGTGTCGGTCGGCAGCATCTGGTCGCTGCTGCGCGCCCCGGCCGAGCGCAAGCGCACGGTCGCCGCCGATTTCCTGCAGCCCGGCACCGAGCAGGTGGCCGCCGGCTACGCGATCTACGGCCCGACGACGATGTTCGTGCTGACGGTGGGCCGGGGGGTCTTCGGATTCACGCTCGATCCGGAGATCGGCGAATTCCTGCTGACCCACCCCAACATGACGATTCCGCCCCAGACGAAGGAATTCGCCATCAACGCCTCCAACAGCCGCTTCTGGGAGCCGCCGATCCGCCGCTACGTGGAAGAGGCGCTGGCCGGCAGCAAGGGACCGCGCGGCAAGGACTTCAACATGCGCTGGATCGCCTCGCTGGTGGCCGAGGCGCACCGCATCCTGACGCGCGGCGGCGTGTTCATGTATCCGCGCGACACCAAGGACCCGGGCAAGCCGGGTCGGCTGCGGCTGCTCTACGAGGCCAACCCCATCGGCATGCTGATCGAGCAGGCCGGCGGCCGGGCCTCGACCGGCGCCAGCCCGATGCTGCAGGTCAGGCCCGAGGCGCCGCACCAGCGCATCGGCCTGGTCTTCGGCTCGCGCGAGGAGGTCGAGCGCATCGAGCGCTACCACACCGAGTCGCCGCCGCCCGGGCAGGACGACACGCCGCTGTTCAACATGCGCGGCCTGTTCCGCGCCGGCAACTGAACTTCCCTGCGAGAAGGAAATCCGCCATGTCCGAGAAGCATCCCATTATCGCCATCACCGGATCGTCCGGGGCCGGCACCACCTCGGTGACGCGCACCTTCCAGAAGATCTTCCGCCGCGAGCAGATCAAGGCCGGCCTGATCGAGGGCGACAGCTTCCACCGCTTCGACCGCAAGGAAATGCGCCGCGCGATGGCCGAGGCCGAGAAGGCCAACCGCAACGACTTCAGCCACTTCGGCCCCGAAGCCAACCTGTTCGAGGAGCTCGAGGGCGTGTTCCGCGAATACGGCGAGACCGGCAATGGTCGGCACCGCAAGTACCTGCACGATTCCGAGGAGGCGCGGCCCTACGGCCAGGAGCCGGGCACCTTCACCGCCTGGGAACGCTTCGAGGAGAACACCGACCTGCTGTTCTACGAGGGCCTGCATGGCGCGGTCGTCGCCGACAAGGTCAACGTCGCGCGCCACGTCGACCTGCTGGTGGGCGTCACGCCGGTCATCAACCTGGAATGGATCCAGAAGATCCACCG
This sequence comes from Burkholderiales bacterium, assembly GCA_037441485.1. Taxonomy (GTDB): domain Bacteria; phylum Pseudomonadota; class Gammaproteobacteria; order Burkholderiales; family Burkholderiaceae_F; genus GJ-E10. Next base: position 38,528 of record JBBISD010000002.1, read on the forward strand.
CGACAAGGCCAGCCGCGGCTATTCGACCGAGGCGGTGACCGACGTGATCCTGCGGCGCATGCCCGATTACGTCAACTACATCTGCCCGCAGTTCAACCGAACGCACGTCAATTTCCAGCGCGTGCCCACCGTGGACACGTCCAACCCCTTCCAGTCGCGCGACATCCCCACGCCCGACGAAAGCTTCCTGGTGATCCGCTTCGCCAATCCCCAGGGCATCGACTTCCCCTACCTGCTCAACATGCTGCACGATTCCTTCATGTCGCGGCCCAATACAATCGTGGCTCCGGGCGGCAAGATGGAGCTGGCGATGCAGCTGATTTTCACGCCATTCATATGGCGCCTTATGGAACGGCGCAACAAGATAATCGGACGCAGCTAAGGGGATACCGCAGATGACGCAAGACCAGACCGCCGGCGAGTCGCTCGCCGCCAACGCGATCCGCATGCTGGCGGTCGACGCCGTGCAGCAGGCCAATTCCGGCCATCCGGGCATGCCGATGGGCATGGCCGACATTGCCATCGCCCTGTGGCAGCGGCACCTCAAGCACAATCCGGCCGACCCGTCCTGGGCCGACCGCGACCGCTTCCTGCTGTCCAACGGGCACGGTTCGATGCTGCAGTACGCGCTGCTGCACCTGAGCGGCTACGCGCTGCCGATCGAGGAGCTCAAGCGCTTTCGCCAGCTGCATTCAAAGACGCCCGGCCACCCCGAGGTCGGCGTCACGCCCGGCGTGGAGACCACCACCGGCCCGCTTGGCCAGGGACTTTCCAATGCGGTGGGCATGGCACTGGCCGAGCGCATCCTGGCGCAACGCTTCAACAAGCCCGATGCCACGATCGTCGACCACCACACCTACGTCTTCCTGGGCGACGGCTGCCTGATGGAGGGCATCTCGCACGAGGTGTGCAGCCTGGCCGGCACGCTGCGCCTGAACAAGCTGATCTGCCTGTACGACGACAACGGCATCTCGATCGACGGCAAGGTCGAGGGCTGGTTCACCGACGACACGCTGGGCCGCTTTCGCGCCTACGGCTTCCACGCCGAGCGCGTCGACGGCCACGACATCGAGGCGGTGTCGGCGGCCATCGCGCGCGCGCGCCAGTCCGACCGCCCCTCGCTGATCGCCTGCAAGACCGTCATCGGCAAGGGCAGTCCCGACAAGGCCGGTACCGCCGGCATCCACGGCGCCGCGCTGGGCGCCGAGAGTGTCGCCAGGGCGCGTGCCGAGCTTCACTGGGAGCATCCGCCCTTCGAGATCCCGGCCACCGTGTATTCGCTGATGGACGCGCGCCCGCGCGGCAAGGAGGCCCAGGAGGCGTGGAACCAGCGCCTGGCCAAGTACCGGGCGGCCTATCCGGCCGACGCCGCCGAATTCGCCCGCGTGATGCGCGGCGAGCTGCCGGCGGGCTTCGCCGCGCACTATGCCGACTACGTCGCACAGGTGCTGGCCAAGGGCGAGAAGCTGGCCACGCGCCAGGCCTCGCAGCGGGCGATCGGCGCGCTCGCGCAGGGGCTGCCCGAACTGCTCGGCGGCTCGGCCGACCTGTCCGAGTCCAATCTCACGCACTGGAAGGCGGCGACCACGTACACGGCCGGCCAGCCGGGCAACTACCTGAGCTTCGGCGTGCGCGAGTTCGGCATGGCCGCGATCCTCAACGGCGTGGCGCTGCACGGCGGACTGATCCCCTTCGGCGGCACCTTCCTCACCTTCTCCGACTATTCGCGCAATGCGATCCGCATGGCGGCGCTGATGCACCTGCGCGTGGTGCACGTCTTCACGCACGACTCGATCGGCGTGGGCGAGGACGGCCCGACCCACCAGCCGGTCGAGCATGCCTCCAGCCTGCGGCTCATTCCCGGCCTGGACGTATGGCGCCCCTGCGACGCGACCGAGACCGCGGTGGCGTGGCGCTGCGCGGTGGAGCGGCGCGACGGTCCCAGCGCGCTGCTGCTGACGCGCCAGGCGCTGCCGGCCATGGTCAAGACGGCCGAGCATGCGGCGGCGGTCGAGCGCGGCGGCTACCTCCTGCACGAGACGCCCGGCAGGGCACCGCGGATCGCCTTGCTGGCCACGGGCTCGGAGGTGCACGTGGCCGCCGAGGCGGCGCGCGTGCTCGAGGAGCGGGGCATCGGCGTGCGCCTGGTGTCGATGCCCTGCTGCGAGCGCTTCGACCGGCAGGATGCGGCCTACCGGCAGGCGGTGCTGGGCAAGGGCCTGCCGGCGATCGCCATCGAGGCCGGGGTGACCCGCCTGTGGTACCAGTACGTGGGCAATGCCGGCCGCGTGATCGGCATCGACCGCTTCGGCGAATCGGCGCCGGCGGGCGAGCTGTTCAAGTACTTCGGGCTGACGGCCGAGCGGGTGGTCAATACGGCCGCGGAGCTGCTGGGCGGCGCCTGAGCCGCGGCGCCGCTAGCGGCGCGGCGGTACGTCGCGCCAGGGATCGGCGGGACGGTTCCTGGCTTGTTCCAGCGGGTTGGCACCGTAGAACGTCGATAGGTTGCGCCCGGGCCGATGCGGCAGGATGGCCTGGTGCACCCGCGACAGCAGCATGAGCTCGGACATCGCATCCGGATCGATCGGGCCGTGCTGGCCGTCGGCAATCCACAGGCGGTCGAAGTAGTCGTTCATCTCCGGATAGCCCCACAGCAGCGCGATGGCCCGGGCGATGTCGGGATGACGTTCCTCCAGGACCGAGGTCTGCACCGGATCGGCCGGGCGCCCCGCGCGGGCGACGAGGGGCGCCGGCCGAGCGGCAGTGCTGGCCGCCCGCGCCGGGACCGGGCCCGGACCGTCGCGCGCCGTGGTGATATCGGGCGTGAGCACGGTGTCGGCCCAGGCGTCGGCGGCCCGCGCCTGGAAGGAGCGGCTTGGCCGGGCGTTGCGATAGGGACTGCTCATGGCATCGCATGATAGCAATGCACAATGAAAATCACGCATATGCGTGATGGGAAATCACCTGCCATTTCGTCCGGACGGTCGGTTTTCGACGATGGGCGGCAGGGCGCCGCCGCGCATCAGTCGCGGAAGTTGTCGAAGCTCAGCGGCACGTCGGTCACCTGGGCCCGCAGCATGGCCATGCATTCCTGCAGGGCGTCGCGCTTGGCGCCCGTCACGCGGACCGCGTCGCCGTGGATGCTGGCCGTAAGCTTGGCCTTGCTGTCCTTGACCAGCTGCACGATCTTCTTGGCCACCGTGGACTCGATGCCGGCGCGCACCTTGACCGTCTGCTTGCGCTTGTCCATGCCGACCTTTTCGGGCGCGGCGCTGTAGTCGAGAAAGCGCGGATCGACCGAGCGCTTGGCCATCTTCGCGAGCAGGACGTCGCGCACCTGGCCGAGCTTGAAATCGTCGTCGGCGAACAGCGTCAGTTCGCAGTCCTTGCCTTTCTCGCTTTGTTCGACCCGGGCGTCGGAACCCTTGAAGTCGAAGCGCGTCGAGATTTCGCGGTTGCTCTGGTCCACGGCATTGCCGACCTCGACCAGGTCGGGCTTGCAGACGACATCGAAGCTGGGCACGGCAACTCCTCGCAGGGTGGCGGATCGCGGTCCGCCACCGCCGGGCGGGGCAGGGCGGACGCGCCGGGAACGCCAATATAATCGTTCAATGTCCTGCCTGCTCCGCCAGAGCGTCTCCCTCCTTCCCCTGAACACCTTCGGCCTCGATGCACGGGCCGCGTGGTTCGCCCGCGTCGAGTCGGCCGATGACCTGCGCCAGCTGCTCGACGACCCACGGGTGCGCGACCTGCCGCGCGTCGTGCTGGGCGGCGGCTCCAACGTCCTCTTTGCCGGCGATGTCGACGGCCTGGTGATCCAGCCGGCACCGCGCGGCATCGAGGACCTGGGCCTGCACGACGGGGCCCAGCGCATCCGGGTGGGCGCCGGCGAACCCTGGGCCGACGTGGTCGCCCGGCTGGTGCGGACCGGCATGCCGGGCCTGGAGAACCTCGCGCTGATCCCGGGCCTGACGGGGGCCGCCCCGATCCAGAACATAGGCGCCTACGGCCTGGAGCTGGCCGAGCGCCTGCACAGCGTGGCCGTCTGGGAGCCCGCCACGGGCGCGGTGCGTGAACTTACGCCGGACCAATGCGGGCTCGGCTATCGCGACAGCGCCTTCAAGCGCGAGTCCGCGTCCGGGGGCGCCGCGCGCCGCATCGTCCTGGGCCTGACGCTGCGCCTGCCGCGGCCCTGGACCGCCGTGACCGGCTATGCCGAACTCGAGCGCGAGCTGGCGCTGCGCGCCTGCCCGCAGCCCGGACCGGCGGATATCTTCGGCGCCGTCTGCGCGCTGCGCCAGCGCAAGCTGCCCGATCCGGCGATCACCGCCAACGCCGGCAGCTTCTTCAAGAATCCGATCGTCGACCGCGCGCAGCATGCCCAGCTCATCGAACGCTTTCCGTCCATCGTCAGCTATCCGCTGGCCGGCGGCCGCTTCAAGCTGGGGGCTGGCTGGATGATCGAGTCCTGCGCCCTCAAGGGCATGACGCGCGGGTCCGCGGCGGTCTACGAGGGCCAGGCGCTGGTGCTGGTCAACCGCGGCGGCGCCCGCAGCGCCGACGTGCTGCGCCTGGCGCGCGAGGTGCAGCAGCGCGTGCTCGACCGCTTCGGCGTGCGCCTGGAGCCCGAGGTGCAGATCATCGGCGGCAGCGGCGCCGAACTGCTGTAGCGGCACGCGGACAGGCGTTGCGCCTTCCCCCCTCCCCGCGGGAGAGGGCCGGGGTGAGGGTCGTCAAAACACCGCATGGTCCCCGCGTTCCGGCCCCGCCGCGCCGTTGACGAGCCGCGCATAAAACTCGAACAGCGTTTCGGTTCCGGCAGACGGCGTCGCCGCCGCGTCGTAGCGGCCCGTCACCGGATCGAGCACCAGCATCGATTCGGTCGCGTAATACCGGCCGATGCGCGCCAGCTCGGCCTTGTCGGCCAGCGCCGGGACGATGCGCCCGAGCATGCCCAGACCGCCGGCAATCGCGTCGAGCATACCCACCGGCACCTGCCGCAGGCGCGGCGCCCGCCCCAGCAGCGCGAACAGGTGTTCGCCCTGTTGCCGCGGCGTTATGGCCGCGCCGGGTCCGCCAATGGGCAGCACCCGGTTGCGCCGCTGCGGATCGTCCAGGCAGTCGGCGATATAGGCCGCGAGGTCGCCGTCGCTGATCGGCTTGCACGCCGTCAGCGTGCCGTCGCCGAACACCAGGAAGGGACGGCCGCGCCGGACCCGATCAACCTGGCCGGACAGCGACTTGAAGAACGCCGTGGGTCGCACGATGGAATAGGCCAGGCCCGATCCGGCAAGCAGCGTCTCGAACGCCAGCTTCGCCTGCTGGAACGCCAGCAGCGGCTTTTGCACGCATATGGCCGACAGCAGCACGAACTGCCGCACGCCGGCCGCGCGCGCGGCGTCCAGTACGTGCGCGTGCGCCTGGTAGTCGATCGCCCACGCGTCCCGCGGCGCACCCGTGCGCGACGCCAGGCAGGACACGACCGCATCGAAAGGTTCGCCGCGAAATCCGTCGCGTGCCAGCGATGCCGGATCGCGCACGTCGCCGAAGCGGACGGCGGCGCCGGCCAGCAGTTGCGCGCTGTCGTCCGGCTGCAGCCGGCCGCCGACGCCGGCACGCGGGCGCACGAAGCACACGACCTCGTGGCCGCGTACGACCAGCGCGCGCGCGGTTGCCTGGCCGATGGTGCCGGTGGCCCCCAGCAGCAGCACGCGCCGGCGCACGGCGGGTGCAGCCAGGACCGAAGTCGATGCCAGAGTCATGACGGGTTCCCGATGGCCGCTACGGCAGGCGCCGATACAAGTGATTACAGCCTGAGGGGCAAAGTTACCGAAAATCGGTGAGCGCTTGGGTGGTTTGGCGCGTTAATCGAAGCACGGTCGCGACCGTCGCGGCCTTAACCCTGCAGAAATTGCTGGCAATTCGAGGAGAACGTCATGCCGAATCGCACCCGCACGCTCGTATCGATCGTCCTTTTGTCGGCATTCGCCGCCGCCGCCGGCAACGCGCTGGCCGATGAAACCCAGTGGGACAAGACCCATCCCCGCCGTGACCAGGTCAATGACCGCCTGGCCAATCAGAACCAGCGCACCAACCAGGAAGCGCGGCAGGGCGAGATCTCCCCGGCCAAGGCGGCCAGGCTGCACAAGGAAGACCGGCAGATCCGCAAGGAAGAGCGCGCCATGGCCTCGCAGAACAATGGCCACATCACCAAGCAGGAGCAGCGCACGCTCAACCAGCAGGAGAACGCGGTCAGCCGGCAGATCGGGCACTGATCCGCGCGCCCCGCGGGGACGGTGCCGGCGCCACCGGCGGCCGTCACCGCTCCCGGCGCGGCCTCAGCGGCGCGAGAACGTGAGCGGGCCGCGCAGCCGCAGCACAACCAGCGCGGCGATCGAGAACAGCGCCCCGGCGGCAAAGGTCGACGGCGCACCGTACCGGTCCCACAGCGCGCCGGCGATCGCGCTTGCCAGGAGCACCGCCATCCCGCTGGCCAGGTTGAAGCAACCGAATGCGGTGCCGCGCAGGTCGGCGGGCGCGGTGTCCGCCACCATGGTCGCCAGCAGACCCTGGGTGATGCCCATGTGCAGGCCCCAGAGCGCGATTCCGGCCCAGACCCAGGCCGGGTGGGCCGACTGTGCCAGCAGCAGGTCGGCGCCGATGAGCACCAGCAGTCCGAGCGCCAGCAGCGTGCCGTGGTCGACGCGGTCGGACAGGGCGCCGAACGGATAGGCCGCCAGCGCGTAGACCAGGTTCATGCCGATAAGCACCAGGGGTGTCAGTGCCAGCGGCAGGCCGCCCTGGTTGGCGCGCAGTACGAGAAACGCCTCGCTGAAGCGTGCCAGCGTGAAGACCGCGCCGATGCCCACCACCCACCAGTAGCGACCGGACAGCCGGCGCAGGTTTTCGAGCCGCAACGGGTTGACCACCGGCCGGGCCGCGTGCTCCGCCGGTTCGCGCACGCCGACCATCAGCAATCCGACGGCGAGGAAGGCCGGGATGACGGCCACGCGGAACGCCGCCCGGAAGTCACTGGCCCACAGGAACATCAACACCATGGCCAGCAGCGGACCGAGAAAGGCGCCAACCGTGTCCAGTGCCTGGCGCAGGCCGAACGCCGCGCCGCGCACCGCGGCCGGGGCGATGTCGGCCACCAGTGCATCGCGCGGCGCGTCGCGGATGCCCTTGCCGATGCGGTCGGTCAGCCGGGCGCCGAGTATCCAGCCGGCGGTCGGCGCCAGGGCAAACAGCGGCTTGGAGAGCGCGCCCAGCCCGTAGCCGAGCAGGGCCAGCGGCTTGCGCCTGCCCCAGGCGTCGGAGAGAACGCCCGAGAAGACCTTGACGATCAGTGCCGTGGCTTCCCCCGCGCCTTCGATGAGGCCTACCGCAAGGGCGCTGGCGCCCAGGGTCGTGACGAGGAAGACCGGCAGCAGGCTGTGGATGAGTTCCGAGGAGACGTCCATCAGCAGGCTGACGGCGCCCAGCGCCCAGACGGCGGCGGGGATGCGTGCCGGTGCGTGATCCGCGCCCTGGCTGGGAGCCGGCCCGTTTGACTTCACGCACGGATTCTAGCGGTTGATGGATGCATACACGCGCAGGCAAGTTCCGCACGCGCATCCGCACGGCGCTTGCATGCCGGGTTTAGCAGCGACTCAGGGCATCTGGGCGACGTCCACCGGCGCTTGGCGTGCCCCGAGCACCGTCCCGACGGACGCCGCGACGATCGCCACGATGGCCAGCCACTGCGGCGCGTCCAGGTGCTCGCCGAGCAGGGCGAGGCCGAGCAGCGCGCCCACCGCCGGCTCGATGCTCATCAGGATGCCCACGGTGCGCGCCGGCAGGCGCGTCAGCGCGTACATCTCCAGCGAATACGGCAGCGCCGAACTGAGCGCCGCCACGCCCAGCGCGCAGGGCAGCGCGGCCGGCGACAGCAGTGCCGCGCCGGCATGTGCAATGCCCACCGGCACGGCGACCAGCGCGCCGATTGCCAGGCCCAGCGCGACCGTGTCGGCGCCGAAGGCCGCACCGGCGCGGCGGCCCAGCAGGATGTAGCTGGCCCAGCCGACGGCCGAGCCCATCGCGTACAGCACGCCGGTGCCATCGAGCGCACGGGCCTGCGCCGGCCAGGGCAGCAGCAGGACGAGTCCGACCAGCACCAGGCCGGCCCAGAGCAGGTCCCGCAGGCGCCGGGACCCGGCAAAGGCGATCGCCAGCGGACCCAGGAATTCCAGCGCCACCGCGATGCCCAGCGGGATCGTGCGCAGCGCCATGTAGAAGCACAGGTTCATCAGGCCGAGCGTGAGCCCGTAGCCCCACAGCCAGGGCCAGCCGGCGCGACCCGACAGGTGCCGCCACGGCCGCCGCACCAGCCACAGCAGCAGCGTCCCCAGGCCCAGGCGCACGGCGGTCGCGCCCTGCGCACCCATGAGCGGATAAAGCTGCTTGGCCAGCACCGCGCCGCACTGGAACGAGAGCATCGCCAGCAGCAGCGCGCCGACCGGGACCAGGGGCGAATCGCGATGCAAAGGCATGGCGCGGCGGCGGGCCGTGCGCCGCCGTGCACCCCGGCACCGCCGCGCAGGCCGGGCCGGGGGCAGGGCGCGCTACTTGCGCCGGCGGGTGCGTGCGCGCGCGGCGATGCGCATGCGCAGGGCGTTCAGGCGGATGAAGCCTTCGGCGTCGGCCTGGTTGTACGCGCCCTTGTCGTCGTCGAAAGTGGAGATGGCCGGGTCGAACAGCGAGTCGCGCGGCGAGCGCCGGCCGGTGACCAGCACCGTGCCCTTGTAGAGCTTGAGCCGCACCGTGCCGTTGACGTGCTTCTGCGACTCGTCGATGAGGCTCTGCAGCAGGCGCCGCTCGGGGCTGAACCAGTAGCCGTTGTAGATCATCCGCGCGTAGCGCGGCATCAGGTCGTCCTTGAGGGCCAGGACCTCGCGATCCAGGGTGATCGACTCCATCGCGCGGTGCGCCTTGAGCATGATGGTGCCGCCGGGCGTCTCGTAGCAGCCGCGCGACTTCATGCCCACGTAGCGGTTCTCGACCAGGTCGAGGCGGCCGATGGCGTGGCGCCCGCCGAGGCGGTTGAGCTCGGTAAGCACCGCCGCGGGAGACAGCTTGCTGCCGTCGATGGCGACGATGTCGCCGCGCTCGTACTCGAGCTCGACCACCTGGGCGCGGTTGGGCGCCTTGCTGGGCGAGACCGTGATGCGCCACATCGACTCTTCCGGCTCGAAGTCCGGGTCCTCGAGCACGCCGCCCTCGTAGGAGATGTGCAGCAGGTTGGCGTCCATCGAGTAGGGCGCCGCGCCGCGGCGCTTCTTGAAGTCCACCGGGATGCCGTGGCGGTCGGCGTAGTGCAGCAGCTTCTCGCGCGACAGCAGGTCCCATTCGCGCCAGGGGGCGATGACGCGCACGTCGGGCATCAGCGCGTAGGCGCCCAGCTCGAAGCGCACTTGGTCGTTGCCCTTGCCGGTGGCACCGTGCGAGATGGCGTCGGCGCCGGTCTCGCGGGCCAGCTCGACCATGCGCTGGGCGATCAGCGGGCGCGCGATCGACGTGCCCAGCAGGTACTCGCCCTCGTACACGGCGTTGGCGCGGAACATCGGGAAGACGAAATCGCGCACGAAGGTTTCGCGCAGGTCCTCGATGAAGATGTTCGCCTTGGGAATGCCCATCTGCAGCGCCTTGCGGCGCGCCGGCTCGAGCTCCTCGCCCTGGCCGATGTTGGCGGTGAAGGTGACGACCTCGCAGTGATAGCTGTCCTGCAGCCACTTGAGGATCACCGAGGTGTCCAGGCCTCCGGAATAGGCCAGCACGACCTTCTTCACTGCGGACGTCGCCGCCGCCGGCGCCGCGCGCCGCGCGCCGCCGGCGTTGGCGCCCGTTGCCTTCCTGCCGGCCGCCGCGCGGGACCCCGTTGCTGTCTTTTTGCCTGCCACCGTACTTGCCTCCGAATGTCACCCGTTCGACGGATCGCCGTCACCCATGTTGCTGTTCCTGCGCCTACTGCACCTCGTCGCCGAGCAGCAGGTATTCCATCAGGGCCTTCTGCACGTGCAGGCGGTTCTCGGCCTCGTCCCACACGACCGACTGCGGCCCGTCGATGACCTCGGCGGTCACCTCCTCGCCGCGGTGGGCGGGCAGGCAGTGCATGAAGAGCGCCTCCGCACCGGCGGCGCCCATCAGGTCGGCGTCGACGCTCCAGGGCGCGAAGGCCAGGCGCCGCTGCTCGTTCTCGGCTTCGTAGCCCATGCTGGTCCAGACATCCGTCGTGACCAGGTCCGCGCCGCGGGCGGCGGCCTGCGGGTCGTCGAACACCTGGTAATGGGCCCCGGGCGGCGCCAGCCGTGGGTCCAGCGCATAACCCGGCGGCGTCGAGACGTGGACGCGGAAGCCCAGCAGCTGTGCCGCCTGCAGCCACGTGTAGGCCATGTTGTTGGCGTCGCCGATCCACGCCACGGTGCGCCCGGTGATGGGCCCGCGGTGCTCGGCGAACGTGAAGATGTCGGCCAGGATCTGGCAGGGGTGGTACTCGTTGGTCAGGCCGTTGATGACCGGCACGCGCGAATGCCCCGCGAAGCGCTCGATCTTGGCCTGCTCGAAGGTGCGGATCATCACCAGGTCGACCATGCGCGAGATGACGCGCGCGGTGTCCTCGATGGGTTCGGCGCGCCCCAGCTGCGAATCGCCGGTGGTCAGGTGGATCACCGAGCCGCCCATCTGGTACATGCCGGCCTCGAACGACACCCGCGTGCGCGTCGAGGCCTTCTCGAACACCATGGCCAGCGTGCGGTCGGTCAGCGGCTGGTAGGCCTGGTAGCGCTTGAAGCGCTGCTTGATGACGTGCGCGCGCTCGATCACGTGCTCGATCTCGGCGCGGTTCAGGTCGGAGAACTGCAGGAAATGGCGGATGGCGGGAGCGGTGGACATGATGGTGCTATTTTGCCGCGCGGCGCGGCGCCGCGCGCGCGCGCCGGGCCTTGCGCGCGGGGGCGGCGCCGAAGCCGCCCAGGCGCGCCTCTTCGTCGGCGTCGAGCACGCGGATGGCCGGAAGGTAGCCCTGGAACACCACGCCGTGCAATTCCACGTTGCCGTAGACGCGCAGCGTGCGCACCAGGAACTCGACGACCTTCTCGTTGATGCGCTGCCCCGGCACCAGCACCGGAATGCCCGGCGGGTAGGGCACGATCTGGTCGGCGCAGACCCGCCCGACCAGGCGCGGATTGACCTGCTCGTTGTCGTCGAGCAGCCCGACCAGCTCGCCAGTGCTGTAGTAGGCGTCGCGCGGCAGGCAGCACAGCTCGGTGAACGGCGGCAGCACCGGGGCGCGGTACAGGCGCCGGGGCGCGCGCCGCTCGTGGGCGATGCGCCGCAGCGCGTCGTACAGGCGCGAGCACTTGGAGCGCGTCGTGCCGATCGTCAGCAGCAGCGTGATGGTGTTGAAGGTGGACTTCTCGACCGTGATGTTGAAGCGGTTGAAGAGTTCGTCGCGCAGTTCGTCCACCGTCAGGCCGCAGGCCGAGATGTCCACCGTGATCTTGGTCGGGTCGAGGCGGATCTGGTCGCCCTTGACCTCGTCGGGCAGCAGCTCGTCCAGCGGCAGCGCCCGGAAGGCGCCGGTCGAGTCGATCTGCTCGCGCAGCTCGGCGGCCAGCGCCAGCGTGCGCTGCAGCAGCTTGTAGCCTTCCATGACCGCCTGGCGGCGCCCCACGTCCAGGCTGGCGATCATGCTGTACATCGGGCTGGTCGACGTATGCATGTTGAAGTTCTCGCGGAAGATGTGGTCGTCCAGGTCCGGATCGTTGACGTGGATCAGCGCGCCCTGCGAGAAGGCCGACAGCGTCTTGTGGGCCGACTGGGTCACGTAGTCGGCGCCGGCCTCGAGCGCCGTGGGACGCAGGTCCGGATGAAAGCGCGCGTGGCTGAACCAGGCCTCGTCGATCAGTACCTTGATGCCGCGCGCGTGCGCAGCCTCGACGATGGGGCGCAGTTCGTAGCGCAGGCCGTCGTAGGTGCAGCTGGTGAGCACCAGCAGGCGCGCGTCGGGGTGCGCGGCGATGCCGGCCAGCACGGTGGCCCGCGGAACCGGTCCGAAGATGCCGTATTGCCGGTTGACGCTCGAGTCCAGGTATACCGGCCGCGCCCCGGACAGCACCACGCCGTGGTGGATCGACTTGTGGCAGTTGCGGTCGAGCAGCAGCTTGTCGCCGGGGCGCACCAGGGTCTGCAGGATGACCTTGTTGGCCGTCGACGTGCCGTTGGTGGCGAACAGCGTGCGGCGCGCCCCGAAGGCCTTGGCGGCCATTTGCTGCGCCTCGGCGATGACGCCGACCGGTTCCATCAGCGAGTCGAGCGCCTTCACCGACACGGACAGGTCGGTGGTGAAGACGTTCTCGCCCATGAACTGGTAGAAGTCGTCCACCCAGGGGCTGCCGCGCAGCGAATCGCCGCTGAAGTGCCCGGGGGTGTGCCACGCGTCCTTGGCCGAAGCCACGTACGAGCGCAGCGCGTCGAAGAACGGCGTGCGGGCGCGCTCGGCGACCTGGGCGTTGAGGATGCGGAACATGCCGCGGTAGTCGTGCTCCTCGCGGTAAAAGTAGCCGTGCACCGCATCGGCGAACAGCGGTTCGGCGCCCTGGTCGGCGGTGGCCCGCTCGATCAGCACGTAGATTTCGAGTTCGGGGCGCAGCGCGGAGATCTGCTGCACCAGGTTGGCGGGGGCGTCGGCGGCGGCACGCCGGTCGCGGCGTTTGCGGCCCGCGCCGCCCGCGGCAGGGGCCGACGCGGCCGCCAGCTTGTCGTCGACGATGACCAGCTGCACGTCGCCGTCGTCGCGGATCCGCTCCAGGGCCTCGCGGGGCGTGGCGGTGCCGACGAACGAGATGCCGAAGGGGTTGTCCTGCGAACGCGCGGCCGCGTTCAGCCCCTTGAGAAGTTCCTTGAGTATGAGAGGGTCGTCGTTGATGACGACGACCCTGGATGCCGGCTTGGGCATGCGCGGGTTGCCGCGCTCCAGGGCGGCAGGGGCCTGACGGTCAGGCCATCGCCTTGACGGCGGCGGCCAGGCGGCTCTTGTTGCGGGCCGCGGCGTTCTTGTGCACGAGCTTCTTGTCGGCGATCGAGTCGATCACGCTCATCGAACGGCGCAGCGTCTCGGCCGCGGCGGCCTTGTCGCCGGCGGCAACCGCCTTGCGCACGGTCTTGATGGCGGTGCGCAGGCGCGAGCGCTGGGCGGCGCCCTGGGCGTTGCGGGCGCGGGCCTGGAGCGCCCGCTTCTTGGCCTGTTTGGTATTTGCCATGCCAAATCCTCTTGGGGTATGCGGTACTGCGTGTTCGGTGCCGCCCGATGCGGCGCTCGCTGCGGCCCGGCGTGCGCCGCGGTACTTTGCGCGGCGGACAACGTGCAGCAAAGCTTTACACTATAACAGAATGATCCCTATAAAACCAGTGATTTGGCCCGCCCCGGCGGCGCCGGCGCCCCGGTGAACCTGCTGCGGGCGGCCGCCCGCATCAGCGGGCTGACCATGCTCTCGCGCATCACCGGCCTGGCACGCGACCTGCTCATCGCCCGGGTGTTCGGCGCCGGCGCCGAGATGGATGCCTTCACGGTCGCCTTCCGCATTCCCAACCTGTTGCGCCGGCTGTTCGCCGAAGGGGCCTTCGCCCAGGCCTTCGTGCCGATTTTCGCCGAGGTCAAGTTCAGCCAGGGCCCGGAGCGCACCCGGCTGCTGCTGTCGCACGTCTTCTCGGGCCTGTTCTGGGTGCTGCTGGCGGTCTCCGTGCTGGGCGTGCTGGCCGCGCCGCTGCTGGTGGCCGGCATCGCCACCGGCTTTGCGCACTCGGTGTCCTTCGACCTGGCTACGCTGCTGACGCGCTGGATGTTCCCGTACATCTTCTTCATGTCGCTGATCGCCTGTGCCGGCGGGGTCCTCAATGCCTACGGTCGCTTCGCCGTGCCGGCCTTCACGCCGGTGCTGCTGAACGTCTCCATGATCGGGCTCACGCTGCTGCTGGGCCGCCGGCTGGATCCGCCGGTGCTGGTACTCGGCGTGGCGGTGCTGCTGGGCGGCGCGCTGCAGCTGGCCATGCAGCTGCCGGCGCTGGCCCGCATCGGCATGCTGCCCCGGATCGGCGGCGTGCGCGAGGCCTTTGCCGACCCGGTGGTCCGGCGCATCCTGCGCCAGATGCTGCCAGCCGTATTCGCCGTTTCCGTGGCGCAGCTCAGCCTGATCATCAACACCAATATCGCCTCGCGCCTGGGAACCGGCAGCAACGCGTGGCTCTACTACGCCGACCGCCTGATGGAACTGCCCACGGCGCTGCTGGGCGTGGCCATCGGCACCGTGCTGCTGCCCAACCTGTCCAGGGCGCACGCGGCCGCGCAGACCGAGCATTACCGCGAACTGCTCGACTGGGGCCTGCGGCTGACCTGCCTGCTGGCGCTGCCAGCGGCCCTTGGCCTGGCGATGCTGGCCGACGGCCTGATCGGTGCGCTGTTCCAGGGCGGGCGCTTCACGCCCAACGACGTCGCGCAGTCGGCGGCGGCACTGCGCGGCTACGCCGGCGGCCTGCTCGGGATCATCGGCATCAAGATCCTGGCGCCGGGCTTTTATGCCCGGCAGGACATCCGCACGCCGGTGCGCATCGGCCTGCTGGTCCTGGTGGCGACGCAGGCAATGAACCTGCTGCTGGTGCCCTGGCTGGCCCATGCCGGCCTGGCCTGGTCGATCAGCCTCGGGGCCCTGGGCAACAGCGCCATGCTGCTATGGGGACTGCACCAGCGCGGCATCTATTCGCCGGGTCCGCAGTGGCGCGGGTTTTCCTGGCGCCTGCTGCTGGCGCTTGCGGGGCTGGCCGGTGCACTGCTGGCGGCCAAGTGGGCATGGCCATACGAGCGCGTCGCCGGCGCCGCCTGGCCGATGCGCGGCGCGTGGCTGGCGGCCGCGATCGGCTCGGCCGCCGCCGTCTACGCCGGCATGCTGTGGCTGCTGGGCTTTCGGCCGCGCGACGTCATCCTGCGGACGACGTGACGCGAGTCCGAATCCTCAACCGATCTGCCGCAGCAATGTCTGCGCGTCGCTGATCTCGAGCTTGCCGCCTTTTTCGACGTTGAGCTGCTTGACCACGCCGTCGTCGACCAGCATAGAGAAGCGCTGGCAGCGCACGCCCAGACCGCCGGCGCTGAGGTCGAACTCCAGCCCCAGCAGCTTGGTATAGGCGGCCGCGCCGTCGGCAATCATGCGGATCCTGCCGCCGACCTTCTGGTCGCGGCCCCACGCGCCCATGACAAAGGCGTCGTTGACGGAAAAGCACCAGATCTCGTCGATGCCCTTGGCCTTGAGTGCGTCATGGTTGGCGAGGTAGCCCGGGACGTGCTGCGCCGAGCAGGTCGGCGTGTAGGCGCCCGGCAGGCCGAAGATGGCGATCTTCTTGCCGCGGACGAGGTCCTGCACCGCGAAGGTGTTGGGTCCGATCGAGCAGCCGGCCGACTCGACTTCCACGTATTCCTGAACCTTGCCATCGGGCAGCTTGTCGCCCACCTTGATCGTCATCGTGCTTCTCCTTCGTCATGAACGGAAAATCGGCCGTGCGCCGCGTCCAGCGCCAAGTCTACGCGTGCCCCGTGGCCGAATCCTTGATCTGCGCAGGGTTTACCGGGTGCGGCCGGCGGGCCTCAGCGCGGCCCCATGCGCAGCGCGCCATCGAGCCGGATGACCTCGCCGTTGAGCATCACATTGCCCAGCACGTCGACGACCAGGCGCGCGAATTCGGCCGGCTGGCCCAGCCGCGCGGGGAAGGGCACCTGTTCCTCGAGCGCCTGGCGCTGCGGCGGCGTCAGGCCCTGCGTCATCGGCGTTTCGAAGAGGCCCGGCGCGATGGCCATGCAACGGATGCCGTGGCGCGCGAGGTCGCGTGCGATCGGCAGCGTCATGGCAACGATGCCACCCTTGGAGGCCGCGTAGGCGGCCTGGCCGACCTGGCCGTCGAAGGCGGCCGCCGACGCGGTGTTGATGATGACCCCGCGCTCGCCGTCGGCCTGCGGCGCCGATGCGGCCATCGCCGCGGCGGCCAGCCGCAGCAGGTTGAAACTGCCGACCAGGTTGACCGCGATGACGCGCTCGAAGGCGGCCAGGCCGTGGGGCCCGTCGCGCCCGAGGGTCTTGTGCGCGGCCAGGATGCCGGCGCAGTTGATCAGGCCGCGCAGCGGTCCCAGCGACCCGGCCAGCGCTATCGCGGCGGCGCAGTCGGCCTCGCGGGTGATGTCACCGCGCTGCCAGTGCACCGCCGGGTCCCGGTCGGCCGGCGCCCGGGCGTCCTCGCGCAGGTCCATGGCGACGACGCGTCCGCCGCGGGCCGCCAGCAGGCCGGCAGTTGCGGCGCCGAGGCCGGAGGCCGCGCCGCTCACCAGAAAGACGTTGCCGGCAATTTCCATGTTCGCTGGCCCTTTTAATGTCGTTGCCGCCGTGGCGGGCGACGCGCCAGCCCGTGCCGGCATGCCCGCACCATTCTGGCCCCAATTTTCGACCGGCGTGCCGCCCGCCGCCGGCCCTTTGGTTACGGGGGACGCCGAGCGGTACTTTTCCCGGTCAATTTTGGCGATCGGTGGTGCGCATCTCCCGGCAATCTTACCGGTGCGTAATACCGCATTCGGATGCCTGGGTGGACTAGCGCCGCCGGGGCCGCCGCAGCGGAGCGTCGGTGCACCGACAGGGTCAACCAACCACCATGGCTAAACGATTGAACGCGATGAAGCTGCAGGCGCTGCGGGTGTTTCGCAGTGCGCTGGGCCAGCGCACGATCGGGCTTTTCGTGGCAGCTGCCGTGCTGCCGCTGGGCGCACTGGCCGCCGTGCTGTTGATGCAGGACGCGCTGGCGCCCGGCGCACTGCAGCCGGTGCTGGCGATCGGCGCGGTCGGCGCGCTGGCAGCTGCCGTCGCGGGCATGGTGCTGAGCGTCGGGGTGCTCGGGCGCATCGAGCGCCTGCTCTCGTCCGTGCGGCGCATGGCGCGGCAGGACTTTTCCGTCGCGCTTCCGGTGACGGGAGCCGACGAACTTTCCCAGCTCACGCAGGCCTTCAACGACATGGCGCGCCACCTGGGCACCAGCCTGTCGGTGCAGAGCGTGCTGGCGCAGATGGACGACGCCATCCTGACCAAGCTCGACGTCGGCGCGCTGATCCGCAGCGCGCTGCGCTGCCTGCAGATGGTGTCCAAGGCCGACGTCGTGGTGCTCGGCCTGTTCGAGTCGGACAGCGCCAACGCCATGCGTGTCTTTGTCCTGCAAAAGGGCGAGCGCAACCGTATCGACAGCCGCAAGCTGGAGCTCACGGCCGAGCTCAAGCGGCGCATTCCGCTAAAGCCGACCCAGAAGAGCGGACCGGAATGCCCGTTCCCCGAGGACTTCGAAAACGAATTGCGCGAGCAATGCGGCGTCGAACATTACTTTCCGCTGCCGATCTCGCGCGGCAGCCGCGCCTGGGGCGTGATGGTGTCCTGCCATGCGGCGCCGGTCGAGCTCTCCAGCACTCAGATGAACCTGCTGGCCGGCGTGGCCAACCGCCTGATCGCCGGCTTCAGCAGTTCCGAGCGCGACCAGAAGCTGCATTCGCTGGCCTACGTCGATCCGCTGACGGGCCTGCCCAACCGCGTGGCGATGCAGTCGCTGCTGGCCGACGAACTGGCCAGCGCCCAGCGCTCCGGCGCGCTGGCGGCGATCCTGTTCATCGACCTGGACCGCTTCAAGCAGGCCAACGACACGCACGGCCACGCCTTCGGCGACCGCCTGCTGATCCAGGCGGCCAACCGCATCCGCAACAATGTCCGCGAGGACGACGTCGTGGCGCGCATCGGCGGCGACGAATTCACCGTGATCCTGCCCGGCGTCAAGTCGCCGCGCGAGGCTGCCTCGGCGGCGCGCAAGCTGATCCAGGCGCTGTCGCGCCGCTTCGAGATTGACGGCCACACCATCTATACCGGCGCCAGCGTCGGCATCGCGATCTACCCGGACGATGGCGTGCGCGGCCCCGAGCTGCTCAAGATGGCCGACACCGCCATGTACCGCGCCAAGAGCGCCGGGCGCAGCCGCTTCGCGTTCTACGAGGAGCCGATGAACGCCGAGAGCAAGCGGCGCACCGTGCTCGACGGCGAACTGCGCAGTGCGCTGGCGCAGCGCCAGCTGGTGCTGCATTACCAGCCGCAGATCGACCTCAAGACCGGGGCGCTGTGCGGGGTCGAGGCGCTGGTGCGCTGGCAGCATCCGACCCGCGGCCTGCTGTACCCGATCGACTTCATCGACTACGCCGAGGAGATCGGCCTGATCCCCGAGATCGGCGCCTGGGTGATGATGGAGGCCTGCCAGCAGTTCCAGCTCTGGCGCCAGCAGGGCGTGCGCGTGCCGCGCGTCTCGGTCAATGTCTCCAACGGCCAGCTGCCGCGCAGCAACTTCGTGCCGACCGTGCAGCAGCTGCTGGCCCAGACCAACATGCCCACCGGCGCCCTGGAGATCGAGGTCACCGAGTCGATGCTGGTCGAGGGCGGCAAGCCGGCGATGGAGGCGCTCAATCAGCTGGCCAAGGACGGCGTGCTGATCGCGATCGACGATTTCGGCACCGGCTATTCCTCTTTCAGCTATCTCAAGACGATGCCGGCCCAGGTGCTCAAGCTGGACATGAGCTTCCTGGTCGACGCACGGCTGGACAACGACGCCGGCAAGATCGTCGCCGCCATCATCAACATGGCGCATGCGCTGCAAAAGGAGGTCGTCGCCGAGGGCATCGAGCGCGTCGACCAGCTCAAGCTGCTCAAGACGCTGGGCTGCGAGCGCGGCCAGGGCTACCTGTTTGGCAAGGGGGTGCCGGCCGACAGCATCGCCCGCACGTTCCGCAAGCGCAGCGAGCCGCCGACGCTGCCGGTGCGCGCCAACGCGCCGGCGACGCCTGCCGACCTGATCGCCGCCGCATCGCTGCCCGATCCGACGCCCTCCGAGGACGAGGCCGCCATCGAGCGGGCGCTGGCCATGGCCGAGCCGGTTGAAATCGCCGCGCAGAAGGCGGCGGAGCAAAGCAGTCTGCCGGCGCTGGCCATGGCGGCCAGGGCGCCGGCGCTGCCCGGCGAACGCGCGACGGCACTCGAGGAGGACGCCAGCCCCGGTCCCCGCACCACCGACGGGCACCCGCGCACCTGGTCCGGCGCGCCCGAGACCGTCGAGATGGTGCTCGATACGACCGACGGGCACTTTTCCTTCCTGACAGCGTCGCCGGTGCCGGATGTCGATTCGCCGGTGACCGCGGCGCCGGCGGACGCCACCGCCTCGGCCGCGCACTAAGCCGCGGCGCGGGCCTGCCTGCGGTCAATGCACGCTGCAGCGTGCCGACAGTGAAACGTTGGCGCGCGAACTGCTGCCGGCGAACGTGGAGCGCATCTTCATCAGCGGGGCGGTGCAGGCGGTCGCGTCGATGCCGGCCAGCCGCAGCCAGCCGCGCAGCGCGTCCGAGGAATTGCCCAGCGCAAACTGCGGGCGCAGGAAGACCTGCTGCGCCGCCTGGCCCGACGGCCGGTTGGCCGACAGCTCGACGAAGTGCGCGACCGCCGGCACGTTGTTCCAGGCCGGCGGCGGGGCCGTCGCGGCCAGCGAATAGTCCGGCCGCGAGTTGGGCAGGCGCACGAGCGAGGTCCAGCGCGTTTCCAGCACTTCGGGGGTGACGGTCAGGCTGGTTTCAAGCTGCAGCCAACCGGGCTGGGAGGAATCCAGCGGTGGCGCGGACACGGGCGGCGCTGCGGCCGCGGCAATGGCGGCGGCGCCGGTGATGGCCCAGGCGCCCTGCAGCAGCAGCGCGCCCACCGGACGCTGCGCGCGACCGGCGCCTGGCAACCGCAGCGACCAGTGCCGTGATCTGTCCACCTTGCGCCTCGCGGATTCGAGAGGGGATGAGAAGCATCATCCCCGCTGGTCTGGCCGGCGGTAGACATGAAAAAGGGCCGGAATCGGCCCTTTTTCGGGTGCAACACGGCCATCGCGCGCCGCCGCGGCGGCACACCGCCGGCGCTCAGGGGTGGCCGACGCGCGCCGGGAACGTGGCGCTTTGGCCGTGCGCCGTCAGCGCCGATGGCGCCAGCACAGCGCGGCTCGCGTGCGCTGCCGCATGGGCGACCGGCGCGGCCGCCGGCAGCTGGGCGCTGGCGCCGCTGCCGTGCAGCGAGGCGAGGATCGGAACGATCAACAGCGCGACGATGTTGATGATCTTGATCAGCGGATTGACCGCCGGACCGGCCGTGTCCTTGTACGGATCGCCGACGGTGTCGCCGGTCACCGCGGCCTTGTGGGCGTCGGAGCCCTTGCCGCCGTGATGGCCCTCCTCGATGTACTTCTTGGCGTTGTCCCACGCACCGCCGCCGGTCGTCATCGAGATGGCAACGAACAGGCCGGTGACGATCGTGCCCATCAGCACGCCGCCCAGGGCGGCTGGCCCGAGGACGACGCCGACGACGATGGGCACCAGCACGGGCAGCAGCGACGGGATCATCATCTCCTTGATCGCCGCCGTGGTGAGCATGTCGACCGCGCGCGAGTAATCGGGCTTGGCCGTGCCTTCCATGATGCCCTTGATCTCGCGGAACTGACGCCGCACTTCCTCGACCACGGCGCCGGCCGACCGGCCCACCGCTTCCATGGCCATTGCGCCGAAGAGGTACGGGATCATGCCGCCGATGAACAGGCCGACGATGACGCGCGGATTGGACAGGTCGAAGGTGGTGTGCAGCCCTTCCTGATCAAGCGCGCGGGTGTAGTCGGCAAACAGCACCAGCGCGGCCAGGCCGGCCGAGCCGATCGCGTAGCCCTTGGTGACCGCCTTGGTGGTGTTGCCCACCGCGTCCAGCGGATCGGTGATGTTGCGCACTTCGGGGGGTAGCCCGGCCATCTCGGCGATGCCGCCGGCGTTGTCGGTGATCGGGCCGTAGGCATCGAGCGCGACGATGATGCCGGTCATCGACAGCATCGCCGTGGCGGCCACCGCGATGCCGTAGAGGCCGGCCAGCCAGAACGAGGCCAGGATCGCCAGGCAGATGACGACCACCGGCCAGGCGCACGCCCGCATCGACACGGCGATGCCGGCGATGATGTTGGTGGCGTGGCCGGTCGTCGAGGCCTTGGCAACGTGCTGCACCGGCGGGAAGTCGGTGCCGGTGTAGAACTCGGTGATGTAGACCAGCGCGGCCGTGAGCGCCAGGCCGACGATGGCGCAGCCGTAGAGCTTGACGACCGACAGGCCGGCGGCCGCCGCGACCGGGCCCAGCAGCCAGTTGGTCACGAACCAGAACAGCACCAGCGAGATGACGCCGGCCACCAGCAGGCCGCGGTACAGTGCGTTCATGATCTTGCCGCCCTCGCGCGCCTTCACGAAATAGCAGCCGACGATGGAAGCCAGGATCGACACGCCGGAGATCGCCAGCGGATAGACCATGCCGGCATCGCTGCCCGCGAAGGTGAAGGCGCCCACCAGCATCGTGGCCACGACGGTCACGGCGAAGGTCTCGAACAGGTCCGCGGCCATGCCGGCGCAGTCGCCGACGTTGTCGCCGACGTTGTCGGCGATGACCGCCGGATTGCGCGGGTCGTCCTCGGGAATGCCGGCCTCGACCTTGCCGACCAGGTCGGCCCCGACGTCGGCGCCCTTGGTGAAGATGCCCCCGCCCAGCCGCGCGAAGATCGAGATCAGCGACGAGCCGAAGGCCAGGCCGATCATCGGGTGCAGCATCGCACGGGTATCGCCCCCGCTGGCGTGCTGCCCGGACAGCACGGCGTAGAAGCCGGCGACGCCCAGCAGGCCCAGGCCCACCACCAGCAGGCCGGTGATGGCGCCGCCACGGAACGCGACGTCGAGCGCCGGATTGAGCCCGCGCGTGGCCGCCTGAGCAGTGCGCACGTTGGCCCGCACCGACACGTTCATGCCGATGTAGCCGGCGGCGCCCGACAGCACCGCCCCGAGGACGAAGCCGGCGGCGGTCAGCACGCCCAGCTGCGGTATGGCGGCGATGATGATCGCCAGCACGACGCCGACGATGGCGATGGTGCGGTACTGGCGGTTAAGGTAGGCCTGGGCGCCCTGCTGGACCGCCAGCGCGATCTCCTGCATGCGGGCGTTTCCCGGATCCTGCTTGAGGATCCAGGCCGTTGAAAATGCGCCGAACAGCACGGCGGCGAGTCCACAGAGCAGGGCAAGCGAAACACCAGACATGCAGGGCTCCTTTCGTTTTGCCGCAATCGCTTGCGGCTTTGCAACGTGCAGCGATGAAATCGGTGGTGCCGGCGCCGGCGCCGCTGACGGCCCCGGCGGACCAAAGGCGGGTGCGGCTAGTTCTCCAGCGCCTCGAGCACCCGTTGCTGGATCTCGTCGACGGTGCCCACGCCGCTGATGGCCCGGTAGCGGGGCGCATCGCCGCCCGCCGCCGCCCACGCCGAGTAGTAGTCGACCAGCGGACGGGTCTGGGTGTGATAGACCTCCAGGCGCTTGCGCACGATTTCCTCGCGGTCGTCATCGCGCTGCACCAGCACTTCGCCGGTGACGTCATCCAGGCCGGCCACCCGCGGGGGATTGTTGTGAACGTGGTAGGTGCGTCCGCTGGCCAGGTGGACCCGGCGGCCGCTCATGCGCTCGACGATGGTGGCGTCCGGCACCGCAATCTCGAGCACGAGGTCCAGCGCCACGCGGGCGGTGCGCATCGCGTCGGCCTGGGCAATGGTGCGCGGAAAGCCGTCGAAGAGGTAGCCGTCGGCGCAGTCGGGCTCGGTCAGGCGCTCGCGCACCAGGCCGATGATGATGTCGTCGGAGACCAGCTGGCCGGCATCCATCACCTTCTTGGCGGCGATGCCCAGCGGCGTGCCCGCCTTGACGGCCGCGCGCAGCATGTCGCCCGTCGAAATCTGCGGGATGTGCAGGCGCGTGCGAATGAACGCCGCCTGCGTGCCTTTTCCGGCCCCTGGTGGTCCGAGCAAAATCAGCCGCATGTTCCCCTCGCGCACGCCGGCGCGCGCTCCGTAACGCGAATGCCTTGTATTTGTTCTTGCCGCAGCGGCGCACGCGCTAGGTCGCGCCGCCGGGCTCCTTGGGCGAGGCGCATCTTACCCGGAACCGGGCGTGCTCCGCTGCGACCGCGGCATGCGGCCATGGCGCAGCGCAACCGGCCGTTGGATCTGTCTAGGGCCGATCCTCGGCCGGCGGGCGGGGCTGATGGCCGTGCCCCGGTGCGTGCGTCGCGGCAAAGCCGGCGCGTACCCGATCCAGGTCGGCCGGCGTGTCGACGCCCGCCGGCAGCGGCACATCGAGTTCGATGACGGCGATGGCACAGCCGTGGTACAGCGCGCGCAACTGTTCGAGGCTTTCGTGCGCTTCGATGGCCGGCCGCGCCAGCGCCGGAAAGCGCCGCAGGAAGGACACGCGATAGGCATACAGCCCGACATGGCGCAAGGCCGGCAGTCCGTCGGGCAGGCCGCCGGGGACGACCGGCGCCGCGGCGAATGCGTCGCGCGCCCAGGGAATCGGCGCGCGCGAGAACAGCAGCGCGCGGCCCCGGACATCGCGCACCACCTTGACGACATTGGGATCGAACAGCTCGGTGCGCTCGTGCAGCGCGTGCGCCGCGGTGGCGACATCGCACTGCGGATCGGCGCGCAGCGCCGCCGCCACGTCGCGGATGACGCTGGGCGGGATCAGCGGTTCGTCGCCCTGGACGTTGACGACGATGGCGGCGTCGTCGAGCCCGAGCAGCTGGCAGGCCTCGGCCAGGCGGTCGGTGCCGGTCGGATGAGCGCTGGCCGTGAGTATCGCCTCGACGCCGTGGTGGCGGCAGGCCTCGACGATGCGCATGCTGTCGGCGCAGACCACGACGCGTGCGGCGCCGCTGGCCGCGGCCCGCCGGGCCACGCGCACCACCATCGGCAGGCCGCCGATGTCGGCCAGCGGCTTTTCGGGCAGGCGGGTGGATGCCAGGCGTGCCGGTACCAGCGCAATGAAGCCGGCGCCGCCGGCCGGCGCGCCGGCCATCATCCGCGCGGCTCGTGGCCTGCCGGGTGCTCGCGCTCGTCGTCGTCCAGGCGCCGCGCTTCGCTCTCGAGCAGGATGGGGATGGCGTCGCGCACCGGGTAGGCCAGTCCGGCGGCCGTCGACACCAGCTCCTGGCGCACGCGGTCGTAGCGCAACGGCCCCTTGGTTACCGGGCAGACGAGGATTTCAAGCAGCTTCGGATCCATGCGACCTTCCCTTGAGCCGCGCGGTCAGGAATTCGACCAGCGCCGTATCGAGCTGCGTGTGCAGCGGCACCACCCAGAGGCGCGGGTCCTGCGCCAGCTGCGCATCGCGCTGGCATTTTACGGCGTCCTTCTCGGTCATCAGGATGCGGTCGTAGCGGCCGCCTGGCACGACGGTGGCGTCGATTTTCTCGTGATCGGGCAGCGCCAGGGTGTCGATCTGCAGTCCCTGGTCGCGCAGCATGGCGAAGAAGCGCTCGGGGCTGCCGATGGCGCACAACGCCAGCAGCCGCAGCGGGCGCGCCCGCTGCTCGCCGGCAAGGTCGGCGAGCGCGATGCGCTTGCCCGGCGCCGACAGGCTGACCGCATCCCGCACCCGGGTCTGCATGCGGAAGAAGGGCGAATGGATGCGCACCGGCGGCACGATGCCGTGCAGTATCACCGCGTCGACGTGCTGCAGGCGTTCGGGCGGATCGCGCAGCGGGCCGGCGGGCAGCAGCAGGCCGTTGCCGACGCCGGCGCCGTTGACCACTACGACCTCCAGGTCGCGGCCCAGCCGCCGGTGCTGCAGTCCGTCGTCGGCCAGCAGCAGGTCGCAGCGCGCGTTCGACGCCAGCAGCAGCTGCGCGGCGGCGATGCGGTCGCGCCCGACGGCAACCGGGCAGCCCGACGCCTGGCGGATCAGCAGCGGCTCGTCGCCACACAGTGCCGGATCGCCGCCGGGCTCGACGAGCAGCGGGCCCTCGGCCTTGCCGCCGAAGCCGCTGGCCACGACACCCGGCGTCCAGCCGCGGGCCAGCAGCTGGCGGGCCAGCTCGATGACCAGCGGCGTCTTGCCGGTGCCGCCGACGCTCAGGTTGCCGATGACGATGACCGGCACGGGCAGCTGCACGGGGCGCGCCAGCCCCAGCCGCTGGCCGACCGCGCGCACGCCGCGCCAGCCGCGGTGTACCGCATGCAGCGGCAGCATCAGGTAGGCGAGCAGGCCGCGGTGCTGCCAGGCGCGCCGGACCCGCCGGTGGGCCCAGCTGCGCAGCGCCACGCCCAGGCTCGGGCTCATCGCGGCGCGGGAGAACGGCGCTGCGTGGCGAAGCTCAGCCGCGCCAGACCGGCATTGCGCGCCGCCTCCATGACGGTAATCACCGACTGGTGCGGGGCCTGCGCGTCGGCATTGATGACCACGATCGGGTCCTGCATCCGGGCGGCCGCGGCGCGCAGCAGCTCGGCCAGCGCCGGCGCGTCGCTCACCGGCAGCACCGTGTGCCCGATCGCGAAGCGGCCATCGGCGCTGACGCCGACCTGGATCTCCTGCGGGCGCACGGCCGAGGGGCTCGAATCGGCCGAGGGCAGCTCGATCTGCAGCTGGGCGAAGCGCGAGTAAGTGGTGCTCACCGCCAGGAAGATCAGCACCACCAGCAGCACGTCGATCAGCGGGATCAGGTTGATGTCCGGATCCTCGGCGAAGCCGCGCCGGAATTTCATGGCCGGGTCCTCATGCGGCGGCGCGTGCCGGGCGGATGTCGGTGTACAGCGCCTCGACCAGGCGCTGCGCCTGCTGCTCGAGCTCGACCAGGAAATCGTCGATGCGGGCACGGAAGATGCGGTAGGACAGTACCGAGGGCACCGCCACGATGATGCCGAAGGCGGTCGAGTACAGCGCGATCGAGATGCCCTGCGCCAGCTGCTGCGGGTTGGAGCCGGCCTGCTGCGACGCGAAGATGTCGATCATGCCCACGACGGTGCCCAGCAGCCCCAGCAGCGGCGCGATCGAACCGATGGCGCCCAGCAGCGTGAGGTAGCGCGACAGTTCGTGCGCGACGTGGCCGCCGGCCACCTCGATGACCTTGGTCGTCACGTCGCGCGACGCGCCGGCGCTGCGCAGGCCGGCGGCAAACAGGAATCCCAGCGCCGAGCTGTTCTCCAGGCGGTCCAGCACCTCCAGCGTGATCTGCCGTCGGGTATAGAGGCTGAGCACGTCCCCGAGCAGCTTGTCGGGCAGCACGCGTGCGCGACGCAGCGCGAGGCTGCGTTCGATGATCAGCGCCAGGGCGACGATCGATGCGATGATCAGGGGCCAGATCGGCCAGCCGAGGGTTTGTACGATGGCGAGCAAGGCAGGGGCTTTCCGCAGCGTAAAAAACGGCAAGTGTAGAGCCTGCGCCGGCGGGACCCGCGCCGACCGGCACCAGCCGATCGGATGGCAGGGATGTACCGGGACCGGTGCCGGAGCGCATCGCGCGGCGCTCCGCGCTGCGGCGCCGCGCGGCGTGGGGGTTTGCTCCGGCGGCCGCACGTGCGCCTGGTGGCACGCCGGCAAGCCTGTGGAAAAGTTTGTGGAGAACCGCCCTAAGCTGGTTCCAAATAAGGCGCCAGCCGGCGCCTGCTAACTGCGCAGCCTTTGGGCGCGTGCTAAAATGTCTATATTTATCATATAGTTATACGGATACTCCGGCGTCTTGCGCAATTCCGGGTGGCGCACTGCCAGCGCCGGCAATTTTGTGGAAACCTTGCAGGCGGCCCATACCATGGAACCCGAACACGACCGGCAAAACCTTGAATTGGCTAAGGATTGCCTGACCGTCGGACAGTTGAACCGGCTGGTTGCGGGGGCGCTGGAGCGCGGCTTCGGCACGCAGCGGGTGCGCGGGGAAATCGCCTCGATGACGCGCGCCGCCAGCGGACACTGGTACTTCACGCTCAAGGACGCGGCCGCGCAGGTGCGCTGCGTGATGTTCCGCGGCCGCAACGTCCAGGTGGATTTCGCGCCGCGTGACGGCGACGAGGTCGAGGTGCGCGCCGCGGTCGGCCTGTACGAGGCCCGCGGGGAGTTCCAGCTGAGCGTGGAGAGCATGCGCCGCTTCGGCGCCGGCCGGCTGTGGGAGCAGTTCCTGCGGCTGCGCCAGCGTCTGGCCGCCGAGGGCCTGTTCGATACCGCGATCAAGCGGCCGCTGCCGGCGCTGCCGCGCCGCGTCGGCGTGGTGACCTCGCTGCAGGCGGCGGCACTGCGCGATGTGCTCACGACGCTGCGCCGGCGCGCGCCGTACCTGCAGATCGTGCTCTATCCGGTACCGGTGCAGGGCGCGGAGGCCGGCGCGAAGATCGCCGCGATGCTGGCCACCGCGGCGCGGCGCGCCGAGGTCGACGTGCTGCTGCTGGTGCGCGGTGGCGGTTCGCTCGAGGATCTCTGGGCGTTCAACGAGGAGGCCGTGGCCCGCGCGATCCGCGCCTGCACGGTGCCGGTGATCGTCGGCGTCGGGCACGAATCGGATTTCACGATCGCCGATTTTGCCGCCGACCTGCGGGCACCGACGCCCACCGCCGCGGCCGAACTGGTCGCCCCGGAGCGCGGGGCACTGCTGCGCGAGCTGGCGTCCCGGCTGCGCACGCTGGCGCGGGCCGCGGCGCGGCGCGGCGGCGACG
>JBBISD010000003.1:0-61822 GCA_037441485.1 Burkholderiales bacterium
TCCCGGCCTTCGCCACCAGCGAGCTCAAGACGGCGTTCCAGATCGGCTTCATGGTGTTCATCCCGTTCCTGGTCATCGACATGGTGGTCGCCAGCGTGCTGATGTCGATGGGCATGATGATGCTCTCGCCGGTGCTGGTCTCGCTGCCGTTCAAGCTGATGCTGTTCGTGCTGGCCGACGGCTGGAACCTGCTCATCGGATCGCTGGTTGCCAGCTTCGCGCCCTAGGCGCCGTCCACGCCCCTTCACGCAAACCCCGAGGCAAGAACATGGATCCCCAAGCCGTCATTACGCTGGCGCAACAGGCGCTGTACACCGCCGTGCTGCTGTCGGCGCCGATGCTGCTGGCATCGCTGGTCGTCGGCCTGGTCGTCTCCATCCTGCAGGCCGCCACGCAGGTCAACGAGATGACGCTGACCTTCATCCCGAAGCTGCTCGCCATGGTGGCCACCCTGGTCATCGCCGGCCCGTGGATGATCAACTACTTCGTCGACTTCGTGCGCCGCCTGTACGAGTCCATCCCCTCGGTCATCGGCTGAGGCGGCCGCACCGGAGCCTGCGCCGTGCTGGTGAACAGCGCCCAGCTCGCCGCCTGGGCCGGCTTCGTGTTCTGGCCGCTGGTGCGGGTGCTGGCGCTCATCGCCGCCGCCCCGGTGCTGTCGCACCGCGCGCTCCCGGTGCGTGCCAAGGTGGCGCTGGGCGTCGCCATCGCCCTGGTGATCGCCCCCACGGTCGCGGCGCCGCCGCTGGGCACCGCGCTGGACGCGGTCTTCTTCGAGACGCTGGTGCGCAATGTCCTGGTCGGCGTCACGCTGGGCTTCGCGGTGCGGGTGCTGTTCTCCGGCGTCGAGCTGGCCGGACAGATGATCGGCCTGCAGGTGGGCCTGTCCTATGGCGGTTTCTTCAATCCCGAGGCCACCGACACCGACAATCCGGTCGCCAACTTCATCTCGCTGATGG
The DNA here is from genome assembly GCA_037441485.1 of Burkholderiales bacterium. Taxonomy (GTDB): domain Bacteria; phylum Pseudomonadota; class Gammaproteobacteria; order Burkholderiales; family Burkholderiaceae_F; genus GJ-E10. Next base: position 960 of record JBBISD010000003.1, read on the forward strand.
TGCTGCTGCTGTTCATCGCCATCGACGGGCACCTGATGGTGCTGTACGGCCTGCGGCAGAGCTTCGAGGTCTTTCCCATATCGGGCGCCGGCGAACGCACCATCGCCTTCGATGCGCTCGCCGGCCTGGGCGCGCAGATCTTCTCGGTCGCGCTGTCGATTTCGCTGCCGATCCTGGCCGTAATGCTGCTGATCAATGTCGTGCTGGGCGTGATGGCGCGCGTCTCGCCCCAGCTCAACCTCTTCGCCGTCGGCTTCCCCGTGACGCTGTGCGGCGGCATGGTCGTGCTCTTCCTGTTCATCCCCCACCTGGAGGGCCCCATCCGGGCGACGCTCGAGCGGGCACTGGCCGTCTGGCCGGGCGGATAAGATCGGGTGGTGGCGAGGGTGCCCTCACCCCCGGCCCCTTTCCCGTTCGCGCGGGCCAGGGCACCGCAGCGCCACAGCCGTCAAGGAGCCGCAAATGAGCGCCACGCGAACCGGTGCCGAGCTATTGGCCGACCAGCTGCTGATCCAGGGCGCCAACTGCCTGTTCTGCGTGCCCGGCGAGGGCACGGTGCCGGTGCTCGACGCTCTGCTCGACCGGCCGGGGCTGCGCACCGTCGTCAATCGCCACGAATCGGCCTCGACCTTCATGGCCGGCGCCTACGCGCGCCTGACCGGGCAGCCGGGCGTGGCGTTCGCCAGCCGCGGACCGGGCGCCTGCAACGCCGCCATCGGCATCCATCACGCGTTCCAGGACTCGCTGCCGCTGGTGCTGTTCGTCGGCCAGTCGCCGACGGAATTCCTCGAGCGCGAGGCCTTCCAGGAGATCGACGGGCGCGCCCTGTTCGCTGCCACCACCAAGTGGACCGCGCAGGTCGACCGTACCGACCGCATCCCGGAATTCGTCGCGCGCGCCTTCCAGACCGCAGCCAGCGGCCGGCCGGGGCCCGTAGTACTGCTGCTGCCGGAGGACGTGCTGCATGCCCGCACGCCCGCGGCCGATGCCCGCTGCCACCAGGCGGTCCAGGCGGCCCCCAGCGATACCCAGATGGCCGGATTGCGCCGGCAGCTGGGCCGGGCGCAGCGCCCGCTGGTGCTGGTGGGCGGCTGGGGCTGGAGCGCCGCGGCGGCCGACAATTTGCGCGGTTTCGTCGAGGCCAACGCGCTGCCGGTGGCCAGCGCTTTTCGCTACCAGGACATCCTGGACAACCGCGATCCGCATTACGTCGGCGATGTCGGGCTGGGGATCAACCCGCGCCTGGCGCAGCGCATCGCCGCCGCCGACCTGCTGCTGGTGTTCGGACCGCGGCTGGGCGAGGCCACGACCGGCGGCTACGCCCGCATCGCGGCGCCGGTGGCGCAGCAGGCGCTGGTGCACGCCCACGCGGGTATCGAGGAGCTGGGCCGCGTCTACCAGGCCGACCTGATGATCAATACCGGCATGCCGCAGCTGGCCGCGCGGCTGGCGATGATGACGCCGATCGAGGCGCCGGTGTGGGCGCCGGAGCTGGACGCGGCGCGCGCCGAGTACCTCGCCTGGCAGCAGGCGCCGGCAGCGCCGCCGCCGGTGCTGGATGCACGCGCGGTCCTGCTGCAGCTGCGCGCCGCCCTGCCCGACGACGCGATCCTCGCCAACGGCGCCGGCAACTTCTCGGCCTGGCTGCACCGCTATTTTCCGTACCATGCCGCGGGCACGCAGCTGGCGCCCGCCAGTGGCGCCATGGGCTACGGGGTACCGGCGGCGATCGCCGCCAAGCTGCTGGCCCCGGAAAAGACCGTGGTATGCGTCAGCGGCGACGGCGATTTCCTGATGTCCGGCCACGAACTGGCGACCGCCTGCCTCTACAACGCACCGGTACTTTTCCTGGTGTTCAACAACCGCATGTACGGCACGATCCGCATGCACCAGGAGCAGCAGTTTCCGGGGCGCGTGACCGGTACCGCGCTGAGCAATCCGGACTTTGCCCAGCTGATGGCGGCGTACGGCGGCTTCGGCTGCCGCGTCGAGCGCAGCGGGCAGTTTGCCGACGCGCTCGGGCAGGCGCTGGCCCAGATGCGCAGCCGCCGCCTGCCGGCCCTGATCGAACTGGCCTGCGACCCCGAATGGATCACGCCGGGCGCGCGGATCGCCGACCTGCGCAAGGCTGCCCCCTGATCCTCTCCCCTTTCCCATGCCATTGGGAGAGTGGAGAAGGCGCGCTAGCGCTGCGCCGTTCGCGGAGCGACCGGCAGGCCACCGAGCGGCAGGCGCGCGCCCGGCGGTTCGAGCAGATGCAGGCCCAGCGGAAACTGGCGCGGCAGCTCATGCGCGGCGAGCAGCGCTGCGGCCGCGTCGGCCGGCAATATGACCGGAAATGCCGTGCACGCGTCTGCCGCCGTATCGGCCCCGGGCAGACGTTCGCCGGCGGCCCGTGCCGCGAGCTGCTCGTCGAGGGCGATGCCATCGGCGCAGGATCGGTCGGCCACCACGCAGGGCAGGCGCACGGTGCGCAGGTCGACGAGGCCACGGCGCGCGCATTCGACGAGGTAGGTCTCGCACAGTGCCAGGCAGACGCCGTCGGCCGTCGCCGGTGCGGTGCCGGGCGCGGCGCCGGCGGGCGGCAGCGCGTGCCGGCTGCTGGCCAGGACCAGGCGCGCCTGGGTCGACTGGAACTGGCAGGCGTCGAGCAGCGCGCGCGTGGTGTCCAGGCCGTACAGCAGTGCCTGGTCCAGGTCGTCGAGGGCGGGCCCGGCGCCGGCCGCCGCACCCAGCGCGGAGCAGTGGAAGATGCTGTCAGTGGCAGTACCCATCACGCGGGCCAGGAAGCGCGCCTGCTCGAAATTGCCGCAGACGTATTCGACCCGTGCGTCGACGAACAGCGCCGCCGGCTGGCGCCGGTCGACGGCGATGACCCGGCGCACCGGCACCGCGACGCCATCGGCGGCCCGGGTCAGTGCGGCGCGTTCGACGATGGCGCGCAGCAGCGCCTGACCCAGTGCGGTGCATGCGCCAGTGACGACGATCTGCATGGCTACGGCCGGTTCCCGCCGCCGGCCATGCCCGGCGACGGCACGGCAAACGACGGTGCCGCCACCAGCCCGAGCACGATCGCCACGATGCCGTAGAGGATGCTTGCGGCCAGGCCCAGGTCGCCGGGCAGCCCGACCAGCGGAAACGCGGCCAGCGCCGCGAGCTCGCGCGCGCCAAAGCCGCCATAGCTGATGGGCAGCGCGCCGGCGACGAATACCGGCGCGGCCACCGCCTGTACCTGCCAGTAGCCGGCCTTTCCGCCGGCGGCCAGCACGCACAGCCACAGCGTCAGCGCGCACAGGACCTGGACCAGCACCGAACTCCAGAGCGATCGCAGCAGCGGCCGGCGTTGTGCCACCGCAAGCTCGTGCAGCCCGGCCAGCCGCTCCCAGGCGCGCGCCGGCCAGCTCGACGCCGGCCCTGCCGACACCGGCCGCACGTGCAGCGGAAGCCAGGGAATGGCGCACAGCAGCGCCAGGCCGCAAAGGTAGGCAGCCGCCAGGGTGGCGGGCGTCAGCCCGGGTACCGCCACCGGCAGCGCGACCGGCGCCGGTCCGCCCAGAATTACCAGCAGCGCAACGCCGGTCGCGAGCGAAAGCACGCACAGCACCCACAGGCCGCTGAGGCGGTCGAGCAGCACGGTCAGCGCGGCCAGGCCCAGCGGATTGCCCAGGCGCTGCAGGCGCAGGCTGCGCAAGGCATCGCCGCCGAGCGTGGCGCCCGGCAGCAGGACATTGAGCGTCATGCCCTGCGCATAGGCCAGTGCCAGCGCCCGCGTGCGCACCTGCAGGCCGAAGATCCGCGCGATCGTCTCCCAGCGCAGCACCGAGACCGCCTGGGCCAGCGCACCCAGCAGCACGGCCAGGACGAACCACGTGCGGTCGACTGCCTGCCATTGCTGGCGCAGCCGTTCGGGGCCGACCAGCCAGATGGCAGCGGCCATCAGCGCGGCCGCCGCCGCCAGGCGCAACAGGGGCCGCAGCACGCGCAGAGCGCCGCTCACGGCCCGGCGTGCGGCCCCGGCATCCGGCGCAGCACGTACTGGCGCCGGCCCTGGGGCTCGTGGTAGATGCGGGTGAGCAGTTCACCGATCACGCCGGTGGCGACCAGCTGCACGCCGATGAGCGTGAGCAGCGCCCCGAGCAACAGCAGCGGGCGCCCGCCGATGTCCTGGTGGAAGGCGAGCTTGAGCGCCGCGAGGTAGAGCAGGCAGGCGCCGCCCGCAATGATGAAGGCGAATCCGACGCCGCCGAAGGCATGCAGCGGCCGGTGCAGGAAGCGCATCGAGAACTTGATCCACAGCAGGTCGAGCAGCACGCGGAACACCCGGTCGATGCCGTACTTGGAGGCACCGCGCGTGCGCGCATGGTGCAGCACCGGCACCTCGATCATGCGCGCGCCGGCCTCGACCGCCAGCGCCGCGATGAAGCGGTGGGTCTCGCCATACAGCCGCACGTTGTCGAGGATGGTGCGCCGGTAGACCTTGAGCGCGCAGCCGTAATCGTTGAGCCGTACGCCGGTCACCGACGAGATCAGCCGGTTGGCCAGCCAGGACGGCACCTTGCGCGACCAGGTGCGGTCCTGGCGCTCGCGCCGCCAGCCCGACACCACGTCGATCTCGGGTTGGGCATCCATCATCGCGAGCAGCCGCGGGATCTCGACGGGATCGTTCTGCAGGTCGCCGTCGAGGGTCACCACCAGCGACCCGGCAGCATGGTCGAAGCCGGCCTGCAGCGCGGTCGACTGGCCGTAATTGCGGATCAGCAGCAGCGGCCGCAGCCACGGATGGGCCGCCGCCAGGGTCGCGAGCAGCGCGCGCGAGCCGTCGTTCGAGCCGTCGTCGATCAGCAGCAACTCGAAGGCCCGGCCGGTGGGCGCCAGCGCGGCGCCGACGCGCTCGACCAGCTCGGCCAGGTTGTCGGCCTCGTTGTAGACGGGAATGACCACCGAAACCTCGACCGGGCGGGTCGGCACGGTGCTGTCGGGCGGGGCAGCGGCGGAGGCGGTGCGGGCGGGCACGGCCGTGGCAATACTCGTCATAGGCATTTTCCAGATGCCCGGCCGGCGACGGCGCGGGGCGGCGCCCGGCGCCGCTTCAGGGGCCTCATGATAGGCGCTGGCAGGCGCTTGCGCCGGCGCGCCGGCACCGGATGGACGGTCCGGGGAAGTCGGCGCGATAGAATCGGCGACCGCCGCGCTGCCAGAGGTGCGTCCGCGCCGGCGCCCGGGCGGCGCCGGGGTGGTATCGGCGCACCGCCGGATCCACGGCCAATCCACGCGAAGGAAATGCGTCCATGAAGCTCACGGTGATCGGAACGGGGTATGTCGGCCTGGTGACCGGCGCCTGCCTCGCCGATGTCGGCAACCACGTCCTGTGCATCGACATCGACCGCGCCAAGGTCGCGCGTCTGAACGCCGGCGAGGTGCCGATCCACGAGCCGGGCCTGGACGAGGTGGTCGCCCGCAACCGCCAGGCCGGGCGCATGGACTTCAGCGCCGACTACGACCGGGCCGTGGCGCACGGCGACGTCTATTTCATCGCCGTGGGCACGCCCACCGACGAGGATGGGTCGGCCGACGTGCGGCACGTCGAGGGCGCGGCCCGCGAGCTGGGCCGGCGCATCGCGCGCCGCTCGCTGGTGGTGGTCAAGTCGACCGTGCCGGTGGGCACGCACGCGATGGTCGCCCGCGCGCTGCACGAGGAACTGGCGGCGCGGGGCGTCACCGCGGCGGTCGCGGTGGCGTCCAATCCGGAATTCCTCAAGGAAGGCGCGGCGGTCGCCGACTTCATGCAGCCGGACCGCATCGTCATCGGCACCGACGATCCGGACGCCATCGCCACGCTGGGCACCCTGTACGCGCCGTTCAACCGCAATCGCGACCGGCTCATCGTGCTGGACGCGCGCTCCTCGGAGCTGGCCAAGTATGCGGCCAATGCCATGCTGGCCACGCGCATTTCCTTCATGAACGAGCTGGCCCGGCTGGCCGAGACGCTGGGGGCCGACATCGAGAAGGTGCGGCACGCCATCGGCGCCGATCCGCGCATCGGACCGAGCTTCCTGTACGCCGGCGCCGGCTACGGCGGCTCGTGCTTCCCCAAGGACGTTCGGGCGCTGCTGGCGATGGCGCGCGAGAACGTGCTGCCGGCACGGCTGCTGTCGGCGGTCCACGAGGTGAACGAAGAGCAGAAGCACATGCTCTCGACCAAGCTGCGCGACGCGTTCAGCGGCGACCTGCGCGAGCGCGTGATCGCGGTCTGGGGCCTGGCGTTCAAGCCCAATACCGACGACGTGCGCGAGGCCCCGAGCCTGGTGCTGATCCGCAATGCGCTGGCGGCCGGCGCGACCATCCGCGCCTACGATCCGCAGGCCCGCGAGACGGCGCGCGCGGCGCTGGCCGACGTGCCGCGCGGGATCACCTTCTGCGACAGCGCCGAGTCGGCCTGCACCGGGGCCGACGCGCTCGTCGTGGTGACCGAGTGGCTGGAATTCCGCAGCCCGGACTTCGCGGCGCTGGCCGCACAGCTGCGCGCCCGGATCCTGGTCGACGGGCGCAACCTGTACGACCCGCGCGCGGTGGGGGCGGCGGGGCTGCACTATGAAGGCATCGGGCGTGGCGGGGCGCGGTAGCGGCGCGAACCCTCACCCCGGCCCTCTCCCGGAGGGAGAGGGGGAAACCGGCGGGAGCGTGGATTGATACTGGTGACCGGCTGTGCCGGCTTCATCGGCCACGCGGTCGTCCAGGCGCTGTTGGCGCGCGGCGAGCGCGTTCTTGGCATCGACAGTCTGAACGCCTATTACGACACCAGCCTCAAGCGCGACCGGCTGGCAACGCTGACGGCCGAGGGGTTCACCTTCCTGCACCTGGACCTGGCCGACCGCGCCGGGCTGGGCGAGGCACTGCGCGCCCATGCGCCGCAGCGCATCGTGCACCTGGCCGCGCAGGCGGGGGTGCGCTTTTCGTTCGAGAACCCGCAGGCCTACGTCGACAGCAACATCACCGGGTTCCTGAACGTGCTCGAGTGCGCGCGCGCCGCGGGCACGGTCGAGCACCTGGTCTACGCGTCCTCGTCGAGCGTCTACGGCGGCAACACCAAGCAGCCATTTGCGGTGGCCGACCCGGTCGACCTGCCGGTAAGCCTCTACGCAGCCACCAAGCGTGCCGACGAGCTGATGGCACAGGTGTACGCGCTGCAGTTCGGGCTGCGGCTGACCGGCCTGCGCTATTTCACGGTCTACGGACCCTGGGGCCGGCCCGACATGGCCCCGCTGAAGTTCGCCCGCGCCATCTTCGAGGGCCGGCCGATCGAGATCTACGGCGAGGGCGACATGCGCCGCGACTTCACGTACATCGACGACATCGCGCGCGGCACGCTGCTGGCGCTGGACGAGCGCGCGCACTTCGGCGCCGTGACGCACCGGATCTACAACCTGGGCAACAACCACCCCGAGCCGCTGCTGCGCTTCATCGCGGTGCTGGAGACCACGATCGGCCGCCCGGCCGTGCGCACGCTGCTGCCGATGCAGCCCGGGGATATCCGCTCGACCGCCGCCGACATCGAGGCCACGGACCGCGACCTGGGATGGCGGCCGCTCACGACCATCGACGAGGGACTGCCCCGACTGGTCGACTGGGTGCGTCGGTACTACCGCTACCCGGCCTAGCCGCCGCCGCGCTGCCGGCGCCGCGCGGGTTCAGGCGAGCGACCAGGCCAGGCCGGGCTGCGGCAGCGCCAGCAGTTCCTGGTCCTGCGCCACGACCGGTGCGGGTGGCGGCGGCGCCCGGCGCACCAGGGTGATCGACCCGCGGTTGCGCGGCAGGCCGTAGAAGTCGGCGCCGTGATGGCTGGCGAAGCCCTCGAGGCGCTCGAGCGCGCCGGCCTGCTCGAAGGCCTGCGCATACATCGGCAGCGCCAGCGGCGCGGTGAAGCAGCCGGCGCAGCCGCAGGCCGATTCCTTTTCGGCGCGCGGATGCGGGGCGCTGTCGGTGCCGAGAAAGAAGCGCGGATCGCCGCTGATGGCGGCCTGCAGCAGTGCCATGCGATGCTCCTCGCGCTTGAGTACCGGCAGGCAGTAGAAATGCGGCCGCACGCCGGCACTGCCGTCGGCACCCAGGAACATCGCGTTGCGGTTGTTGAGCAGGTGGTGCGCGGTGATGGTCGCCGCGACGCCGCCGGCCGCGGCGCTCACGTAGTCCACCGCGTCGCGCGTCGTGACGTGCTCGAGCACGATGCGCAGCGCCGGGAAATCGCGCTGCAGCGGCGCCAGCACCTCGTCGAGAAAGCGCCGTTCGCGGTCGAACACGTCCACCTCCGGCCGCGCGACCTCGCCGTGCACCAGCAGCGGCAGCCCGAGCGCCTGCATGCGCTCGAGCGCCGCGCGGCATTCGGACAGCGAGCGCACGCCGGCATCGGACAGGGTGGTGGCGCGCGCCGGATAGAGCTTGACGCCGTGGATCAGGCCGCTGGCGCGCGCCCGGTCGATCTCGTCGGCGGTCGTGGCGCCGGTCAGGTAGAGCGTCATCAGCGGCTCGAAGGCGAGCCCCGCCGGCAGGGCCGCGAGGATGCGTGCCCGGTACTCGCGCGCCTGCGCCACCGTGGCCACCGGGGTGCGCAGGTTGGGCATGACGATGGCGCGCGCGAAGACGCGCGCCGTGTGGGGCAGCACGGCCGCCAGGATGGCGCCGTCGCGCAGGTGCAGGTGCCAGTCGTCGGGTTGGCGCAGGGTCAGGGTCTGCACGGCGTCCTCGCTCATCGGTGTCGGTGCTCCACGTCCCTCAGGCGGCCGCCCGGCCGGCCGAGCGCTCGCTCTCGTGCTGCTGCAGCGCCCACATGCGCGCATAGGTGCCGCCGCGGGCCAGCAGGGCCGCATGGCTGCCGCTCTCGACGATGCGGCCCTGGTCCATGACGAGGATCTGGTCGGCCCCCACCACGGTCGACAGGCGGTGCGCGATGATCAGCGTCGTGCGCTGCACGCTGGCGGCATTGAGCGCGGCCTGGATGGCGACCTCGGTGCGGGTATCGAGCGCCGACGTGGCCTCGTCGAAGATGATCAGCGCCGGGTCCTTGAGCAGGGTGCGGGCGATGGCCACGCGCTGCTTCTCGCCGCCGGAGAGCTTCAGACCGCGCTCGCCCACCAGGGTGCCGTAGCCGTCGGGCAGCGAGACGATGAAGTCGTGGATGTGGGCGGCGCGCGCCACCGCGACGATCTGGTCGTGCGTCGCGCCGGGCCGGCCGTAGGCGATGTTGTACTCGATGCTTTCATTGAAGAGCACCGTGTCCTGCGGCACGATGCCGATCGCGGCGCGCAGCGATGCCTGGGTCAGGTCGCGGATGTCGCGGCCGTTGAGCAGCACGGCGCCGCCCTGCACGTCGTAGAACCGGAACAGCAGGCGCGCCAGCGTGGACTTGCCCGCGCCGGTCGCCCCGACGACGGCGCAGGTGGTGCGCGGCGCGATGGTGAAATCGACGCCATGCAGGATGCGCCGGCGCGCGTCGTAGCCGAACTCGACGTGATCGAAGCGCACCGCCAGCGCCTGCCCGGGCGATCCGGGCGCGCCCAGATCCAGCGGCACGGCGCCGGGCCGGTCGGCCACCTCGCGGTTTTCCTGCAGCAGGCGGAACAGCCGGTCCATGTCGGTCAGGGCCTGGCGGATCTCGCGGTAGATGACGCCGAGGAAATTGAGCGGCACGTACAGCTGCAGCAGGAAGGCATTGACCAGCACCAGGTCGCCGATCGACAGTGCGCCGCGCTGCACGCCCAGCGCCGCGCGCCAGAGCATCAGCGTGAGGCCGACGGCGATGATGGCCTGCTGGCCGCCGTTGAGCAGGTTGAGCGAGCGCTGCACGCGCAGCGTCATGCGCTCCTGCAGGGCCAGCGTCGCGTCGTAGCGCCGCGCCTCGAATTCCTCGTTGTTGAAGTACTTCACCGTCTCGAAGTTGAGCAGCGAGTCGACCGCGTTGGACGAGGCGCGCGCATCGAGTTCGTTGACCTCGCGGCGGAAGCGGGTGCGCCAGTTGGTCACCAGCAGGGTGAAGGCGACGTACACCGCCAGGCTGGCGGCGACGATGACCGCGAACCAGATCTCGTAGTGCGACAGCAGGTAGGCGAATACCAGGCCGATCTCCACCAGCGTCGGCACGATGGAATACAGCGTGAAGCTCACCAGCGCGGACACGCCGCGGATGCCGTGGTCGATCTCGCGCGTCACCGCGCCGGTGCGGCGCTCCAGGTGAAAGCGCAGCGACAGCCCGTGCAGGTGCCGGAAGGTGCGCAGCGCCAGCGTGCGCACCGCCGACTGGGTCACCCGGGCAAAGAAGAACTCGCGCAGTTCGCCGAACAGCGAGGTCGCCAGGCGCAGCGCGCCGTAGGCCACGACCAGCGCTATCGGCGCCAGCCCCCACCCCGCGGCCGTCCCGCCCGTCCCGGCCGACAGCGCATCGACGATGTGCTTGAGCAGGATCGGCACGCCGACCACGGCGATCTTGCCCAGTACCAGGCACACCAGTGCCAGCGCCACCCGCCCGCGATAGGCGAGCAGGTAGGGCAGCAGCGAGCGCAGCGTCTGCAGGTCGCGGCGGGGCTGTCCGGCCTCGGCCGGCGCGGCCGGGCCACCGGGTACCGCCCTCATTGCACGCATGACTCTCCTTGGACAGCAGGCGGCGCGGCAGTCCCGCGCCGCCCGTCCCGAGCCGATTATCGCGCGTCGGGGCGCCCGGGCCGGCCGCGGCCCGGAAAAGCCCGGATTCGCGATTTCGCGCAAAATAGGGTCATTGCCGACCCACCCGCGGGTGCGGCGCACCGGACCCGCCCCGCATGCCCGAGAGCACCGACCACCGACTGAGCCTGCCCGACGAGGATCCGGTCCTGCGCGTCGTGCCGATGCCCGCCGACGCCAACGCCCACGGCGACGTCTTCGGCGGCTGGATCATGGCCCAGGTGGACATTGGCGGCGCCATCCGCGCGGCGCGCCGGGCCCGCGGCCGCGTCGCCACCGTTGCGGTCAACAGCTTCGTCTTCAAGGAGCCGGTGATGGTCGGCGACGTGCTGTCGCTGTACGCCCGCATCCTGCGCACCGGCCGCACCTCGGTGACGGTCGACGTGGCGGTCTATGCGGAACGCATGGGCGGCGGCGAACCGGTGGTCGTCAAGGTCACCGAGGCCATCCTGGTCTATGTTGCCACCGACGGCCAGCGCCGGCCGCGCGCGCTGCCCGACCTGCCGGCCGGGCCGGCACCCGCCGCCGGCTGAGGCCGCAATGGAACCGTCCGTGCACGATCCGGCAGGCGCCGGCGAGGAGCTTCCCGGAGCGCTGTCGGTCACCGAGTGGCGGCTGCGCGACGGCCGGCTGGGCAGCGCCCCGGCAGCGCTGGCGGTCGAGTCACCGGTGGCGCTCGAATACAACGGCATCGCCCACGCGGTAATGCTCGCGACCCCACGCGACCTGGACGACTTCGCGCTGGGCTTCACCCTCAGCGAGGGCATCGCCGAGCGCGCGTCCGACATCTACGGCATCGACGTGCTGGCCGGCGAGCAGGGCGTGACCGTGCAGGTGCAGATCGCCAGCGGGGCCTTTGCCCGCCTCAAGGACCGCCGGCGCACGCTGGCCGGGCGCACGGGCTGCGGCATCTGCGGCACCGAGAGCCTCGACCAGGTGCTGCGACCGTTGCGCCCGGTGCGCGCCGGCAGCGCGCTGCTGGCGCCGGCGGCGCTGGCGCGCGCGGTGGCGGGACTGGCGCAGGCGCAGCCGCTCCAGCAGCAGACCGGCGCCACGCACGGCGCCGTGTGGTGTCCCTGGGACGGCGCCATTGCCTGCGCACGCGAGGATGTCGGCCGCCACAACGCGCTGGACAAGCTGATCGGGGCCCTGGTGCGCGCCCGCGTCGATGCCAGCCAGGGCTTCGCGCTGATCACCAGCCGCGCCAGCGTGGAGATGGTGCAGAAAGCGGCGACCGCCGGCATTCCGGTGCTGGCCGCGGTCTCGGGCCCGACGACCCTGGCGGTGGCCACGGCCGAGCATTGGGGCGTGACGCTCGTCGGCTTCGCGCGCGGCGAGCGCTTCTCGGTCTACACGCTGCCGCAGCGGCTGACCCTCTCCATTGACGGCGATTAGCCCCATCCCCTCCCCTCTCCCGCGGCAGAGCCGCCGGAGTTGAGGGCCTGGCCTCAGGCGCCCAGCGTATTGCGCAGGATACCGATGCCCGCGATGGAGACCTCGACGGTGGCCCCGTCCTTCATCGACCCCAGGCCGATCGAGGTGCCGACCATGATGACGTCGCCCGGGTACAGGGTCATGTCGCCCGAGATGTGGCTGACCTGCTGCGCCGGGGTGAATATCATGTCCGAGAGCGGATAGTTCTGGCGCTCCACGCCGTCGAGCGTCGTCACCAGGCGGGCCGCGGCCCAGTCGAGGTCGGTCGCGATGGCCGGTCCGATGCAGCTGAAGGTGTCGAAGCCCTTGGCGCGCGTCCACTGCGGAAAATTGGGGTCTTCGGCCAGCAGCTCGGCGGCCGTCACGTCGTTGACACAGGTATATCCCAGGATGTGGCGCGGCGCGTCCTCGACCGAGACGTTGCTGCAGGTGCGGCCGATGACGATGCCCAGTTCCCCTTCGAAGGCGATCTTGCCGGCGTAGCGCGCCGGGCGGCGGATCGTGTCGCCGGTGCCGATGACCGAGGTTGCGGGTTTCATCAGGAACAGCGGATGCACTGGCGCCGCCTTGCCGAGCTTTTCGCCCAGCGCGCGGTAGTTGTTCCACAAGGCCAGCACCTTGGTCGGCGTGCAGGGGGGCAGCAGGCGCACGCCGGCCAGCGCCAGCGAGGCCCCGGTCGGCCGTGCGTCGGTGAACCCGGTGCCGGCGTGCACGGCGATGCGCTCGCCGTCGAGCGTGCCGAAGCCATTGCTGCCGTCGGCGGACTGGTAGCGGACCCAGAGTGTCATGATCGATTCCCGCAGCGGCACGGCGTGCGCCGCGCCGCTGCAAACGAGGTTGGGACGCTCAGTGCGCCGGGGTTCCGCCCGCGGCCGCGGCGGCACGCTCTTCCGCCATGGTCTTGGCCAGCAGCTTGGTCAGCGCGTAGACCGCGTCGATGTGCGGCGTGGGCGTCTCGGTGAGGCGGCCCAGCTCGACCACCGACCCGACCAGCGCGTCGACCTCGGGGAAGCGGCCGGCCTCGACGTCCTGCAGCATCGAGGTCTTGTGCCGGCCAACGCGCTCGGCCCCGGCGATGCGCTTTTCCAGCGACAGCCGGAACGTGATGCCCAGGCGGTTGGCGATGGTCTGCGCCTCGGTCATCATGGCCGCCGCCAGCTCGCGCGACAGCGGGTACTGGCAGATGTCGATCAGCGTCGAGCGCGACAGCGCGCTGATCGGGTTGAACGTGAGGTTGCCCCACAGCTTGAGCCAGATCTCGGAGCGGATGTTGTCCAGCACCGGAGCCTTGAAGCCGGCCTTGATGAAGCATTCGGAGACGCGGTTGACGCGCTCGCTGGAGCTGCCGTCGGGCTCGCCCACCGGAAAGCGGTCGCCCTCGACGTGCTGGATGACGCCGGGCGCGACGAGTTCGGAGGCCGGATAGACCACGCAGCCGATCACGCGGCTCGAGTGGATCGTGGTGGCGATCTTGCCGTGCGGGTCGACGCTGTGCACGACCCGGCCGTCGAGGTCGCCGCCGTGCTTGTAGAAGTACCAGTACGGGATGCCGTTCTGCATCGGCACGACGATGGTGTTGGGGCCGAAGAGCTTGGGCACCTCGTCGACGATATCGATCACCTGGTGGGCCTTCATGCCGAGGATCACCATGTCCTGCGGGCCGGCCTCGTCGTAGCTGTTGGTGGCCCGGACATTGCGCGCGACGTGCTCGGTGCCGTCCTGCATGATCAGCTTGATGCCGTTGTCGCGGATGGCCGCCAGGTTGGCGCCGCGCACCATGAAGGTGACGTCCTCGCCTGCCAGGGCCAGCTTGACGCCGATGTAGCCGCCGATCGCCCCGGCGCCGATGATGGCGATTTTCATGGAATGGTCCCTCGTGTTTGCTGCTGAGAAATTGAAATTACCGTTGCAACGGTTCCGGCGCCCTCACCCCGGCCCTCTCCCGGCGGGAGAGAGGGAGGCGTGCGGAAATTCCGTGCGGGAATTTCCGCAGGTCAAAGCGTGACGGGGCTGGCGAGCGTCCTGCCCGCCAGCCCCGCTGGTACTGCTACCGGACGTGCCGCAGTCCGGCTTTAGAACTTGTAGTTCATGCCAACCGAAATAGCCTTGGGCTTGCAACCGCCCCAGGTGGTATTGCCGGCGCTCGAATAGTCGATCACGATCGTATTGGTCGCATCGTGGCAGTCGGTCGTTAGGCCGCGGCCGCCGGCGCCGATGTCATAGTGCGCATTGGCGCTGTTGATCGTCTCGGCGGCGTCGACGTACCAGAACAGCTGCTTGTCGATCTTGTGCTTGTAGGCCAGCGTGAACATATTGGCCGTGTTGTTGCCGGCCTGCGGATCGTAGTTGTGCTGTCCGCCCGGGTCCCCCGGCGTCTTGCCGGCATGCGCCCAGCCGAAGCTGACATTGCTGTCGGCATCGATGTCCTGGGTGACCGCCAGCCAGAAGCCGTTGCGCTGGCGCTCGTTCTGGAACTGCAGGTTGCCCGGCAGCTTGCGCGTCATCCGCTCGGCGATGGCACTGACCGTCGTGCCGGTATCGAAGAGGTACTGCACGCCGACCTTGTATGCGGCCTCGTCGCCGATGTCGTTCAGGTACGGGGCGGTGCCGCCGTCAGCGATGAAGCTGGGGTAAACCGCCGTCAGGAACGCCAGCGCGCCGTTGTCCAGGGTCGACGGGTCCGCGCCGTAGAACGGGTTGTTCGCGCCGATGCCGTCGCTGTTGCGGTTGACGTTCTTGTGCAATTCGTACGCGGCCGTCACGTACAGCTGCTTGGTCTCGTACTTCATGCTCAGGCTGAAGGCATTGTCGAAGCCGCCATCATCGCAGTTGAGGGGCAGGTTGCCGCTGCCCGGAACGTTGCCGCCATTGCAATTGGACTGGCCGTTGGGCTGCACCACGTTGTTGGTGGTGTAGTTCTGCCCGGGCGAGACCAGCACGTCGTAGCTGAAGCCGCTGTACTTGGGCGACTCGTACCAGAGCGCGTGTTCCAGGCGCGTACCGAACTCGACGCGGTTGTCGCCGCCGGTGTTGCCCATGACGACAGCGTAGTCGCCGAGCATGCCCGAGAACGGGTTCATGCGGTCGGTCGACTTCTTGTACGGCGCAAAGGTCGTACCGACCTTGAACGCGCCCCAGTCCTTGCCGGCAAAGCCGATGTACGTGTCGCCCGAACCCAGGGTGCCCGTCACGGTGTTGGACTGCGAGAACTGCGAGGTCTTGATGCCGGGGGCGGCCGTGATGCCGACCGAGGCCTCGATCTGCATCACCAGGCGCGTGTCGGTGCCCGGCAGCGCGTGGCTGCCGCGCCAGCCGAGGCCGGACTTGTTGGTGGAGATCTCGGGAATGAAACCCACGCGCCCGTACGGCACGCCTTTGGGATTGGTGGGGTCAAGAACGAACTGGCCGGCGGCGTTCTGCGTGATGTGGTAGGCCGTCATGCCGTTCATGCCCTTGCTCGCCACGTCGACCGAAACGTCGAACGTGCCGTAGAAGCCCTTGACGAGGTTCTCGATGAACGACTCCGTGGGCGACTTCTCCGCTTTGGCTTCCTCGGCCAGCGCAGCGCCGGAGGCACCGAATGCCGCGACGGCCACCGCAATCGCCACGGCGTGTGGCTTGCGCAATCTACTGTTCATCATTGCTTGATTCTCCTTGGGTGCTTCGTTCTACGTTCTATTTCTAGGGGTCCGCCACGGTCTGCGCCCCGGCGGGGATCTGCGAGCTGCGCAAAATTGTAGGTGCCCGCGCCGCGGTATGCGTCGCGCCGGCAGTTCAGTGACGGATTTACAACAGCGCCCGGCAGCTGCCCCCGTCGAATTCCGGCGAGGCGTCGGTCAAGATACGGAGGGGCGCGATTCGCGGTCCATGACCGCGATCAAGTTTCGGGGTATCCCCAACACCTGCCGCAGCAGCCCGCCGACGGGCGTCGCGAACATCCGCGATGCCCGCTGGCGGGCGCCGGTTCAGGCCTTGGGCCTGGCGGGGTCCTTGGAGAACGCCCCGCTCTGCCGGAGCGCCGCGATCTGCGCCGCCGTGTAGCCCAGCACGCCCTGCAGCACCTCGTCGGTGTGCTCGCCCAGCAGGGGCGAGCGCTCGATCGGCACGTGCGAATCGGACAGCTTGATCGGCATGCCGACGTTGATCCAGGCGCCGCGTTCGGGGTGGTCCAGCGCCACCACCATGTCGCGTCCCTTGACGTGCTCGTCGTTGACGAGGTCGTCCGTGCTCATGATGGGGCCGCAGGGGACGTCGATCTCGTTGAGCAGCGCCATGAGTTCGCGCTTGGTGTAGCCGGCGGCGAAATCATTGAGCAGGCGCCAGAGTTCCTGCTGGTTGCGGCGCCGCGCCTGGATGTTGGCGAAGCGCTCGTCGTGCGCCAGCGCGGCACCGCCGATGCGGGTGGCCAGCGCCTCCCAGACCTGTTCCTGGACCACCACGTAGAGGTAGTCGTTCGGGCTGCCCGGCTTGCACTTGATGGCATTGCCCAGCTGGCCGCCGCCCGAGTCGTTGCCGGAGCGCGGCGTGTCCTTCATGCCCTCCGTGGGCACCGAAAATTCGGCCAGCGGGCCGCGCGTCAGGCGCTGGTGGTCGCGGAACTTGACGCGGCACAGGTTCATCACCGCGTCCATCATCGCCACCTCGACGAACTGCCCCTTGCCGGTGCGGTGCCGGTGCTGCAGCGCCGCCAGGATGCCGATGGCCAGGTGCAGGCCGGTGCCGGAGTCGCCGATCTGCGCGCCCGTCACCAGCGGCGGGCCGTCCATGAAGCCCGTGGTGCTCATCGAACCGCCCATCGCCTGGGCGACGTTTTCGTAGGCCTTGAACTCGGCATAGGGCCCGCTGCTGCCGAAGCCCTTGATCGAGGCCATGATGATGGCCGGATTGAGTTCGTGGATCTTTTCCCACGTGAAGCCGAAGCGGTCGAGCACGCCCGGACCGAAGTTCTCCATGACGATGTCGCAGTGCTGCAGCAGGTCGACGAACACCTGCTTGCCGGCCGGATTCTTCATGTTCACGGTGATCGAGCGCTTGTTGCAGTTGAGCATCGTGAAATAAAGGCTGTCGGCGTTGGGCACGTCGCGCAGCTGGCCGCGGGTGATGTCGCCTGTCGGCGGCTCGAACTTGATGACGTCGGCTCCCAGCCACGCCAGCAGCTGCGACGAGGTGGGCCCCGCCTGCACATGGGTCATATCGAGGATGCGGATGCCCGCCAGCGCCTTGTCCATCATTGCCACTCTCCTTGTCGGCGAACCGGAATTATCCGGCTTTTGCCCATCGTTCGTTATCGAATTGCCCGCCCGCGTCCGCCGCCCCCGCCGCGTTGACGCGCCGGCGCAACGCGCTCCGGGCCATTCGCGCCAGCGCCGATGGTGCCATGCAGCAACCGGACGGGGCCGCGGTCGGCGCCGCATTGCGCGCCGGCGTATCATCGTCGTCTGTCCCTGCCGCGCAGGGACGGCGTCGCGGCCCGGGTGTCTGCTGCCCCGCGGGACTGCGGCGACAAAGATCCTTCACCTCACCGATAGATCGAGGTCGATCATGAGCCGAATCGCCAGCCATCCCCAGCGCGACACCGTGCGCGCCCAGCTTGCCCGCAATATGGTCCTGGAAGCGCTCAGCCACGAGGCGTTCGCCGAGCTCGAGGCGCACCTGACCATCGTCGATGTCCGCAAGGGCGACCACCTGCTGCTGCAGGGCACCGAGGACATGGAACAGTATTTCCTGCTCGAGGGCGTGATGAAGCGCGTGGTGACCAACCCGGCCGGCAAGGAGATGATCCTGCGCTTCACGCGCGAGGGCGACATGGAGACCAGCTACGCCGCCTGGCGCCTGCACACCCCGGCGCCGTACAGCATCACCGCCGTGACCAAGGCGCGGGTGGCCAAGCTGCCGCTGGCGCAGTGGGCGGCCTTCATGGGCCAGCACCCCGAGGTCAAGAACGTCTTCGAATACGAGGTGATGCGGCACATGAGCGACATCATGGGCCACATCATCACCCTGCACCTGCTCGACGCGCCGGGCCGCGTGCGCCGCTTCCAGCGCAAGCTGCCGCAGTTCACGGAGCTGCTGCCCAAGAAGGAACTGGCGTCCTACCTCAACCTGTGCGCCGAGACGCTCAGCCGCCTGAGCCATAGCGGCAAGATTCACCTCAAGTAGCCGGCGGCCAGCGCGCGCGCCACCTGCGCCAGCAGCGTGGCCGCCATC
This sequence comes from Burkholderiales bacterium, assembly GCA_037441485.1. Lineage (GTDB taxonomy): Bacteria > Pseudomonadota > Gammaproteobacteria > Burkholderiales > Burkholderiaceae_F > GJ-E10. The sequence continues at coordinate 19,311 of JBBISD010000003.1, forward strand.
ACCCAGAGCAGGGCGCGCATCAGGCGCACGAAAGTCTGCGCCGGAAACCGCCGCTGCAGGCGAAAGCCCACGGCCAGCGACAGCACGGCCAGCGCCGTCAGCGGCACACCCAGGACGAACCACGCCGGCCCCATGCCGCCGGAACTCACCAGCGCCAGCACCTGCGTCGAGCGGCCGACCAGGAAGGACAGGTTCATCGCCTGCGTCAGCGCGATGGGCGTCAGCTCGAGCGCGGAGAAGTAGATCAACAGCGGCGGCACGGCGACGTTGACCGTGCCGGAGAAGAAACCGCCGAGCATGCCGAAGACGGCCGCGCCCCAGCGCCGGCCCGGCCGCCAGGCGGCGCCCGCCGCGGCGCGCCGGCGCGACTGCAGCAGGTACACGACGATGATCGAGGCCAGCAGCAGCTTGAGCACGGACGCGTTGGCAAAGGCCAGTGCCGTGGTGCCCAGCAGGGTGCCGACGAACACCCAGGCGGCCACCGGCCAGTAGGCGCGCAGCGTCCTGTGCCAGTCCTCGCCCCGCAGCACGCTGATGAGGTTGATGACGACATTGGGCAGCAGCGTGGTGAGCACCGCGGTGCGCACGTCGGTGAGCAGCGCCACGAGCGGCGTCGAGATCAGCGGAAAGCCGAAGCCGATCGCGCCGTGCGCCACCGCGGCGAACGCCGTCGCGGCAAGCAGGGCCAGCCAGATCCCGAGCGGCCATTGGTCGAGGACTTCCATTCACGAGGAGGCGGGGCTTCGCGGGCGGCGGGCCCGGGAGGAGCGGACGGCTCCTCCCGGATATCCGGGCGCGAAGCCGCGGGCGGCAGGACGCCGCCCGCGGCGCGTGCGCTAGACGGTACCGCGCGCGTTGGTGTCGGCGATGACCTTGCGGCGCATCGGCTCGAGCACGACCTTGGCCAGGATGCCGGCGCCGATGGCGATGGCCGCCGCCAGCATGAACACCGTGTTCCAGTTGCCGCCCACGGCCAGCGCCGAGGCGAACGGCACGATGATCGAGCCGGTGCCCTTGGCGGTGTACAGCAGGCCGGCGTTGCCGGCCGCGTTCTTGGCGCCGAAGGTGTCGGCGCACAGCGCCGGGAAGATCGAGAAGATCTCGCCCCAGCACAGGAACACCGCCGCCGCGCAGATCATGAAGGCGATCGGCTCGTGGCCGAAGAACATCAGGCCAAGCAGCGCCAGGCCCTGGCCCGTGAAGACGATCAGCATGGTGTTCTCGCGGCCGATCCGGTCGGAGATGAAGCCGCACAGCGGCCGCGTGAAGCCGTTGGCCAGGTTGTCGATCATCAGCGTCAGCGTCAGCAGCGGCAGCGTGGCGAAGCCCAGGAAGTCCATGGGGATGCTGTCGATCTTGTAGTCCTTGGCGATCGGGCCGATCTGCGCGGTGGCCATCAGGCCGCCGGCGGCAACCGCCACGAACAGCACGTAGGTCATCCAGAACACCGGCGTCTTGGCCATCTGCGGCAGCGAGTAGTCGACCTTGCTGGTGACGATGCGCGGCATCGCGGTGACGCCGCGGGTGTCCGGTTTGACCATGAACAGCGCGATCACGAAGATGACCAGGCCCTGGCCGATGCCGAAGTTGAAGAAGGTCTGCTCGTAGCCCGCGGTCTTGATCATGTTGGCGATCGGGATCACGGTGAGCGCGGCGCCCGCGCCGAATCCGGCGGCGGTCAGGCCGGCGGCCAGGCCGCGGCGGTCCGGGAACCACTTGAGCGCATTGCCCACGCAGGTGCCGTAGACGCAGCCGGCGCCCAGGCCGGAGATGACGGCGGCGGTATACAGCTCGGTCAGCGACGTGGCATAGGAGTTCATCACCCAGCCGATGGCCGCGAGGATGGCCCCGCCGGCGATGACCGGGCGCGGGCCGAACTTGTCGACCAGCCAGCCTTCGACCGGAACGAGCCAGGTCTCCACCAGCACGAACACGGTGAAGGACACCTGGATCGCCGCCTTGCCCCAGTGGAACTTGGCGTCGATCGGATTCACGAACAGGGTCCAGCCGTACTGCAGGTTGGCGATGAGCGCCATGCAGACGATGCCCAGTATCAGCTGGATCCACCGGAAGGACGCCGCGCGCGAGGTCGCGCCTCCCGAGGGGATGGTTGATGCGCTTGCACTCATTCTTGCCTCCTGCTCCTGAACACGTTTGAAATAATAATTGTGGTCCGCGCCGCCGCAGCCAAAGCCAGAGCGGTCGCGCCCCTCGCCGCCCCGGCGAACGACGGGGCCACGCTCCAGCGCACCCGCAGAGCACGTGGAGGCCAGCGCACAGTACGCGCCCCGAGGATTTGCGCGCCTTGATTGCGGTCAATTGGTGCGGCGCAAAATTTCCGCTGCCGCAGGACGAGCCCGCAGCCCGCACGAGGGAGGGCGATTCTAGAGGGGAAAGGACGGGCGGCAGCAAGTCATTTCGTGCCGACCGTATGAGAATTGCCATGCAGCAATCCTGTCCTGACCCCTCGCGTACGGGACGCGACTTTCGCTTTGGTCCCGTTGATCCAGCTGCCGCGCTGCGTTCAGTGCCGACCGCTACTGCGTCCAATAGTCCGGCGTCGCGTAGATCTGCCGGAGATGCTCGACGAAGAAGCGGACCTTGGCCGGGACATGGGTCTGGCGCGGATACACGGCGCGGATGTCGTAATCGGGCAGCGCGAACTCGTCGAGCACGGTGACGAGCTCGCCGCGGGCCAGCGGGGCCTCGATCTCCCAGGTCGAGCGCCAGGCCAGCCCCAGTCCCTCGCGGGCCCAGCGGTGCAGCAGCTCGCCGTCGTTGCAGTCGAGCGTGCCCTTCACGTGCACGCTGACCGCCCGGTCCTTGTTCAGGAAAGACCAGGTGCTGGGCTGCCCTGGATTGGGCGTGATGGCCAGGCACTGGTGGTGCGTCAGGTCGTCGAGCGTGTGCGGCGTGCCGTACTTCGCCAGGTAGCCGGGCGCGGCGCACACCACGCGGCGGTTGCGCGCCAGCCGGATGGCCACGAGGTCCAGATCGAGCACGCCGCCGATGCGCACGCCCAGGTCGAACCCCTCGCGCACGAGGTCGACCACGCGGTCGGAAAGGTCGAAGGACACGCGCACCTGGGGGTTGCTGGCCAGGAACGCCGGGGCGTGCGGGGCGACGTGGCGCCGGCCGAAGCCGGCCGGCGCGGTCACGCGCAGGTGGCCGACGGCGGCGTGGCGGCCGGAGCGGATCAGGTCCTCGGCAACGGCGATCTCCGCCAGCGTACGCTTGCACTGCTCGACGAAGACCGCGCCCTCCTCCGTCACCACCAGGTGGCGGGTGGTCCGGTGCAGCAGCTTGACGCCCAGCCGGCGTTCCAGCGCATCGACCCGCCGGCCCAGCATTGCCGGGGTGATGCCGATCGTGCGCGCCGCCCGCGCCAGGCTGCCGCTGTCGACGGCGCAGACGAAGGCTTCCATCTGTTTGAGCCGGTCCATCGGAAGGTCCTCTTGATCGATATAAATTATATCGAGTCTAGTGATATTTCCTGCTATTGCGTAAAGTAAATGTATCCCCTAGCATCGATAAAAATTCCCCTGGAGATGGCAATGGCAAAGATGACAGCGGTCGACGCCGCGGTGCACGTCCTGCGCAAGGAAGGCGTCAACACGGCCTTCGGCGTGCCCGGCGCCGCAATCAATCCGTTCTACGCGGCGATGAAGCGCGTCGGCGGCATCAATCACCTGCTGGCGCGGCACGTCGAGGGCGCCTCGCACATGGCCGAGGGCTACACCCGCGCCGTCGCCGGCAATATCGGCGTGTGCATCGGCACCTCGGGCCCCGCCGGCACCGACATGATCACCGGCCTGTATTCGGCCGCCGCCGACTCGATCCCGATCCTGTGCATCACCGGCCAGGCCCCGCGCGCCCGCCTGCACAAGGAAGACTTCCAGGCCGTCGACATCGCCTCGATCGCCAAGCCGCTGTGCAAGATGGCCGCCACGGTGATGGAGCCGGCCCAGGTGCCGCGCATGTTCCAGCAGGCCTTCCACCTGATGCGTTCGGGCCGTCCCGGTCCGGTGCTCATCGACCTGCCGATCGACGTGCAGATGGCCGAGATCGAATTCGACCCGGACACCTACGAGCCGCTGCCGGTATACAAGCCCAGCGCCTCGATGCCGCAGGTCGAGAAGGCGCTGGCCATGCTGATGGCCGCCGAGCGCCCGCTGATCGTGGCCGGCGGCGGCATCATCAACGCCGACGCCGCGCAGCAGCTGGTGCAGTTCGCGGAGATCACCGGCATCCCGGTCATCCCGACGCTGATGGGCTGGGGCGCCATACCCGACGACCACCCGCTGATGGCCGGCATGGTGGGCCTGCAGACCTCGCACCGCTACGGCAACGCCACGATGCTGGCCTCGGACTTCGTCCTGGGCATCGGCAACCGCTGGGCCAACCGCCATACCGGGTCGGTCGACGTCTACACCAAGGGCCGCACCTTCGTGCACGTCGACATCGAGCCAACCCAGATCGGCCGCGTCTTCTCGCCCGACTACGGCATCGTGTCCGACGCCCGGGCCGCCCTGGAACTGTTCGTCATGGCCGCCAAGAACTGGAAGGCGCAGGGCCGCCTGAAGGACTTCAGCGGCTGGGCCGCCGAATGCCTCACGCGCAAGAACGCCGTCGACATGCAGCGCAAGACCAATTTCAACAACGTGCCGATGAAGCCCCAGCGCGTCTACCAGGGCATGCTCGAGGCCTTCGACAAGGACGTCTGCTACGTCAGCACGATCGGCCTGTCGCAGATCGCCGGCGCGCAGTTCCTCAAGGTGTTCAAGCCGCGCCACTGGATCAACTGCGGCCAGGCCGGTCCGCTGGGCTGGACGATCCCGGCCGCGCTGGGCGTGCGTGCTGCCGACCCGAAGCGCCGGATCGTCGCGCTGTCGGGCGACTACGACTTCCAGTTCATGATCGAGGAGCTGGCCGTGGGCGCGCAGTTCAAGCTGCCCTATATCCACGTGCTGGTGAACAATTCCTACCTCGGACTGATCCGCCAGGCGCAGCGCAACTTCAACATGGACTACGGCGTCCAGCTGTCGTTCGAGAACATCAATACGCCGGAGCTCAACGAGTACGGCGTCGACCACGTCAAGGTGGTCGAGGGCCTGGGCTGCAAGGCCATCCGGGTGCGCAGCCCGGGCGAGATGCGGGCGGCCTTCGACAAGGCCGAGGCGCTGATGGCGCAGTTCAAGGTGCCGGTCGTGATCGAGTTCATCCTCGAGCGCGTGACCAACATCTCGATGGGCACCGAGATCGACAACATCAACGAGTTCGAGGACATCGCCAAGAGCCGCGGCGACGCCCCCGCTTCCTTCGGTCCGTCCGCGGCCCCGGAAAGGCGCGAAAAGGAGCTGGCCACCAGCCGCGCCTGAGCGGCCGCGCGCCGCCCCGCAGACCCGGCGCCGCCGCCGCGGCGCCGGACTACCCCACCCCGAGAGACGCCATGCCCAAATTCGCCGCCAACCTGACGATGCTCTTCAACGAGCTCGAGTTCACCGAGCGCTTCGAGGCCGCCGCCAAGGCCGGCTTCCGCGGCGTCGAGTACCTGTTCCCCTATGCCTACCCCAGGGAGCAGCTGGCCGAGAAGCTGGCGGCGCACCGGCTGGTGCAGGTGCTGCACAACCTGCCGGCCGGCGACTGGGGCAAGGGCGAACGCGGCATCGCCGTGCTGCCGGACCGCGTGGGCGAGTTCCAGGACGGCGTGGGCAAGGCCATCGACTACGCCAGGACGCTGGGCTGCACCCAGCTCAACTGCCTGGCGGGCATCAAGCCGGCGGGCGTGCCCGACGACCGCGTGCGCGCGACGCTGGTGGCCAACCTGAAATTCGCCGCCGACAAGCTCAAGGCCGCGGGCATCCGCCTGCTGGTCGAGGCGATCAACACGCGCGACATTCCCGGTTTCTACGTCTGCGGCACCCAGCAGACGCTGGACCTCATCGCCGCCACGGGCAGCGACAACATCTACCTGCAGTACGACATCTATCACATGCAGCGGATGGAAGGCGAGCTGGCCGCCACGATGGAAAAGCAGCTGCCGCGCATCGCCCATATCCAGTTGGCGGATAATCCGGGACGCAACGAGCCCGGCACCGGCGAGATCAACTACCCGTTCCTGTTCGCCCACCTAGACCGCATCGGCTACGCCGGCTGGATCGGCTGCGAGTACAAGCCGCGCACCACGACGCTCGACGGGCTGGGGTGGTTCACGGCAATGAAGGCGTAGCAGGCCGTCCGCGCGCTGCCCTCACCCCGGCCCTCTCCCGCAGGGAGAGGGGGAACCGCCCCCCTCGCCCGCGCGAGCGGGAGAGGGGCCGGGGGTGAGGGTGGACGCCACTGAACGGCACGGTAATATCGAACGCAATTCCAGGAGAAGACAATGAGCAAGATCGGATTCGTCGGCCTCGGCATCATGGGCTCCCCGATGGCGGGCCACCTGATCAAGGCCGGCCACGAGGTGTTCCTGTTCAACATCCCGTCGGTGCCTCCGGCGCTGGTCGAGGCCGGCGGCAAGCTCTGCCACAACGGCAAGGAAGTGGCCCAGAAGGCGGACATCATCATCACGATGGTGCCCGACACCCCGCACGTGCGCGCGGCGCTGTTCGATGCCAACGGCATCGCCGAGGGCCTGTCGCCCGGCAAGACCGTCGTCGACATGAGCTCGATCTCGCCGATCGAGACCAAGGAATTCGCCAGGCGCATCAACGACCTGGGCTGCCAGTACCTGGACGCGCCGGTGTCCGGCGGCGAGGTCGGTGCGAAGAACGCCACGCTGTCGATCATGGTCGGCGGCGCCGAGGCCACGTTCGAGAAGGTCAAGCCGGTGTTCGATCTGATGGGCAAGAACATCACGCTGGTGGGCAAGAACGGCGACGGCCAGACGGCCAAGGTCGCCAACCAGATCATCGTGGCGCTCAACATCGAGGCGGTCGGCGAGGCACTGCTGTTCGCGGCCAAGGCCGGTGCCGATCCGGCCAAGGTGCGCCAGGCGCTGATGGGTGGTTTCGCCTCCTCGAAGATCCTGGAGGTGCACGGCGAGCGGATGATCAAGCGCACCTTCGATCCGGGCTTCCGCATCGAGCTGCACCAGAAGGACCTGAACCTGGCGCTGTCGAGCGCCCGCGCGCTGGGCGTGTCGCTGCCCAACACCGCGAACGCGCAGGAGCTGTTCAACGCCTGCGCCGCGCACGGCGGCAAGGCCTGGGATCACTCGGCGATGGTGCGCGCCCTCGAAAAGCTGGCCAACTTCGAGATCGGCCAGAAGGCCGCATAAGGGCCCGCCGGCGCGGGCGCCGGCGGCCGTCCGGGGCGCATGCGCCGGGCTGCCGCCACGCCCCGGGCCCGGCCGGCCGATCCATGACATGACGCCTCCCCGAGAGTTCCTGCGCCTGCTGTTCGACGCGGCCGTGGCTTCGGCCCAGCCGGCGTTGTGCATTCCGCCGCACCTGCCGCCGCCGCCGCGCGGGCGCACGCTCGTCATCGGGGCCGGCAAGGCCTCCGCGGCGATGGCCCAGGCCGTCGAGCGCCACTGGCCCGGGCCGCTGTCGGGGCTGGTCGTCACGCGCTACGGCTACGAGGTTCCGTGCGAGCGCATCGAGATCGCCACGGCGGCGCATCCGGTGCCGGACGCTGCCGGCCTCGCGGCGGCCACGCGCATGCTCGACATGGTGCGCGGCCTCGGACCCGACGACCTCGTGCTCTGCCTGATCTCGGGCGGCGGTTCGGCGCTGTTGCCGGTGCCGCTGCCGGGACTGACGCTGGCGCACAAGCAGTCCGTCAACCGCGCGCTGCTGCAATCGGGCGCGACGATCGGCGAGATGAACTGCGTGCGCCGCCACCTGTCGGCCATCAAGGGCGGACGGCTCGCCGCCGCCTGCCATCCGGCGCGCGTGGTCACGCTGCTCATCTCGGACGTGCCGGGGGACTTCCCGCCGGACATCGCCTCCGGTCCGACCGTCGGCGACCCGACGCGCTGCGAAGATGCGCTGGCCATACTGCAGCGCTATCGAATCGACGTGCCGCCCGAAGTCCTCGAGGTGCTGCGCAGCGGCCGCGGCGAATCGGTCAAGCCCGGCGACCCGCGCCTGGCCACGAGCGAACTGCGCATGATCGCCACGCCGCAGATGGCGCTGCAGGCGGCCGCGGACATGGCCCGCGCCGCGGGCGTGGTGCCGCACATACTGGGCGATTCGATCGAAGGCGAGGCGCGCGACGTCGGCAAGGTGATGGCGGCGATCGCCCAGCAGGTGCGCCGCCACGGGCAGCCGTTCGCGGCACCGTGCGTGCTGCTCTCCGGCGGCGAGACCACCGTGACGGTGAGCGGCAAGGGCCGTGGCGGCCGCAACGTCGAATTCCTGCTGTCGCTGGGCATCGCCCTCAATGGCCAGGCCGGCGTGCACGCGCTGGCCGGCGACACCGACGGCGTCGACGGCGCCGAGGAGATCGCCGGCGCCTACCTCGCGCCCGATTCGCTGGAGCGCGCCTGGGCGATGGGCCGCAAGCCGCGCGCGGCGCTGGCGGACAACGACGCGCACGGGTTCTTCGAGGCGCTGGGCGACTCGGTCGTCACCGGACCGACGCTCACCAATGTCAACGATTTTCGCGCCATCCTGATCCTGGACGAGGGCGCAGGGGCCACATGAGCCGACTGTTCGAGCCGCTGGCAATCGGCCCCGTGGCGCTGGCCAACCGCATCGTCATCGCGCCGATGTGCCAGTACTCCGCGGTCGAGGGCACGCCCGGCGACTGGCACCTGATCCATCTCGGGCACCTGGCGCTCTCGGGCGCCGGGCTGCTGATCATCGAAGCGAGCGCCGTCACGCCGCAGGGGCGCATCTCCCCGGGCGACCTGGGCCTGTACAGCGATGCCAACGAAGCCGGCCTGGCCCGCGTCCTGGCCGGCGTGCGGGCGCATTCCCCCATTCCGATCGCCATCCAGCTGGCCCATGCCGGCCGCAAGGCGTCCGTGCTGCCGCCCTGGGAAGGCGGCGCGCAGATCGCGCCGGACCGGCCCGGCGGCTGGCAGACCGAGGCGCCCTCCCCGCTGCCGTTCGCCTCGGGCAACGCGCTGCCCGCGAGCCTCGACGATGCCGGGCTCGAGCGGGTGCGCCGCGCCTTCGCCCAGGCAGCCGTCCGCGCCGCGCGCCTGGGCATCGACGGCATAGAAATCCATGCCGCCCACGGCTACCTGCTGCACGAGTTCCTGTCGCCGCTGTCGAACCAGCGCCCTGACCGCTACGGCGGCAGCCTCGAGAACCGCATGCGCTTCCCGCTGGAAATCTTCGACGCCGTGCGCGCGGCCTTCACGGCGGACCGGCCCGTGTGGGTGCGGCTGTCGGCCAGCGACTGGGTCGGCGGCGGCTGGGACCTGGAGCAATCCGTGCACTTCTGCCAGGCGCTCCGGGCGCGCGGCTGCGCGGCACTGCACGTCAGCAGCGGTGGCCTGTCGCCCGCACAGGCGATACCCCTCGAACCGGGCTACCAGGTGCCGTTCGCGCGGCGCCTGCGGGCTGAAACCGGCCTGCCCACCATCGCGGTGGGCCTGATCACCGAACCGGCGCAGGCCGAGGCGATCATCGCCGGCGGCGACGCGGACGCCGTGGCGCTGGCGCGCGGCATCCTGTACGACCCGCGCTGGCCCTGGCACGCCGCGGCCGCCCTGGGCGCGCACGTCCGCGCGCCCCGGCAGTACCTGCGCTCGCAGCCGCGCGAACTCAAGGATCTTTTCCTGCCGCCGCAGGGGCGCTGAACGTCCCGCGCTACTGGCCGGCCAGGCGGCAGGCGTCGCCCGCGCGCCGGCACGCCAGGATCTTCTGCTGCAGGTCGGCACGCGCATTGTCGGCGGCGACCAGCGACAGGCTGTCGAGCTGCATCAGTTGCGTGGCGGTAGGCCGGACGCTGGCGGCGTCCGCGCCGAAGACGGCGGCGAAGGCGTTGGCGTCTATGCGAATGTGCGTTTCGGCCGCGGGCTCGGGCGGCGTTGCGCCGGGGGCGAGCTTGGCCAGCGGCGGGCCTACCGGAGTGGCCGCGGACGGCACGGTCGACTCCGAATCGCCGGCGTGGAACTCGTTGGTGCCCGCCACGCCCATCGAGGTATCGAAGGCGCCGCGGGTAGACCGGTCCGTCGACAAGCCCGAGCAGGCGCCCAGGACCAGCGCGGGTACACAGACGCTCAACATCACTTTTCGCATACTTTTCCCTCCGACGACATCAGGCCGACACCCCGAAAGTATGGCATGGCGCGCGGCGTCCCGTCGTACGCCAGGCCCATGGCCTGCAGCACGAACGCATAGATATCGGCGGTCGCGTCGATGCGCTTGGACAGCGGCATGCCCGCGCCATGCCCGGCACGCGGCTCGACGCGCAGCAGCAGGGGCTTGCCGTCCGGGTCGGCATGCTGGAGCGCGGCGGCGTACTTGAAGCTGTGCGCCGGAAACACCCGGTCGTCGTGGTCCCCGGTGAGGATCAGCATCGGCGGATACGGGAAGCCGGCGCGCACGTTGTGGTAGGGGGAGTAGGCCAGCAGCGCACGGAATTCGCCGGCGTCGTCCACCGAGCCGTAATCGGATTCCCAGCCCTTGCCGACGGTGAATTCGCCAAACCGCAGCATGTCCATCACCCCGACCTCGGGCACCGCGGCGGCGAACCGCTCCGGGTGCTGGGCCGCGGTGGCGGCCACCAGCAGCCCGCCGTTGGACCGGCCATTGATGGCCAGCCGGCCGGGCCGGGTCCAGTGCCGCTCGATCAGGTATTGCGCGGCAGCGGCGAAGTCGTCGAACACGTTCTGCTTGTAGGCCTTCATGCCGGCCTCGTGCCAGGCGCGGCCGTATTCGCCGCCGCCGCGCAGCGTCGCCACCACGTAGACCCCGCCCAGGTCGAGCCAGCCGGCGATATCGGGCCGGAATTCCGGCGCGATCGAGATGTTGAAGCCGCCGTAGCCGTACAGCAGCGTCGGGTTGTCGCCGTCGAGCACGACGTCCTTGCGCGCCACGATGAACAGCGGCACGCGCGTGCCGTCGCGGCTGCGGCAGAACACCTGGCGGGTCGCATAGCGCCGCGGATCGAAGCCGGCGACCTGCGGCGCGCGCCACGGGCCGCTGCGGCCGCTGCGCAGGTCGAGCCGGTATACGGCGGCTGGCGCGGTGTAGCCGTTGAAGCCGTAGTAGGTGACCGCATCGTCGTCGTGGCCCGCGAAGCCGTACACCGCGCCGATGCCAGGCAGCGCCAGCACCCCGAGCGCGCGGCCGTCGCGGTCGTAGCGGCGCACCTGCGAATGCGCGTCGTGCAGGTACTGCGCCAGCAGCTGGCCGCCCACCAGGGTCACGGTATCGAGCGTGTCGGCCGACTCGGCGACCACCGTCTTCCAGTAGTCGCGGCCGGGCCGCGCGAGGTCGATGGCGATCACGCGGTAGCGCGGCGCGCCGTCGTCGGTCTGGACGTACAGCGTCGTGCCGACGGATCCGACCAGCGTGTAGCTGGCTGCCGGCTCGGCTATCAGCGGGCGCAGGTCCAGGGCGGGCGCGGCCAGGTCGGCCACCGCCAGCGTATTGCGGACGTCATCGCCGTGGTTGGCCGTCACGACCAGGTAGCGGCCATCGTCGGTGACCTGGGCGGCGACGAACCAGTCGGGGTCGTCGACCCGCGTGTAGACCAGCGTGTCCTGGTCCTGCGACGTGCCCAGCCGGTGATAGAAGATCTTCTGGTACTGGTTGGGCGCCTTGAGCGACTCGCCGGCCGGCGTCGGGGTGTAGCCGGAATAGAAGAATCCCTGGCGGTCGCTGCGCCATGCGGCGCCGGCGGACTTTACCCAGCGGATCTCGTCGGGCAGGTCGCGGCCGCTGGCGACGTCGCGCACGCGCCAGACCTCCCAGTCCGACCCGGCCTCCGACAGGCCGTAGGCCATCAGGCTGCCGTCGGCGGTATAGGCGGCGCCCTTGAATGCCACCGTGCCGTCGGCCGAGAGCGTGTTCGGATCGAGCAGCACCCGCGCCGGGTGGTCCGGGCCATCGGTGGTCAGCAGCACGGCCTGGTTCTGCATGCCGTCGCTGTGGGCGAAGAACCAGTGCGTGCCGAAGCGCTGCGGCGCCTCCCAGCGCTCCACCTGCCACAGCTGGCGCAGGCGCGCGGCGAGCCGGTCGCGGCCGGGTATGGCCGCCAGGTAGTCCCGGCTCAGGCGCGCCTCGGCCTCGACCCAGGCGCGGGTCGCCGGGGCATCGATGTCCTCGAGCGTGCGGTAGGGGTCGGGAACCTCGATGCCGTGAAAGCGGTCCACCTGGTTGCCGCGCGGCGCCGGCGGATAGGCGAGGCTCGCGGCCGCGGCGGAGGTGGCGGCAAGAACGGCGGCAGCGGCCAGCGCGCGCAGCGCGGCAGGGCAATCGGGCATTGTGGTGGTCGGCGCGGTGTGCCCGATTTTCAGGGGTTGCCGAGGAAGTCGCGCTTGCCCAGCTCGACGCCGTTGTGCCGCAGGATGCCGTAGGCCGTGGCGGCGTGGAAGTAGAAGTTGGGCAGCACGAATCCCATCAGGTACTGCAGGCCGGAGAAGACCGTCTCCTGGCCGCGCAGCGTCAGCGTGATCCGGCGGTCCTCCGAGCCATCGATCTGCGCCGGCGGCACCGATTCGATAAACGCGACGACCCGCGCGATGCGCTGCTGCAGCTCGGCGAAGGTGGTTTCGGCATCCTCGTGCCGGGGCACCTCGAGGCCGGCCAGGCGCGCCACCGCTCCCTTGGCGGTGTCGCAGGTGATCTGCACCTGGCGCGTCAGCGGGAACATGTCGGGATACAGGCGTGCGGCCAGCAGCACGGCCGGGTCGATCTTGTGCACCTGGACGTGGGCCTCGGCCTTGGTCAATATCGCCGACAGGTTCTTGAGCGTGTTGGCGAGGCGCGGCGTGCTCGCGGTGTACATCGTGATGGCCATGGGGCGCTCCTGGGGATGGTCTGCGGCGGCGCACGCCGCCGGAGGGCGATTATCGTCAAAACCCGCGGCGCAATCCTAGGCGACCAGGACGATCTTGCCCACGTGGGTGCTGCTCTCCATCAGCGCATGGGCGTCGGCGGCCTGGTCAAAGGAGAAGGTGCGGTAGATGACCGGCTTGAGCTTGCCGACCTCGAACAGCGGCCAGACGTGCTGCAGCAGCTTGCGCGCGATGTCGGCCTTGACGGCAATGGGCCGTGCGCGCAGCGTCGAACCGGTGATCGTCAGGCGCTTGCGCATGACCTCCACCAGGTTGATGGTGGCCTTGGCGCCGCCCATCGTGTTGATGAACACCAGCCGGCCGTCCTCGGCCAGGGCCGCGGTTTCGCGCATCAGGTAGTCGCCGCCGATCATGTCGAGGATCACGTCGACGCCGCGGCCGGCGGTCTCGGCCCTGGCCACGGCGACGAAATCCTCGGTGCGATAGTTGATCGCGCGGTCGGCCCCCAGCTGCACGCAGGCCCGGCACTTCTCGTCGCTGCCGGCCGTGGCCAGCACGCGGCTGCCCAGCGCGTGCGCCAGCTGGATGGCGGCAACGCCGATGCCGCTGCTGCCGCCCTGTACCAGGAACGATTCGCCCGGACGCAGTGCGGCGCGGTCGAACACGTTGCTCCAAACAGTAAAGAAAGTCTCGGGCAGCGAGGCGGCCTCGATGTCGCTCAGCCCGGTCGGCACCGGCAGGCACTGCAGCGCCGGCGCCAGGCAGTATTCGGCGTAGCCGCCGCCGGTGACCAGCGCGCAGACGTGTTCGCCGATGGCGATCGCGCCGACGGCGTCGCCCTTCTCGACGACCGTTCCGGCCACTTCCAGCCCCGGGATGTCGGAGGCGCCAGCCGGCGGCGGATACGCACCCTTGCGCTGCAGGACATCGGGCCGGTTGATGCCGGCGGCGGCGACCTGGATGAGGACCTCGCCCGGGCCCGGCTCGGGCCGCGGGCGCTCGGCCACGCGCAGGACCTCGGGGCCGCCGGGAGTGCTGATTTCAACGACGCGCATGGCTGGCTACCGTCCTTCCGAAGGCGGGCAGGCGGTGCCTACCCGGTATTGCGCAGTCCCGCGGCAATGCCGTTGATGGATATATGAATGGCACGGCGGTCGCGGTCGTCGATGCTCTGGGGCTCGCTGCGATAGCGGCGGATCAGCTCGACCTGCAGGTGATTGAGCGGGTCAATATACGGAAAACGGGCCCGGATGGAGTTGGCCAACGCCGGATTGCGCTGCAGGTTGGCGCTCTGGCCGAGTATCGACAGCAGGTGACGCGAGGTCCGCGCGTACTCCGCCTCGATGGCGCCGAAGACGCTCCTGCGCAGCCGCGCATCGCTCACCAGGCCGGCGTAGCGGGACGCCACCCCCAGGTCGGTCTTGGCCAGCACCATGTCCATGTTGGCCAGCAGCGTGGCGAAGAACGGCCATTCGCGCGCCATGCGCCGCAGCAGCGCCAGGCGCTTGCCGGCGTGCTCGGGCTCCTGTTCGAGCCAGGCCTCGATGGCGCTGCCGAAACCGAACCAGCCGGGCAGCAGCAGGCGGCACTGGCCCCACGAGAAGCCCCAGGGAATCGCGCGCAGGTCCTCGATGCGCCGCTGCGACCTGTCGCCGCGCGGCCGCGACGCCGGACGGCTGCCGATGTTGAGCTCGGCGATCTCGGCGATCGGCGTGGAGGAGAAGAAGTAGCTGGCGAAGCCGGGCGTGTCGTAGACCAGGCCGCGATACGCGCGGTACGCCAGCGCGCTCAGCGCGTCCATGGTGCCCTCGAACTGGCGCTGCAGTGCCGCCGCGGTCGCGCTGTGGTCCAGCAGCGGGGCGAACGAGGCCTCGAGCGTGGCGGCCACGAGGGTCTCGAGATTGCGGCGTCCGGTCTGCGGACTGGAGAACTTGTTGGCGATGATCTCGCCCTGCTCGGTGACGCGGATCTGGCCGTCGACGGTGCCCGGCGGCTGGGCGAGGATGGCGTCGTAGGTCGGCCCGCCGCCGCGGCCGACCGTGCCGCCGCGGCCGTGGAACAGGCGCAGCGGGACCCGGGCCGACTGGAACAGGCCCACCAGGGCCACCTCGGCCTTGTACAGCTCCCAGTTGGACGTGAGAAAGCCGCCGTCCTTGTTGCTGTCCGAGTAGCCCAGCATGATTTCCTGGGCCGGATTCGCGCCGGGCGGGTACAGGCGCAGGCGGTCGCGCAGCGCCAGCGCCGCCTCCATGATGCGCGGTGCGTTGCGCAGGTCGCCGATGGTCTCGAACAGCGGGATGATGTGCAGGTCGACCTCGGCGGGGGCGCCGCGCTGCACCAGGCGCGCCAGCCCCGCTTCCTTGAGCAGCACGGCGGTCTCGAGCAGGTCCGACAGGCTTTCGGTGTGCGAGATGATGGCATTGCGCACGGCCGCCGCGCCGTAGCGCTGGCGCGCATTGCGCGCGGCCACGAACACACCCAGCTCCTTGCGGGTCTCGTCCGAGTAGCGCGCATAGGGAGAGTGCAGCAGCCGCGGCTGGCCCATCTCCGCGGCCAGCAGCGCCACCCGCGCGTCCTCGTCCAGCGCGGTGTAGTCGTCGCAGACGCCGGCGGCGCGCAGCAGCTCGGTGACCGTGCGTTCGTGCACGTCGGAGCTCTGGCGCAGGTCGAGCGACGCCAGGTGGAAGCCGAAGACGTCGACGGCCCGTCGTACCCCCGCCAGCCGCGGCTTGACCAGGCCGGGGCTGCCGTTGCTCACCAGCGAGTCGATGACGATGTCGAGGTCGGCGGCGAATTCCTGCGGCGTCGCGTACGGCTCGGACGGGGCCAGTTCCTGGCGCAGTACCGTGGCGTGCCCGAGCGCCCGGGCACTGGCCGCCAGCCGCGCGTACACGCCGACCAGTGCCCGCCGGTACGGTTCGCCCTCGCGGTGCGGCGAGCGGTCGGGCGAGCGCGCCGCCATGTCGAGCAGGGCCGGGCTCATCGTGGCCAGCACCGTGGACAGCGACAGCTCGCTGCCCAGCAGGTGGATCTCCTCCAGGTAGTGCTGCAGGATGACACCCGCCTGGCGGTCGAGCGCGCGCTCCAGCGTGGTCGCGTCGACGTTCGGGTTGCCGTCGCGGTCGCCGCCGATCCACGACCCCATCTGCAGGAAGGCCGGCAGGCTCGGCGCGGCGCCCGCCGCGTTGCGGCTGCGGCCCGCCTTGCCGCCCCGGGCGCCGCGCGCGCCCATGCCCAGCTGCTCTTCGAGTTCGCCGTACAGCCGCGGGATCTCGCGCAGGAAGGTCAGGCGGTAGTACGAGAGCATGTTCTCGATCTCGTCGGCGACCGTCAGGCGGGCATCGCGCAGCATGCGCGTCTGCCACAGCGTCGTCACGCAGGCGCGGATGCGATCGGCGTTGGCTGCCAGCTCGCGCTCCGTCAGCGGCGCGCTGCGCTCGGCCAGCAGGCGCTCGATCTCGCGCTCGGTGTCCAGGATGCTCTTGCGCTGCACCTCGGTGGGATGGGCGGTGAGCACCGGCACGATCAGCGCCCGGTCGAAGAAGTCGGCAACCCGAGCCGGCGGCACCCGGGCGGCCTGCAGCCGCCGCAATGCGAAGGCCGCCGTGCCCGGCCCTGGCGGCGCGCCGGCCAGCTCCTCGGCACGCCGGGTGCGTATCTGGTGCAGGTCCTCGGCGATATTGGCCAGGTGCGAGAAATAGCTGAAGGCGCGGACCACCGAATTGGTCTGGACCGGCTTGAGACGGTTGAGCAGGCGGCTCATCTGCGCGCCCGCGCTCGGATCCGTACCGCGGCGGAACTGCACCGCCAGGCGTCGCACGTTCTCGACGAGATCGAAGACCTTCTCGCCGGCCTGATCGCGGATGACGTCGCCCAGGATGCGCCCGAGAAAGCGGATGTCCTCGCGCAGCGCGTCGTGGCGGCCGGGCGGCGTGGCAGCGGCAGGGGGACTGGATGCAGCGTCGGTCATGTCGGGGTTGCCCGGCTGGTGGACATTGCCGCCACGGTAACGGTGCCAGGCTGGACGGGAGCGTAGGCGGGCGGGCGCAGGTCGGTGACAGGACCGGCCGTGGTCCAAGAATATCAGCGGCGCCGGCGCTTGTGCATCGCGTCAAGCGCGGGTGTTGCGTGGGGCACTCACCTTGCGGGCGCAGGGACGGTCGACGGCGGCACTTGTACCGGGGGCGAACACCCTCACCCCGGCCCTCTTCGGCAAGGGGCAGCAGGCCCCCAGGGCGCGAGATCCCGCGTGCCGCTACGCAGCCGCCTTCCCTGCCGGCACCAGCCGCCGCACCGCCTCGATCGCGGTGGGCTGCAGGCCGCTGGCGGCCAGTGGCTCGCCGCCGGCGTTGACGAACGCGCCGATGGTCAGCAGCATGCGGTGCTCCCAGAAGCGCCTGAGGTGATCGGCGATGCCGGCCACGGCGTCCTCGTGCGTGCCCTGCGAGGCGAAGAACGCCGCGATCTGGTTGGCCATGGTTACCAGGTGTTCGACCTTCATGGCGCGTGCACCGGCTTGCGCTGTTCCACCAGGCGCACCTGCTCCTGGGTGAAGCGCTCGAATCGCTGCTGCCACTCCGACGGGTGCGACACCAGGGTCGCCTGCACCGCGGTCACCTTGTATTCCGGGCAATTGGTGGCCCAGTCGGAGTTCTCCGTGGTGATCACGTTGGCGCCCGACTCCGGGAAGTGGAAGGTCGTGTACACGACGCCCGGCTGGACGCGCTCGGTGACCCGGGCGCGCAGCACGGTCTCGCCGGCGCGGCTGGTGATGCCAACCCAGTCGCCCTCGCGGATGCCGCGGTCCTCGGCGTCCTGCGGGTGGATCTCGATGCGGTCCTCGTCGTGCCAGGCCACGTTGGCGGTGCGCCGCGTCTGCGCGCCGACGTTGTACTGCGACAGGATGCGGCCGGTGGTCAGGATCAGCGGGTAGCGCTGGTTGACCTTTTCCTCCGTGGGCACGAACTCGGTGACCACGAACTTGCCCTTGCCGCGGACGAATTCGTCGATGTGCATGATCGGGGTGCCCTCGGGCGCCTGCGCGTTGCACGGCCACTGGATGCTGCCCAGGCGGTCGATGGCCTCGAAGCTCACGCCGGTGAAGGTCGGCGTCAGGCGGGCGATCTCGTCCATGATCTGCGCCGGATCTTCATAGTGCATCGGATAGCCCAGCGCGTTGGACAGCGCCACGGTGACCTCCCAGTCGGCCATGCCGGTCAGCGGGGGCATCACCTTGCGCACGCGCGAGATGCGCCGCTCGGCGTTGGTGAACGTGCCGTCCTTCTCCAGGAACGAGGAGCCCGGCAGGAACACGTGCGCGAACTTGGCCGTCTCGTTCAGGAAGAGGTCCTGCACGACCAGGCACTCGAGCGAGGTCAGCGCCGCGGTGACGTGCTGGGTGTTCGGGTCGGACTGGGCGATGTCCTCGCCCTGCACGTACAGCGCCTTGAAGGTGCCGTCCATGGCCGCGTCGAACATGTTGGGAATGCGCAGGCCCGGTTCGCTCGACAGCCGCACGCCCCAGTCGGCCTCGAACAGCGCGCG
Source organism: Burkholderiales bacterium (assembly GCA_037441485.1). Lineage (GTDB taxonomy): Bacteria > Pseudomonadota > Gammaproteobacteria > Burkholderiales > Burkholderiaceae_F > GJ-E10. Next base: position 37,774 of record JBBISD010000003.1, read on the forward strand.
CGTGGCGTCGTCCGAAACGTGGCGGTAGCCGGGCAGTTCGTGCGGGAACGAGCCCATGTCGCAGGAACCCTGCACGTTGTTCTGGCCGCGCAGCGGATTGACCCCGACGCCGCGACGGCCGATGTTGCCCGTGGCCATCGCGAGGTTGGCGATGCCCATGACCATGGTCGAGCCCTGGCTGTGCTCGGTGACGCCCAGGCCGTAGTAGATGGCCGCATTGCCGCCGGTGGCGTACAGCCGCGCCGCGCCGCGCACCAGCGCCGCCGGCACGCCCGTGATGGCCTCCGAGGCCTCCGGCGAATTGACCGGCTGCAGCACGAAGTTCTTCCAGATGTCGAGGGCCTTGGCCTCGCAGCGCTCGGCCACGAACTTCTCGTCCAGCAGCCCTTCGGCGACGATCACGTGGGCCAGCGCGTTGACGATGGCCACGTTGGTGCCGGGGCGCAGCTGCAGGTGGAAGTCGGCGTGCACGTGGGGGCCGTCGACCATGTCGATGGTGCGCGGGTCGACGACGATCAGCTTCGCGCCCTCGCGCAGCCGGCGCTTCATCGCCGAGGCGAACACCGGATGGCCGTCGGTGGGGTTGGCGCCGATGATCATCATGACGTCGGTCTGCTCGACCGAGTCGAAGTCCTGCGTGCCGGCCGACTCGCCCATGGTGGTCTTTAGGCCATAGCCGGTGGGCGAGTGGCAGACGCGGGCGCAGGTATCGACGTTGTTGTTGCCGAAGGCGGCGCGGATCAGCTTCTGGACGAGATAGGTCTCCTCGTTGGTGCAGCGCGAGGAGGTGATGCCGCCGACCGCGTCGCGGCCGAACTTGTCCTGGATGCGGCGGAATTCCGCGGCGGTGTAGGCGATGGCATCGGCCCACGACACCTCCTGCCACGGATCGGTGATCTTCTTGCGGATCATCGGCGACCTGATGCGGTCCTTGTGCGTCGCGTAGCCCCAGGCGAAGCGGCCCTTGACGCAGGAATGGCCGTGATTGGCGCGCCCGTCCTTGTTGGGCACCATGCGGATGACCTCGTTGCCCTTCATCTCGGCCCGGAACGAGCAACCGACGCCGCAGTAGGCGCAGGTGGTGACGTGCGAGTGCTCGGCCTGGCCGCGCTCGATCACCGACTTCTCGATCAGGGTGGCGGTCGGGCAGGCCTGCACGCAGGCGCCGCAGGAGACGCATTCGGAGTCCATGAAGTCGGCCTTCTGGCCCGGCGACACGACGGAGGCGAAGCCGCGCGCATCGATCGTCAGCGCGAAGGTGCCCTGCACCTCCTCGCAGGCGCGCACGCAGCGCGAGCACACGATGCACTTGGCCGGATCGAAGGTGAAATAGGGGTTGGACGTGTCCTTTACCGAGTCCAGGTGGTTGGCGCCGTCGTAGCCGTAGCGCACCTCGCGCAGGCCGACCACGCCGGCCATGTCCTGCAGCTCGCAGTCGCCGTTGGCCGCGCAGGTCAGGCAGTCGAGCGGGTGGTCGGAGATGTACAGCTCCATCACGCCGCGACGCACCTGCTGGAGCTTCTCGGTCTGCGTGCGCACCTTCATGCCGGGTTCCACCAGCGTCGTGCAGGAGGCCGGCAGGCCCTTGCGTCCCTCGATCTCCACCAGGCACAGCCGGCACGAGCCGAAGGGCTCGAGGCTGTCGGTGGCGCAGAGCTTGGGAACCTGGCTGCCCGCCTCGATGCTGGCGCGCATGACCGAGGTGCCCGCCGGCACCGTGACCGCCACGCCGTCCACCTCGAGGGTGACCAGGGTCTCGGACGTGCGCTTGGGGGTGCCGTAATCCAGGCTGTTCAGTGAGGCCATCGTGGATCTCCTTGCCGGGCCGCTAGGCGGTCTTCAGGGCCGGCTTGCGGTCGGCCTTGGGGGCCAGGCCGAAGTCTTCGGGAAAATGATTGAGCACGCTCAGCACCGGGAAGGGCGCCATGCCGCCGAGCGCGCACAGCGAACCGGCAACCATCGTGTCGCACAGGTCGCGCAACAGGTGCACGTTGGCCTGGGTCTCGCGCCCGGCCGTGATCTTGTCGATGACCTCGACCGCGCGGGTCGAGCCGATGCGGCAGGGAGTGCATTTGCCGCAGGACTCGATGGCGCAGAACTCCATGGCGAAGCGCGCCATGTGGGCCAGGTCGGCCTGGTCGTCGAACACCACCATGCCGCCGTGCCCGATCATCGCGCCGGCGGCGGCGAAGGCCTCGTAGTCCAGCGGCAGGTCGAACTGCGATTCCGGGACGTAGGCGCCCAGCGGCCCGCCGATCTGCACGGCGCGGATCGGCCGGCCGGTGGCCGTGCCGCCGCCGAAGTCGTACAGCAGTTCGCGCAGGGTGAGGCCGAAGGCCACTTCCACCAGGCCGCCGTGGCGGATGTTGCCCGCCAGCTGGAAGGGCATGGTGCCGCGGGAGCGTCCCATGCCGAATTCCTGGTAGGCCCCGGCGCCGTGCGCGAAGATGGTTGGCACGCTGGCCAGCGAGATGACGTTGTTGAGGACGGTGGGCTTGCCAAACAGGCCCTGGATGGCCGGCAGCGGCGGACGAAAGCGCACCATGCCACGCTTGCCCTCGAGGCTCTCGAGCAGCGAGGTCTCCTCGCCGCAGATGTACGCGCCGGCGCCGCGGCGCACTTCCAGCGCAAAGGGCTTGCCCGATCCCAGCACGTCGTCGCCGAGCAGCCCGGCGGCGGCGGCCCGTTCGATCGCCTGGTTGAGCATGCGCTCGGCGTGCGGGTATTCCGAACGCAGGTAGATGTAGCCCTGGCTGGCGCCGACGACTACCCCGGCGATCGTCATGCCCTCGATCAGCACGTAGGGGTCGCCCTCCATGATCATGCGGTCGGAGAAGGTGCCCGAGTCGCCCTCGTCGGCATTGCACACCACGTACTTCACCGGCGAGCGCTCCGCCAGCACGGTGCGCCACTTGATGCCGGTGGGAAAGGCCGCGCCGCCGCGACCGCGCAGGCCCGAATCGATCAGCGCCCGGACCGCAGCGGCCGGCTCCATCGCGAGCGCCGCCCGCAGGCCCTGGTAGCCGCCGTGCTGCTGGTACCGCTCGAGCGACAGCGGGTCGTCGAGGCCGACGCGCGCGAAGGTGCGGCGCTGCTGGCGCGCGAAATAGGGGATGCGCTCGGTAAGGCCATGGCCCAGTGCGTGGCGCCCGCCGTGCAGGAAGTCGGCGGCGAACAGGCCGGCCAGGTCCTGCTCGCGCACCGGACCATAGGCGACCCGGCCATCGGCGGTCTCGACTTCGACCAGGGGCTCGAGCCACAGCATGCCGCGCGTGCCGTTGCGCACGAGCTCGATCGCGGTGCCGCGTTGCGCGGCCTCGCGCGCGATGGCCGCGGCCACGGTGTCGGCGCCGACGGACAGCGCCGCCGAATCGCCGGGTACGAAGACGCGGATGCTCATGCGGCCTCCCGGCACTGGCCGACGATGGCGTCGAAGCGGTCGGCATCGACCCGGCCGACGAGTTCCTTGTCGTCCACGAGGACGGCCGGCGAGCAGGCGCAGTTGCCCAGGCAGTACACCGGCTCGAGCGTGACGGCGCCATCGCCGGTCGTCCCGTGCAGGTCGACGCCGAGCGACGCGCGGGCATGCGCCATCAGGCGATCGGCGCCCATCGACTGGCAGGCCTCGGCGACGCAGACGCGCACGACGTGGCGTCCCGGCGGCGCCGTGCGGAAGTGATGGTAGAAGCTGATCACGCCGTGCACTTCGGCGATGGACAAGTGCAAGGCCCTGGCGATCTGGTCGACGGCCAGCGGCGGCACGTAGCCAGCGCGATCCTGGATCTCGTGCAGCAGCGGCAGCAGACCACCCGGGCGCTGCGCATGCCCGGCGATTGCGGACGAGACGATATCTGCGAGCGGCTTTTCAAGCGCCATAACGATCCTTGTGCTCCTTGCGCCACGCCCCTCCCGCTACGCCCGCGGCGCACGGTGAAGCACGGTCTTTGATGGCGGGATTTATCATATGCGTCTTATCGCATATGATTGCGAAATTGGCCCACCGCTCTCGACAAATTAGCACTCTTCCCGATCAGCAGAAATATGCATTTTCTTGCCTATAGCCCTGTTGCGGCGCACACCAGGACCGCGGCATGCCGGCCGGACGCACGGCTGGGCGCGGCGCCCGCAGTTTTGACAGCGGCGCCGCGCCGTCGTGCCCGCCCCGTCGGGGTCGTTCGGGCATGAGCAAAATACTGATCAAGCCGTCCTGGACGTTTTCCAGTGAAAGCGGCGAAACCGTCGATCCGCAGCTGTTCCGGCTGTTGCGGGCGGTGCACGAGTGCGGAAAGTTGACCCTGGCGTCCCGGCAAGCGCAGCTTTCCTACCGCTACGCCTGGGATCTGCTGTCAAAATGGGGGCAGTTCTTTGGAACGCCGCTGGTCAAGATGGCCCGTGGCAAGGGCGCTGAACTGACGCTGCTGGGCGAAAAGCTGCTGTGGGCCGAGCAGCGCAGCGGCGCCAGCCTATATCCGCAGCTGGAGAACATCGCCTCCGAGCTCAACCTGGAGATCAGCCGGGCGTTGCGCGAATCGCAGACCGTGCTGCGCATCCATGCCAGTTACGGTTACGCGGTGGAAAAACTGCCGACGCTAATGCGGGAGTACGGCCATGCAGGCGTCGACCTGCAGTACATGGCCAGTGTGGCGGCGCTGGCCTCGCTCAGCCGCGGCGATTGCGACCTGGCCGGCTTTCACCTGCCGCCGGGCGACCTGGGGCTGAGCCTCTGGGAACATTACGAAAAGTGGCTCAAGCCGCGCCAGCAACGGATCATCCGCCTGGTCGTGCGCACCCAGGGGCTGATCGTGCCGCGCGGCAATCCGCGGCACGTCCGCTCGCTCGATGACCTGCGCCAGCCCGGCGCCCGGTTTGCCAACCGCCAGGTGGGCTCGGGCACGCGCATCATCCTGGACGGGCTGCTGCAGCGCCAGGCGATCGATACGCGCGGCATCCTCGGCTACGACAGCGGCGAGTTCACGCACGCCGCCGTGGCCGCGTTCGTCGCCAGCGGCATGGCCGACATCGCCTTCGGCATCGAGCCGGCCGCGCGCCAGTTCAAGCTCGACTTCATCCCGCTGGTGCAGGAGCGCTACATGCTGGCCTGCCACAAGGACAGCCTGCGCCTGCCGGCGGTCCGGGAGCTCATCGCGCTGCTGCAGCAGGAACCGTTTGCCGCGCTGATCCGGGCGGTGCCCGGCTACACGCCGGACGAACCGGGGCAGGTGGTGGCGCTGAAGGAGATCTTTCCCTGGGTGGCCTGAGGCGGCGCGGGCGCGGCGTGCGGGCGCCCGCGCCCTGGTCTCAATTGCGGAAGACCACCCCGCCCTTCATCACGAACCCCACGTGCTGCAGCGTGAGCACGTCCTCCAGCGGGTTACCGTCCACGGCGATCAGGTCGCCGTAGCGGCCAACGGCGATGGTGCCGACGTCGCGGCTGCGGCCGAGCGCCTCGGCGGCCGTGACGGTGGCCGCCCGGATCGCCTGCAGCGGGCTCATGCCCCAGGCGACCATGGTCGCGAACTGGCGCGCGTTGTCGCCGTGCGGATAGACGCCGGCATCGGTGCCGAAGATCATCTTCACGCCGGCGCGGGTGGCGGCGCGGAAGGTCTCGCGCTGGCGCCGGCCGATCTCGCGCTCCTTGGTCAGCGACTCGGCGAACAGGCCGTTCTTCTCGCCCTCGGCCAGGATGTAGTCGTCGTCGTAGATGTCCATCGAGAAATACGCGCCGTGCTCGCGGGCCAGCGCGAAGGCTTCCTCGTCGGCCAGGCTGGCGTGCTCGATGGTGTCGGCGCCGGCCCGCAGCGCATCCTTGATGCCGGCCGTCCCGTGGGCATGCACGGCAACCCGCAGCCCCAGCTGGTGCGCCTCGTCGACCAGCGCCTTCATCTCGGCCAGGTTGTACTGCTGGCCGCCGGCGGTATCGGTCTTGGACAGCACGCCGCCGGTGCCGCAGAACTTGATGACCTCGGCGCCGTACTTGCGCAGCTTGCGCACGGCGGCGCGGATCGCGTCGGGCCCGTCGGCCACGGCCGGCGCCGGCACCAGGATCGACGGCGGCAGCTCGGTGGTATCGCAGTGGCCGCCGGTGGCGCCGATGGCGTAGGTGGCCGGGACGATGCGCGGGCCGGGGATGTAGCCGATGTCGATCGCCTGCTTGAGGGCGACGTCGTCGTAATTATCGGAGCCGACGTTGCGCACGGTGGTGAAGCCGGCATCCAGCGTCTTGCGGGCGCTGGCCACGCCGACGACGGTCCAGAAATTGTCGGTGTATTCGTAGCGGTGATAGCCGCTATCCAGGTGCGGGTCGCTGGTCAGGTGCACGTGCATGTCGATCAGGCCCGGCAGCAGCGTCTTGCCGGGCAGGTCGACGCGGCGCGCACCCTCGGGCACCGGCGCGCCGCGCGCCGCCACGGCGGTGATGCGCCCGTCGGTGATCGTGACCTGCGGATCGGCCACCAGCCGGCCATCGACCACGTCGAGCATGCGCGCCGCCGTCACGACGATGACATCGGCCGCCCGGGCCGGCGCCGCGGCCGCCAGGGCGAACGCCAGGCAGGCGAGTGCCGCCGGCACGAGGGCCGCGCGGGGCCGGAACGGGGTCGGACCACTGCCGGCAGGCATTACCGCGAACCGCATGGGTTGCTCCTTCATCGGGTATCGAGCCGAAAAGGCTATCACGGCGCGCGCGGCGTGTGCGCGGCGCCGCGGCGCCGCGCATTGCCGGGCGCCGCCACCGGCGTTCCGGCGGGGCGGAACAGCTCCTCGATCACCGCGGCGCCATCGGCGAGCAGGAATTGCTTGAACGCCTGGGCCACCGCCGGCAGGCGCTTGTTGCGCCGGTGCACGACGAACCAGTCGAAGATCACCGGGAACCCGACCACGTCGAGCACGACCAGCTGTCCCAGGCGCTTTTCCATCGCGATAGTGTGCGCCGACAGGAAGGCCAGGCCCATGCCGGCGATGACCGCCTGCTTGATCGTCTCGGTGCTGCGGATCTCCATCGCGATGCGCAGCCGGGAGAAATTGCGCCCGAAGGCCTCGTGCATCGACAGCCAGGTGTCGGAGCCGCGCTCGCGCATCACGAAGGCCTCCTGCGCCAGCAGCGCCATCGGGATGCGTTCGCGGCCCGCCAGCGGATGGTGCGGCGGCGCAACGATCACGTAGGGGTGGGGCGCGAAGGATTCGTTGACGGTGTCGATGTCCTCCGGCGGGCGGACCATGACGGCAAGGTCGGTGAGATTGCTGGCCAGCTGGTGCAGCAGCTCGGCCCGGTTGAACACCGTCAGGTGCAGCGTTACACCGGGACTGCGGCGCTGGAATTCGGCCAGCATGCGCGGAAAGAAGTAGTCGCCCGCGCTGATGACGGCGACATTGAGGGTGCCGCCCGATACGCCCTTGAGTTGCGCCATGGCCTCCTCGGCCTCGCGCACCTGGGCGATGATGGCGCGGGCATGCCGCAGCATCTGCTGTCCGGCCGCGGTGAGATAGACCTTCTTGCCCAGCTGCTCGAACAGCGCCAGGCCGGCGTGGCCCTCGAGCTGCTTGACCAGGGTGGACACTGCCGGCTGCGACAGGAACATCTCCTCGGCCGCGCGCGAGAAGCTCAGGTGGCGCGCCACCGCCTCGAAGACGCGCAATTGCCGCTGGGTCGCATGCAACATCGACAGTCGCTCCGGGTGCCGTTCGCCGCCGCCGCGGCGTCCGGATGCCGCAATGCAGCACCGGACATATATAACGCAAAGATTATCGTGCAGATCATAAACTTTAATTGGTATTTATGGATCGCCGGGCGTACCGTGCCTTCATCAGCACACGCACCGGTGCGCCGACCCTCGCGGGACGGTCGCCAGGCGCGGGACCCGCACCGCAAGGAGACGCCATGGACCAACGCCGCACCGGAGGTACCGCCATCGAACCGCTGGAGTTCGAGCGCAACGCCTTCAACGCCGCCTTCAGCGAACTCGGGCTGTGCTGGCACTGGGACGAACGCACCTACGCCGAGCTGCAGTCGATCACGGCCGAGGGCGAGCGCCTGCGCCGTTATGTCGAATCGCAGCACGGCCACCTGCTGACCGCCTACGACGCCGATTTCCTGGTCGACGCGATCTGCGTGACCAAGTCGCGCATCGCCGGGGAACTGTCGGCGGCCTAAGGCCCGCGGCGCAACCCTCTTCCGCGCGCGGGGGAGGAAGTATTCAGAGGAACAGGTCCGGCAGCAGCTGGCGGCTGCCCGGCACCACCGAATAGGCGTCGAAGTCCTGCACGCCGGCGGCCCTGAGCACGTCCTCGTCGATGAAGAAGTTGCCGGTGGTCGTGCGCGCGTCGCGCGCCAGCACGTGCAGCGCCGCCTCGGCCATGATGCGCGGCTGGCGGCAGTGTTCCGGGCGGATGCCGGGGATCATCTGCAGCGCGGCGGTCTGGATCACCGTGCGCGGCCACAGCGCGTTGACGCCGATGCCGTAGGGACGGAACTCTTCCGCGTGGCCGAGCACGCACATGCTCATGCCGTACTTGGCCATCGTGTACGCCACGTGCGGGGCGAACCAGCGCGCCTGCAGGTCCAGCGGCGGCGACAGCGTGAGGATATGCGGATTGCGGCCCGCCCCGGCCGACTGCCGCAGTGCCGGCAGGCAGGCCTGGGTGCACAGGAAGGTGCCGCGCACATTGACCCCGAACATCAGGTCGAAGCGCTTCATCGGCGTGGCCTCGGTGCCGGTGAGATTGATGGCGCTGGCATTGTTCACGAGAACGTCGATCCCGCCGAAGCGCGCGACGGCCTGCTGCACCGCGGCCAGCACCTGACTCTCGTCGCGGATGTCGACCTGCAGCGGCAGGCAGGCGCCGCCTTCGGCTTCGATCTCGCGCGCGGCGGTATGGATCGTGCCGGGCAGCTTCGGGTTGGCCTCGACGGTCTTGGCGGCGATGACGATGTTGGCGCCGGCACGGGCGGCGTGCCTGGCGATTTCCAGGCCGATGCCGCGCGAGGCGCCGGACAGGAAGACGGTCTTGCCCTGCAGGGTCATGGCGGCGGCTCCGTGGTGGCCCGGCTCAGGGCTGGGCGGGGCGGGAAAAATCGGGCTTGCGCCGCTCCAGGAAGGCGCTCAGCGCCTCCTTGGCCTCGGGGCTGTCCAGCAGGCGGCGGAAGGTCTCCATCTCGCTGGTCATCGCGTTGTGCACGGCGTTGCGCCAGCCGGCCTTGAGCAGGCGCTTGGTCTCGCGCACCGCCACCGGGGGCAGTGCGCGGAAGCGCCGCGCCTGGTGCATGGCGACCTCGAGCACTTGCCCCGGCGGCACCAGCCGGTTGACCAGGCCCATGTCGAGCGCCTCCTCGGCCGAGATCGGCTCGCCGAACAGCAGCTTTTCGGCGGCCTTGTGATAGCCGGCGGCCAGCGGCAGCAGCAGCGAGGAGGCGAACTCGGGGCACAGGCCCAGGTTGACGAACGGCATGGAGAACATCGCATCGTCGGCGCTGTACACGAGGTCGCAGTGCAGCAGCAGCGTCGTGCCAATGCCGACCGCGGCGCCGTTGACCGCGGCGATCACCGGCTTTTCATGGCCGGCCAGCGCGTTCATGAAACGCACCGTGGCCGAGGTCTCGGACGAGGGCGGGCGCTCCAGAAAATCCTGGATGTCGTTGCCGGCCGAGAACACTGATGGCGCGCCGTGCAGCACCACCGCGCATACCGAGGCATCGTGCGCGGCGGCCGCCAGGGCGTCGGCCATCTGCGCGTACATTTCCGCGGTGATGGCATTCTTGCGTTCCGGTCGGGCCAGCTCGATGCAGGCGACGCCGTCCTGGATGTTGGCGCGTATGGTCATCGGGGGCTTCCGTTCACAGGCGCTCGAAGATGCCGGCCGCGCCCATGCCGGTACCCACGCACATGGTCACCATGCCATAGCGCTGGGAGCGCCGCCGCAGGCCGTGGATGAGCGTGGCCGCGCGGATGGCACCGGTGGCACCCAGCGGATGGCCCAGGGCGATGGCGCCGCCCAGCGGGTTGACGCGGGCCCGGTCCAGGCCGAGCGAATCGATCACCGCCAGTGCCTGCGCGGCGAAGGCCTCGTTGAGCTCGATCCACTCCATCGCGTCCTGCTGCAGGCCAGCCGCGCGCAATGCCGCCGGAATGGCTTCCTTGGGTCCGATGCCCATGATCTCCGGCGGCACGCCGCGCACGGCGAACGAGACGAAGCGCGCCAGCGGCGTGAGGTTGAAGCGCTTGAGCGCGGACTCGCTCACCAGAATGAGCGCGGCGGCCCCGTCGGACATCTGCGAGCTGTTGCCGGCCGTCACGCTGCCCTTGAGCGCGAACGCCGGCTTGAGCCGGGCCAGGACCTCCAGACTGGTGTCGGCGCGCGGCCCTTCGTCCAGGTCCATGCGCCGGTGCCGCTGCACGACCTCGCGCCGCGCCAGGTCGGGCACGCGGTCGACGATCTCGAACGGCGTGATCTCGTCGCGGAACTCGCCGGCCGCCTGGGCGGCGATGGCGCGCTGGTGCGAGGTGAGCGCGAACTGGTCCTGCGCCTCGCGGCCGACCTTCCATTGCGCCGCCACCTTCTCCGCCGTGATGCCCATGCCGTAGGCGATGCCCAGGTGCTCGTCGGACTCGAACAGCCGGGCGTTGAACGAGGGCTTGTTGCCGCTCATCGGCACGAAGCTCATCGACTCGGCGCCGCCGGCGATCATGACGTCGGCCTCGCCGACGCGGATCCGGTCGGCGGCCATGGCGATGGCATTGAGGCCGGACGAGCAGAAGCGGTTGACCGTGCAGCCGCCGACCGAATCGGGCAGGCCGGCGTACAGCACGGCGGTGCGGGCGACATTCAGCCCCTGCTCGCCCTCGGGCATCGCGCAGCCGATGATGGCGTCCTCGACCGCCTTGCGATCGAGCGCCGGCACGGCTGCCAGCGCACCGCGCAACGCGGCCACCAGCAGATCGTCCGGGCGGGTATTGCGCAGGCTGCCCTTGGGGGCCTTGCCCACCGGCGTGCGCGTCGCGGCGACGATGTAGGCTTCCTGGACGTGTCGGCTCATGGTCGTCTCCGTGATCTAGTTGCGCACCGGCTTGCCGGTCTGCATCAGGCCCATCATGCGCTCCTGCGACTTCGGGTGCCCGACAAGCTCAATGAAATGCCTGCGCTCGAGGTCGAGGAACCACTGCTCGTCGACCAGCGCGCCGGCGTCGACGTCGCCGCCGCACAGCACGTCGGCGATGCAGGCGCCCAGATGGAAGTCGTGCGCGCTGATGTAGCCGCCGTCGCGCATGTTGACGAGCTGCGCGCGGATCGTCGCCAGCACCGAGCGCCCCGCGGCCGCCACCTGGCGCGGCGGCAGCGGCGGCCGGTAGCCGACCGCATGCAGCGCGAAGGTCTCGCCGATGGCGGTCCAGAGCAGTTCGTGGCGGTTGAACACCACGGTGTCGGAGGCCAGCAGGTAGCCCATGTCGCGCGCCTCGAGCGCCGAGGCCGAGACCTTGGCCATGCCGGCGTTCTGGAACCAGTTGCGCAGGTAGGGCAACAAGTCGGTGGCGCCGACGCTGGCCGCGGCCGCGGCCGCGCGCAGCGCGCCCTCCTTCAGGCCGCCGGCGCCCGGGATCAGGCCCACGCCGACCTCGACCAGGCCGATGTAGGACTCGAGCGCCGCCACGCGCTTGGCGCAGTGCAGGGCCAGCTCGCATCCGCCGCCCAGCGCCAGGCCGCTGATGGCGGCCACGACCGGCACCTGGGCGTATTTCACGCGCAAAAAGGCGTTCTGCAGGTCGCGCTCGGCCGCACCGATGGCCTTGGCGCCGCCGCTCATGAACAGCGGCAGCATGGCCTGCAGGTCGGCGCCCGCCGAGAAGGGTTCGTCCGGCGACCAGACGACCAGGCCGCGGAAGCCGGTTTCGGCCAGGTCGATGGCGCGCAGCAGGCCGGCGCCCACGGACGGGCCGATGGCGTGCACCTTGGTCTTGATGGAAAAGACCAGCACCTCGGCGGGCATGCCCGAGCTCCAGTGCCAGATGCGGCAGGCGTCGTCCTCGAAGAGCGTGGTGCCGTGGCGGTGGGCATCGGGCGCGCCGTCGCCCAGCAGTGGCGCGCGGAACAGTTGGCGGTGGTAGACCGGCAGGTCGATGCGCGGCACGAAGCGCTTCCGCGCCGGACTCCACGACCCTGCCGCGGCATGCACGCCGCCGCCGTCGGCCACCGGCCCCCGCAGCACCCAGTCGGGCAGCGGCGCGGTTGAGAGCGCCTCGCCGGCATCGATGTCGGCCTGCACCCAGGCGGCCACCTGCCGCCAGCCGGCCGCCTGCCAGCTTTCGAAGGGGCCGCTGTCCCAGCCGAAGCCCCAGCGCAGCGCGAAATCGACGTCGCGCGCGGTATCGGCGATGGCTTCCAGATGCACGGCTGCATAGTGGAAGGCGTCGCGGAAGATGGCCCACAGGAACCTGGCCTGCGGGTGGTTGGTGTTGCGCAGCAGCCCCAAGCGCTCGGCGGCCGGCTTCTTGAGGATGCGCGTGACGAGCTCGTCGGCCTTGCCGCCGCCCTCGACGTATTCGCCGCGCGTCGGGTCCAGTACCTGGATGACCTTGCCCTGCTTGCGATAAAAGCCGGCGCCGGACTTCTGCCCCAGCGCGCCCTTGTCGACCAGGGCCTTGAGCACGGGCGGCAGCGCAAAGTGCGCGGCGAACGGATCCTTCGACGGCGGCAGCGTGTCCTGCATGGTCTTGATCACGTGCGCCATGGTGTCGAGCCCGACCACGTCGGCGGTGCGGAAGGTGGCGCTCCTGGCCCGGCCCAGGCGCGTGCCGGTCAGGTCGTCGACGACGTCGAACGACAGGCCGTACTTTTGCGCCTCGGCCATCGTTGCCAGCATGCCGAAGACGCCCACGCGGTTGGCGATGAAGTTGGGCGTGTCCTTGGCGCGAACCACGCCCTTGCCCAGCACGCTGGCAAGAAAAGTCTCGAGCTCATCGAGCACGCCGGGGCGCGTGGCTGCCGTCGGGATCAGCTCCACCAGGTGCATGTAGCGTGGCGGGTTGAAGAAATGCACGCCGCAAAAGCGCGGCCGCAACGCCGCCGGCAGCGCTTCCGACAGCTGGGTGATCGACAGCCCGGAGGTGTTGGACGCGACGATGGCGTGCGGCCCGATATGCGCGCCGACCCTGGCATAAAGCTCGCGCTTCCAGTCCATGCGCTCGGCGATCGCCTCGATCACCAGGTCGCAGCCGGCCAGCAGCGCCAGGTGCTCGTCGTAGTTGGCCGCGTCGATGTAGCGCGCGTCGTCGCCGCGGCCCAGCGGCGCCGGGCTGAGCTTGCGCAGGCCGTCGATGCCGCGGCGCGCGATGCCGTTCTTGTCCGGCGTCTTCGCGTCGGGCAGGTCGAACAGCACCACCGGCACGCGGGCATTGATGCAGTGGGCGGCTATCTGCGCACCCATGACGCCCGCCCCCAGCACCGCCACTTTCCTGATCACGATGTTCTTCATTGCGTCTTCCCCGTGCCGGTATTGCTGCCTGTCGCGCACGCGCCGGCCGGCGCGGCGCCCGTCCCGCGATCGCCTAGAACCACTGCGCCTCGAACGCCATGAGGTTGGCCGCGCCCGAACGTGCCGCGCGGATGTGGAATGCCGTTTCCGGCAGCAGGCGCTGGAAGTAGAAACGCGCCGTCGCCACCTTGCTCTTGTAGAACGGGTCGACCGCGTCGCCGTCGGCCGCGCAGCGTGCCAGCGCCACGTGCGCCATCCGCGCCCAGAAATACGCGAACACCAGGTGTCCGGCAACCCGCAGGTAGTCGACCGCCGCGGCGCCGGCCTCGTCCTGGTTGCCGAAGGCCTTCATGCCAACCTCCATCGTCAGCTTCTCCACCTTGTCGGCGAGATCCGCCAGCGGCGTGATGAACTCGCTCATCTCGGCCGAGGTGGCGTGCGTGGCGATGAAGTCCTTGACCAGCGCGCCGAACTTGCGCAGCCTGGTGCCGTTGTCCATCAGGATCTTGCGGCCGAGGAGGTCGAGCGACTGGATCGTGTTGGTGCCCTCGTAGATCATGTTGATGCGCGAATCACGCAGCAGCTGCTCGACGCCCCACTCGCGAATGTAGCCGTGGCCGCCGAACACCTGCAGGCATTCGGAGGCCCGGTAAAAGCCGTTGTCGGTGAGGAAGGCCTTCACGATGGGGGTCATCAGCGCCATCATGTCGGCGCCGAATTCGCGCTGCCCGGCGTCGGGATGGTGCACCTGCTGGTCGGCCATCAGGCCGATCCAGTAGGCGAAGGCGCGCCCGCCCTCGGCGTACGCGCGGGCGGTGAGCAGCATGCGGCGCACGTCGGGGTGCACGATGATGGGGTCGGCCGCCTTGTCGGGCGCCTTGGTGCCGGTGAGCGAACGGCCCTGCAGGCGGTCGCGGGCATAAGCCACCGCGTTCTGGTAGGCGGCCTCGTTGATGCCCAGGCCCTGCACGCCCACGCCCAGCCGGGCGCTGTTCATCATCACGAACATCGCATTGAGGCCCTTGTTGGGCTCGCCCAGCATCCACCCGACGGCATCCTCGAAGACCATCTGGCAGGTGGAATTGCCATGGATGCCCATCTTGTGCTCGAGGCCGCCGCAGAACACCCCGTTGCGCTCGCCCGGCGTGGCATTGGCGTCGGCGCCGACCGGCACGAATTTGGGCACGATGAACAGCGAGATGCCGCGGGTGCCAGCCGGGGCGTCCGGCAGGCGGGCCAGCACCAGATGGACGATGTTGCCGGCCATGTCGTGCTCGCCGGCCGAGATGAAGATCTTGGCGCCCGTGATGCGGTAGCTGCCGTCGGCCTGGGGAACCGCCTTGGTGCGCAGCAGGCCCAGGTCCGTGCCGCAGTGCGGTTCGGTCAGGCACATGGTGCCGGTCCATTCGGCCGTCACCAGCTTGGGCAGGTAGAGCTGCCGCTGCGCGTCCGAGCCATTGTGGGCGATGCACTCGTAGGCCCCCAGTGTCAGACCCGAATACATGGTCCACGCCTGGTTGGTGGCGCAGCGCATTTCGTCGAAGGCAACCTGCAGCAGCTGCGGCAGGCCCTGGCCGCCGAACTCGGCATCGGCCGTCAGGCCCTGCCAGCCGGCCTGGCGGAAGGCGTCGAAAGCGGCGCCGAAGCCCGCCGGGGTCTTCACGGCGTGGGTCCTGGGATCGAGGGTGCAGCCCTCCTCGTCGCCGGAGCGGTTCAGCGGCAGCATCACCTCCTCGGCGAAGCGGCCGGCCTCTTCCACCACCTGGTTGACGGTATCGGCGTCGAGGTCGGCGTAGCGCGGCATGGTCCGCAGGGCGTCGACGGCACCCAGCAACTCGTGGATGACGAACTGCTGGTCGCGCAGCGGTGCTTTGTAGATGGGCATCCCGGCCTCCGGAGGGTCAGTGGTTGCGGCCGGCCTGCTGCGGCGCAGCCTTGCGGTGGGCGGCCGGCTTGCGCGGGCCGCTGCGGCTGCGGCGGGCCGCCGCGGCGATGCGGGGCGCCGCGGCGCCGCCTTCAATGAGGCGCTGCAGCCCGCTGCGCGCGCGGCGCATGCTGTCCTTGCCACGCAGCAGGCGCGCATCCTGGTGCAGCATCAGCATGAGGCCGTAGATCTCGAAGACCATCTGCTCGCAGTCGGCGTCGGCCGGCAGGTGCCCGCACTGGCGGGCCTGCTCGAGCGCACGCAGCAGCTCGCGCTTCCAGGCCACGACGATGTCGACCATCGCGTCGCGCAGCGGGCCGGGGCGGTCGTCGTATTCCGAGGCGCCGCTGATCATGATGCAACCGGCCTCGATCTCCTCGGCGAGCAGCGCGAGCCAGCGCTCGACGATGGCGCGCAGGCGCGGCAGGCCCCGTTCAACGCCCACCGCGGGACGCAGCACGACGTCGACGAAGCGCGCGGCGTAGTCGCGCAGCACCGCCAGCTGCAGGTCTTCGCGCGATCCGAAGTGCGCGAACACCCCGCTCTTGCTCATGCCCAGGCGCTCGGCCAGCATGCCGATGGTCAGGCCCTCCAGGCCATCGCGCCGCGCCAGCGCCAGCGCCGCGTCGAGGATGGCGGCGCGGGTCAGGTCGCCCTTGCGGCCCCGGCCCGCTGCCGGGCGCGGGGCGGCCGCGGCGGCGCGGGACGTGCGCGGAACGGTGGCGGGCAGGGACACGGGGCGGGGCCGGTTCGAATAAAAATCGAACGTTCGTACTTTTTCCGGGTTCTGTCAAGCCCCGTCGCGTGCATGCCCCGTCACAGCGCCGCCGCATGGTCCGGTCCGGTCTTGATCTCCTTGACGCGTTCGCCGCGCACGACCCGGTCATGCTTTTCGATCACGACCACGGCACGCGCTGCGCGGCGCCGGCGGCCGGTCCGCAGCGGGCGATCGCCGCTGCACTGGCGCCTGCGCCACCCCGGAGTTGCCGCGGTCGGCTATAAGCAATCCGCGCCGACTGTCGCCCAAGGAGGATCGTTATGCCGCGCCGTGCCACCGCACCCGTCTGGCTGATGGGCCTGAGCAATGCCGTGTTCGGCATGTTCTCCGGCATCCTGGTGATCACGGTGCCGCAGCTGCTCAGCGCCCGGCACGTGCCCGAGGCGCGCATCGCCGAGATGACGGCGGTGATGATCTCGCCGGGCTTCTGGACCTTCCTGCTCAGCCCGGTGCTCGATGTGCGCTTCAGCCGGCGCGACTATTCGATCGCCACCGCAGTGCTGGCCGCGCTGTGCCTGGCCGCGGCGCTGCTGCTGCTCGACGACCCGGCGAAGGTCGAGGCCCTGCTGCTGGCCGGGTTCTTCTTCGCCAATCTTTTCCAGAGCGCGCTGGGCGGCTGGCTCTCCAGCATCACCGCGGCGCCGGACGAAAACCGCCTGAGCGTCTGGGTGACGATCGGCAACATCGCCGGCGGCGGCCTGATCGCGATTGCGGCCGGCGAGATCGCCAGCCGGCTGCCGCCGGCCCTGACGGCGCTGGTGCTGGGCGGCATGACCCTGCTGCCGATGGCGGTCTTCGCATGGATGCCGGCGCCGGGGCCGGACCGGCGCCTGGCGCGCGAAAGCTTTGGCCGGTTCTTCGGCGATCTCGTGGGGCTGGTGCGCCAGCCAAACGTGCTGATCGCGCTGGCGCTGTTCGTCGCCCCGGCCGCGACCTTTTCGCTCACCAACTTTCTCAGCGGCGTGGGTGAGGACTTCCATGCCTCGCCACGGGTCGTCGGCCTTGTGGGCGGCGCCGGGGTGATGGCCGGCGGCATCGTCGGCTGCCTGGCCTTCCAGGGCATCGACCGGCTGATGCCGACGCGCCTGCTGTACCTGGCGATCGGCGTCGCCGGTTCGCTGTTCACGCTTGCGCTGATCCTGCTGCCGCTGACGCCGACGACCTTTGCCGTGGCGCTCATCGGCGAGAACGTCTGGCAGGCGCTGGCCATCACCGCGTCGACGGCCATTACCTTCGAGACGATCGGGCGCAACAACCCGCTGGCGGCGACGGTCTTCTGCCTGATGACCTCGGCGTTCAACGTGCCGATCACCTACATGGTGCTCGTGGACGGGGCCGGATACGCGTGGCGCGGCGTCGCCGGCAGCCTGGCGGCCGACGCGGGCCTGAGCCTGCTGGCCTGCGTGCTGCTCGGGGGCCTGCTGATGCGGGCCGCGCGGCGCCGCGCGGCCATCGATCCTCCGGACGCGCTGCCCGGAACCTGACGGCGGCGCCGAAGCACTACGGCAACGGCGGCCCGGCCCGCGCGGTAGTGGCGTAGCGCGGCAGGCCGTCGTCCAGGTGCACCCAGGCGAGCTGCTCGGCCGCGTGGACGTGCACCTGCGGCGCGAACGCCGCCGGCTCGAGGAAGCTGGCGGCAAAAAGGTGGATCTCGCCGGGCCAGCGCTCGCCAGCAAAGCTCATCGGCGAGCCGCACCGTGGACAGAAACGGCGCTCGACGCCCGGCGACGAGGCGTACGAGGCCGGGGGCGTGCCGGTCCAGGCAACCGCCGCCGCGGGGTAACCGACGTACGTGGCGAAGGCGGCGCTCGTGGCGCGGCGGCAACTCTCGCAATGGCAATGGGCCACCCACTTGGGTGCTCCGCGCGCCACGAAGCGCACCTGGCCGCACAGGCAGCGCCCCTGCCGCTCGCCCGGCGCGCCGGCGCCGGCCGCACCTGCCGGATCCGCCATGGCGCCGCTCACCCCGCCGCGTGGCCCAGGCCCACCGGGGCCGGTTCCAGCGGCACGAAGATCCACATCAACACATAGACGAGCAGCCCGGTGCCGCCAAACAGCAGCAGCGCGCAGAAGATGAGGCGCCACACCCACGCGGCCACCCCGGTCGAGCGGCCGATGCCGCCGCACACGCCGCCCAGCCAGCGTTCGTCGCGGCTGCGGCGCAGCCGGTTCACGGCGTCGACGATCGGCGCCTGCCCGGTGGCCGCGGCAGCAGCGGCGCCGCCGAGCACGCGCGCCTTGGCCCGCGCAAACTCCTCGTCCGACAGCACGCCGCTGCGGTGCAGGTCGCCCAGTTTCGCCAGTTCATCGCTCTCGGTCATCGCCGACTCCCATGGTTCGTGGATCACGGTGCACAGCGTAGTGCCGCGGCGCCCGGTGTCCAGCCGCGCGCGACGAAGCGCCGATTTGCGGGTACCGCCTGCGTGCCGTGCGGACGGCCCGCTCAGCGTGCCTGGGCGCGCGTCAGCAGGTAGCTCTGGTGGATGAGGTTATCGGCGTAGTACGGCGCCGCCAATGCCTCGAATTCGGCGCGCGCCGCCGCCAGTTGCTCCGGCGCCGCGGCCAGGCGCTCGACCAGCTTTTGCATCGGTCCGACGGCCCGTTCCGTGAAGCCGCGAAAATGCGCCAGGCTGAGCGCCGGAACGCGCATCGTGCCGCGCTCGAAGTACGGCGCCTCGAAGCGCCGGCCCAGGCGCTCGGCGATGACGGCCGGATCGCCCCATTGCGGCGGCGGCGCGGCGCCCGGCGGCGGGGGCGGCGAATGGCGCGCAACGAAGGCGAACATGCGCCCGACGAAGTGTTCCGGCGGCCAGGTGGCAAACGCGATGCGGCCGCCCGGCTTGAGCACGCGGCGCATCTGCGCCACCACCACCTCGGGCCGGGGCGCGAACATATGGCCGAACTGGCTCACGACCACGTCGAACGCGGCGTCCGGATAGGGCAGCGCTTCGGCATCGCCCTCGGTCCAGGCGATGTCGCGGCAGCCGGCAATGTGCGCGTTCTCGCGCGCCTTCTCGAGCAGGTCGGGGGTGAGGTCCAGCGCGCTGACCCGCGCGCCGGCCCGCGCCGCGGTCACCGCCACGACACCGGTGCCGGTGCCCACGTCGAGCACGGCCGCGCCGGGCGCGATCCCGGCAAAACGCACGAGGTGGGCCGCCACCGGCGTGGTGAACGTCGCCGCCGGCGTGAACGACGCCCACATCTCGCGCTGCCGGCTCTTGAGTTCGGCAAACGGGTCCTGGTTCATGGCGCCCTCCTCGGATCAGGCCGGTCGGCATGATACGGCGCGGCCGGGCGGCGCTGCGCAGGCACTGGGGCCTCAGCCACCGAGGCGTACCGGGCCGTGCGCCATCGCGTGCGTCACGGCGCGATCGACCGCGAGCTTGCCGGCCGACTGCAGGGTCAGGTAACCCGCGCACACCGCGCCCAGGCAGAGCGCGGCCAGCGCGCCGCGGCGGTAGCCGCGGGTCTGGACGAAGTAATACGGCAGGGCCAGGGCGCCGATGACGATGACGGCGGTATTGAGCGCCGGCGAACGCTGGTAGGCGTGATCCTGCGCATCGAGGTGGTACCAGCGATAGACGATCGCGCCCAGCGGCACGATGGTGACGATGTCGCCGGCGTAGAACCACCGGCCCGGGGCGACCAGTTCGCGCACCACGCCGTCGACGACGGCGATGCACAGCGCGGCTAGGCATAGCTGGACCTTGGAGGCCCGGCTCAGGCTCGGTACCTGGGGCATGGCGGCAAACGGCGCCGGGCGCGCAGCACGCGCCGGCAACCGAACGGATGCGGATGCGCCTAGTCTACAAAATCGCCGGCGCCGGCGCAGCCGCCCCGCCGGATTGCGCCGCCGCGGCCAGCGGCAGCTCGAAGCGGATGACCCCGGGGTCGTCGTCCTCGCGCTGGGGCCGGTAGCCGCGCGCCACCATCATCCCGCGCATCGAATCGTTCTCCGCCAGCACGTAGCCGAAGATCTGTTCGACCTGGCGCTCGCGGGCGCAGGACTCCAGCGCCGCCATCATCGCGTACCCCAGGCCCCGCCCCTGCCAGCTGTCCTCGACGGCGATGCCGAACTCGGCGCGCTCGGCCGCCGGGGTCCGGTTGTACTGGGCCAGACCGCGGATCTCGTCCTCGCCGCCGCTGGCGTCGATCGCCACGAAGGCCATCTCCCGGTCGTAGTCGATCTGGGTGAAGCGCACCAGCCGGTCGAGCGACAGTTCGCGCACCGGGGCGTGGAAGCGGCGGTACAGCGTCAGGTCCGAAAGGCGCGCGACGAAGCGCCGCTGGGCCTCGGCGTCCTCGGGCCGCACCGGACGCAGCAGCACGACGGTGCCGTCGTTGAGCGTGAGGGGGCGCTCCAGCGCCTTCGGATACGGGTGGATCGCCAGGTGCGAGTACACCGGGTCGGGACGCAGCGGCCCCTGGTCGATGACGACCCGCGCGTCGAGCGCGATGACGCCGTTCTCGTCGGCCAGCAGCGGGTTGATGTCCAGGTCCGTCAGGCAGGGAAACTCGCAGGCCAGCTCCGAGACCCGCAGCAGCGCGTCGATCAGCCGCTCGCGGTCGACCGCCGGCAGCCCACGGAAGGCGCCCAGCATGCGCGATACGCGCGTGCGGTCGATGAGGTCCCCGGCCAGCATGCGGTTGAGCGGCGGCAGCGCCAGGGCCGAATCGCGCACGATCTCGACGGCGATGCCGCCCATGCCGAAGCTGATCACCGGGCCGAAGGACGGGTCGCGGGCGATGCCGACGATCAGTTCGCGGCCGGTGGGCCGCGTCACCATGCGCTGCACCAGCACGCCGCCGAACTGGGCGGCCGGCGCCCGCTGGCGCACGCGCTCGGCGATGGTGTCGAAGCCGGCCGCCACGTCCTCGGGCGTGGTCAGGTCCAGCAGCACGCCGCCGACGTCGCTCTTGTGGGTGATGCCTTCGGCCCGCACCTTCAGCACCACCGGGAAGCCGATCTCGCCGGCCAGGCGGCGCGCCTCGTCGGCCGTGCGCGCCAGGCGTCCCTGGGCCACCTCGATGCCGCAGGCAGCCAGCACCGACTTGGCCTCGTCCTCGGCC
This sequence comes from Burkholderiales bacterium, assembly GCA_037441485.1. GTDB lineage: Bacteria > Pseudomonadota > Gammaproteobacteria > Burkholderiales > Burkholderiaceae_F > GJ-E10. The sequence goes on from JBBISD010000003.1 coordinate 59,008, forward strand.
AGCAGGCTGCGCCCCTGCTCGCGCACGCGCGCGAGGATCGCGCGCACCGCGTCCAGCTGCAGCGGCGGCCCGTCGGCGTCGCGGTTCACCGGCGGCGGCAACTGCCGGCGCAATTCGCGATGGCGCACGAACTGCGCCAGGTAGGCGAAGGACTCCACGCCCTGCTCGGGACTGCGCATGGCCGAGTAGCCGGCCCGCTTGAATATCGAGCGGCCGTGCGCGGCGTCGGCCTCGCCCAGCCACGCCGATACCACCGGTTTGGTGCTGGCGTCGGCGATCGGCACCAGGGCATGGGAGAGCTCGTTGGCACCCAGCCGGATGGTCGGGCAGAACAGCACGAGCACGCCGTCGTTGGCGTCGTCCTGCAGCAGCGCCTCGAAAGCCGCGCTGAAGCGCGCGCAATCGGCGTCGCCGATGATGTCCACCGGGTTGGCGTGCGACCAGGTCGCCGGCAGCAGTTCGTCCAGGTGCCGCCGCGTCGACTCGCCCAGGTCCGCCAGCGTCAAGCCGGCGTCGCTGGCGGCGTCGGCGGCGAGCACGCCCGGCCCGCCGCCGTTGGTGAGCACCGCCAGGCGCGGGCCGCGCGGCAGGCGGCCGCTCAGCAGTGCCTCGGATGCCGAAAAGAGCTGCGGATACTTGGAGATGCGAATCGCGCCGGTGCGCCGCAGCGCGGTGTCGAACACCGCGTCGTTGCCGGCCAGCGCGCCGGTGTGGCTGAGTGCCGCCTTGGAGCCGGCGCTGTGGCGCCCGGCCTTGAGGACCACCACCGGCTTCATGCTGGCCGCCGCGCGCAGGCTCGACAGGAACTGGCGGGGCCGATGCACGCCCTCGACGTACAGGATGATGCTGCGCGTCTGCGCATCGAGCGCCAGGAAATCGACCACGTCGGCGAACTCGACGTCCGAGCCGTCGCCGGTGGTCACCACCGAGGAGAAGCCGAAACCCGCGGCCCAGGCATAGTCGAGCAGGGCCAGCGCCACCGCGCCCGACTGCGACACCAGGCCGATATTGCCCGGGCGGGCGCCCGAGCGCGCAAAGGTGGCGTTGAGGCCGATCGACGGGCGCATGAGCCCGAGGCAATTGGGGCCGATCAGCCGCACGCCGGCGCTGCGCGCCAGCGCCAGCACCTCGTCCTGCAGCGCCGCGCCGGCGGAGCCCATTTCGGCGAACCCGGCCGAGAGCACCAGCACTCCGGGAACCCGGCGTGCCGCGCACTGGCGCACGATGCCCGGGACCGCGGCGGCCGGCGTCACGACGACGACCAGGTCCGGAACGACGGGCAGGTCGGCCAGCGTCGCGTAGCAGCGCAGATCGCCCACGCGGCTGTGCTTCGGGTTGACGGCGAGGATCTCGCCCCGGAACCCGCCTTCGAGCAGCTTGTGCAGCACGTCGTGGCCCAGCGCGCCGGCACGGTCGGTCGCCCCGATCAGCGCGACGGAGCGCGGCACCAGGGCACAACGCAGGTTTCGGGAGGAAGGAAGCATCGCCGGGAGGATCGACCTTGGGGCGCCGGTGGGGTGCCGCAATGCAGGAGGGCATTGTACGGGCGCGGGCCGGCCTCCCCCCTTAAGGCCGGTCAAACAATGCCCCGAAGATAGCCATCCCGTATATGCTGGGAAGCTGGAAAACCGTTATCTTCGCCGGTATGTCCGAGAGACCTCGCACCGTCGCCCCGCCACCGCCGACCCTGTCCATCTCCGCGACCCCGGCGCACCGGTGGCCGGCGCGGCAGATCTGCCGCGAGGGCGAGGCGGTTCCGGATGGCGACGTCTGCGCCACGGTGTGGCCGACGCGGTCGCTGCACACGCCGCTGCGCTGGTTCGACGAGCTCTACGTCTGGGCCGACGGCTTCGAACCGTCCCCGGTGCAGTGGTCGCGCATCCAGCTGCTGGGCCTGGGCCAGGGCCTGGGCATGCTGGCGCGCGAGGAGTCCGACCAGGTCGGCGTCACGCTGTCGTTCGGCACCGTGCAGAAATACGACGAGCGCATCGACCGCATGCTGCAGGCCCACGCGCTGGTCGCGCACCGCCTGGTGGTCATCCTGCGCGGCACCATCGACCTGGTGAAGTCGCACTACCGGATCCGCGCGTTCGTCGACTACCTGCGCGCCCAGCAGATCTCCGTCGGCCTGCGCGTCACCGCGCCGCGCCTGGCGATGGAACTGGGCGCCTTCAATCTCGTGCAGCCGGATTTCGCCAAGGTGCTTGTCCCGCTCTCGCCGCTCGACGACGCGTGGACCAACCTGGCCCTGGAGGCGCGCGTCGCCGGAATCAGCGAGCAGTGGCTGATCGTGGCCGGCCTGCAGACTTCCGACCAGGTCGATCAGGCCGTGCGCGCCGGCATCGGCTTCGGCCAGGGCAACGCCGTGCGTCCGGCGCAGGTCCCCGAAACCCGGCTCACGGCGACGCGCTGAGGCGCACCGCCAGCTTTTGCGCCTGGGCCGCGGCGCGCCGCGCGCGCTCGCCGGCCCAGCGATCGATCGCCGCGCGCAGCGGGCGGGAACGCGTCAGGCGCCGCCCGAGCTGGCGCACCAGCGCGGCATCCTGCACCCGGCCGGCGGCATCCTGGAAGCGCTCCAGCCGGCGCATCCGGCGCTCCCGGTTGCGTTTGGGCAGCAGGCCGGCAAACACCCCGTACGCATAGCGCACGGTCTTGGCGCGCCGGCGCACGCGATGCTGGCGGCGCGCCGCCAGTTCCGCGAAGCGGCAGCCCGCCGCGGCCACGCGCTGCAGCTGGCGGCGCAGCGCCGCCGGCACCTGCTGCGCCAGGCGCCGGCCGCGGTCCGGTGCCGGCTGCGCGCTCCACTGCAGCGCCC
>JBBISD010000004.1:0-59962 GCA_037441485.1 Burkholderiales bacterium
GGCCGCGCCGGTCGACGACTTCTTCCTCAAGCCCTACGAGCCGCGCGGCGCCGCGGCCGATGCCGCCGCGGCACCGACGACCGAGCCGGCACCGGCCGCGCCACGCGACAGCGGCGAGCGCAAGCCGGGCGTGCGCCGCGCCGCACTGCTGGGCGGCGTCAAGCGCTGAGCGGTTGGCGCTGCGGGCGCCGGCGGCGCGCTAGGGCGTCGGCAGTGCCGGGCCGGCAACCGTGCGCTCTTCGCGCGCCACTTTCACCACGGTGACGGTGCAGGCGGCCTGCGCGACCACCTGCGTCGAGACGCTGCCCAGGTAGCGGCGCAGCGACGAGGCGCCGCGCGAGCCGATCACGATGTGGTCGACGCGGTTGGTGTTGGCGTAATCGAGGATTGCCAGCGCAGGGTCGCTCGCCTCCAGCACGTGGAAGCTCACGCGGCCAGCCGGCAGCGCGAGCGGGCGCGCCCAGTGGTGCAGCTGGACCAGGCGCTGCACGTGGCGGTGATTGCCGGCGCTGTCGACGTTCACGTCCATCGCCAGGCGGTTGGTGCGCAGCACGGACACGCAGGCCAGGCGGGCGTCGGGCGCCGCATTGAGCACATGCCGCACCGAGGTGCGCAGCGCGTCGGCCAGTTCTTCCCAGTCCTGCGCGAGGTCGACCGCGGCCACGACGATGGGTGCGCGGTTGAGCTGCTGCGCCAGCGTGCGCATCGAGGGGCGCGCGGCCAGCCGGCGCAGCATGCGCTGCAGCCGCACCCACAGCGACTGGGCGCGCGTTGCCGCGGCGCGCGGTCCCAGCGCCACGCCGTCCGGATGGCTCAGGTCGAAGGCCAGCTGCGCGGCGCTGGCGTAGCGCTGCTCCGGATCGACTTCCAGGCAGTGCAGGATGATCTCCTGCAGCCAGGGCGGAAAATCGCGCAGCCGCGCGCGCGGCGGCACCGGCGCCTCGAACAGCCGGCGGCGCAGGCCGCGCACCGAGGCCGGCGCGCCGAACGGACGGCTGCCGGTGGCCAGGTAGTACAGGATCACGCCCAGCGCGAACAGGTCGCTGCGCGGATCGGCGCGGTTGTGCAACACCTGTTCGGGCGAGATGTACGGGCCCGTGCCCATCGGCAGGCGGAACTCCTCGGCCAGCAGGTCGGGGAGGCGGTCGTGGCGCGCCAGGCCGAAGTCGATCAGCACGGCCGTGCCATCGGCGCGGAACATTATGTTGCTCGGCTTGATGTCGTGGTGGATGACCTGCTGCTGGTGCAGGTCGTGCAGCGCCTCGGCGACGCGCGTGCCGATGGCCGCAACCTCGGCGGGCGCGAGCGCCGGTCCGTCCAGGCGGGCGCGCAGCGACTGGCCCTGCAGCCGCTCCATCACGATGTACGGCTGCGCATCGAAGCCGCCGGCGGCGATCCAGCGCGGCACGTGCGGGCCACGCAGCATCGGCAGGATCATCTGCTCGACCTCGAAGCCGACGATCGCCGCCGGGTCGTCGCCCAGCAGCGGGATCTTCATGATCGCCGGCTCGGCCAGGTCGTCGCGGGTCACCGTCCACACCACGGCCATGCCGCCGCGGTGCAGCCGGTCGACGAGGCGAAAGCCGTCGATCACCTGGCCCGGCAGCAGCCCCAGGCCGAATCCGCCGGCGGGCAGTGCGGCGCCGGGGGCAGGCGCTGCCGGATCGGACCGGGCCGCGGTGCTGCTCACGATCCGAGCAGCAGCTGCTGCGCGTAGCGTTCCGGCAGGCCGGCGGCGCGCACCTTCTGCGCCGCGCTGGCGTGGTCGTACGGAATGCGCCAGAACGTCAGCAGGTTGTTGAATTCGTCGAAGCTCGCGTAGCAGGCGGCCGGATTGCCGTCGCGCGGCTGCCCGACCGATCCGGGAATCGCCAGCCAGCGCCGCGCGGCGCTCAGGGGGATCGGCGTTCCGGGCACCGGCGCGAACATCTCGACGCGCTGGGTCAGTCCCATGTGATAGAGCATGGGCTCGTGCATGTGGCCGCAGAAGGTGATGCGCGCGCGCACCACCTGCAGGTTTCGTCCCGCCTGCATCGGTCCGTGGATGTATTCATAGCCCTGCGGGTCCCAGCCGTTGGCATGCACGAACAGCGCATTGCCCTCCTGCGCGCTCAGCGGCAGGCGTTCGAGGAACGCCAGCTGGTCGGCGCGCAGCTGGGTGCGCGTCCAGTCGATGCAGCGCTGCGCGTCGTCGTTCATGTGCAGGTCGCGCGTGGTCGCCGTGGCCTCGTCGTGATTGCCGCGCAGCACGATGGCGCCGGCGGCGGCATGCTCCATGACCGTGTCGACGACCCAGACCGGATCGGCGCCGTAGCCGACATAGTCGCCCAGGAAGTGATACTGGTCGGCGCCGTGCTCGCGGGCGTGCGCCAGGCACGCCTCGAGCGCCTCGCGGTTGCTGTGGATGTCGGTGAGTAGCGCGATGCTCATGCGGGGCTCATCGGTTGGCGCGCACCGGCGTGCGTCGCGCCGGCCGCGGCGGCCATCGCCCAGCGCGCGCGCCAGGCTGGGATCGCGCGGCGCTGGAAATGGGTGACGCTGCCCGCACCAAGCGGTGCAAAGCCCAGGTGCGCCCAGGCCGCCTCGAGCGCCCGCAGCGCGCCGTCCCGGTTCCGGGGCAGCGGCGCGTCGCCGGCGCTTTTGGAGAGCTTACGGCCATCGGGCCCGAGCACCAACGGCAGGTGCAGATAGCGCGGCGTGCCAACGCCCAGCGCGCGCTGCAGCGCGATCTGCCGCGAGGTATTGTCGAGCAGGTCGGCGCCGCGCACGACGTCGGTGATGCCCTGTGCTGCGTCGTCGACGACGACTGCCAGTTGATAGGCCCAGTAGCCGTCGGCGCGGTGCACGACCACGTCGCCGACCGCCTGTTCGACATCCTGGGCGACGGGACCGAACGCGCGGTCGACGAAGGCCGTGACGCCCGGTTCGACCCGAAAGCGCGAGGCGCCGGGTGGATCGAGGCGCCGGTCGCGGCAGGTTCCGGGATATGCCGCGCTCTCGGCGGCCGACGCGCGCTGTGACCGCGTGCAGTGGCAGATATAGATACGGCCGGCGAACTGCAGTTGTTGCATTGCGGCAGCGTAGGCCGCTTTCCGCTCGCTTTGCACCATTACCGGTTCGTCGGACTCCATTCCCAGTGCAGCCAGGCTCGCCAGCTGAGCCGCCGCAGCTCCCGGCCGTTCGCGGGCGCGATCGATATCTTCTAGCCGAATCAACCACTTGCCGTCATGGGCCCGCGCATCGAGCCAGCTGGCGAGTGCCGCCACCAGGCTTCCGGCATGCAGGGGCCCGGTTGGCGAGGGGGCAAAACGACCCCGGTAGGGGGGCCGCTGCACTGTCGCCAGGTCATTAGCGGTCATGAAATCGTTGTCAGGAAGCGTTGCGGCGCGCAATACTTTCTTCTCATACGATGGTTGTTTCGCCGTCATGCGGGAGGGATAATGACCCGCCTGCGTACCACGTTATGGTTATTGGACCGGGCTCAGTTCCGGGGCCCCAGCCTCCAACCTTTTCACGTGCCACGCACACGTTTCCGTCACCGTGAATTTCCATTGCAGACGAATTCGCGGCTCCAGCGCCAGGCGGCCAGGTATCTTGCTCTCGGGGCGCGGGCCTTTCCGGCTCCGTGCCGCGCTCGGTTTCCCAGTTCCACGCGCGGCCTTTGCCGCGCCCGAATGAGGGTACCGCAACTATGGCGGCGCGGGACGCGCGCTCGGCGGGGACTCGTCAAATTCCGACTTCGTCATCACCTGCCCGGGTTACCCGTACGCCGGTACACGGTACGGGTCAACATGACGTGACGCGCAGTCCGGCGCGGCCGCGCGGTGGCACCGACGCGTCGTCCAGCGGCACGCATTGGCACGTCGCTCCGGCAAGCTTCCTGATCCTGGGATTTGCCGGCCTCGGCCTGCCCGCCGGCAGTGCGGTTTCCTGGTTTTGGATCGCCGCGCTGGCACTCAATGTCATGGCGCGGCTGCTGATCCCCGCCGATCCGAGCGAGGGCCGGCGCATTGCGGGCGAGCCGCTGTCGGCGTCGGTGCGCTGGCGCGCCGCGTCGTTCCTGGTCGACGCCGCGCTGTGGACCGGCCTGCTGGTGTCGGTCGAGCCGCTCGCGGCGACGCTGGCCACGCGCCTGGGCGGCGCGCTGGCGGGCGCCATACTGATGTCGTCGCTGTCGACCAGCAGCCGTGCGACGCCGCTGGGCCTGGCCTTCGGCTGGACGATTCCGGTGGTCGCGATGGCGGTGCACGCGGCCAGCGGCCCGGTGATAGCGCTGGGCCTGCTGCTGTGGATGGCCAGCATCGTGTGGCTGGGCGCGACGCGCCCGGTGCCGCCGCCCGCACCGCGCACCACGCGCGTCGAGCCGGTCTCCGGCAGCGGCTCGGGTTCCACCCGGCGCGGCATCCAGCTGGCGATACAGACCTCGGCGGCGCCGATGATCGCCATCCAGAACGGCCGCGTGTTCGAGATCAATCCATCGGCGGCGGCGCTGCTGGGCGGCATTACGTTCGACTGCATCGGGCGGCGCATCGGCGAGCTGGCGCTGTTCGATCCGCCCAAGGCGCTGGAACTGGCGCAGCTGGCGCGCAACGGGCCGGTGCCGGCGACGCTCATCCCGGTGGGCAAGGTATCGGGCGGGCCGCTGCCCGTGCGCATCAAGGTCGGGCAGTCGCGCGGGGGCGACCTGCTCACGGTGGTGGCGATGGAAACCAATGCCATTCCGGCGGTGCCGGCCAACGCCGCGCCGGCGCTGGCGCCGATGCCGGCAGCGCCCGACACCGTGCCGTCGACCCGCGGAATGGAGGTCGCCGAGGGCGACGCGGCCGAAACCGTCGTGCTGCCGATCGCGGCGCCCGTGCCGCGCGCGCCGGCGGCCGACGACCGGGTCGCGGCGCGCGCGCTGGTCGCGCCGATCCCGCCGGTCGCGGCTGCGCCGCCGGCACCGCCGGCCACGGTGCCGACCCGCGTGCCGGCGCCGAACGAAACCCTCAGCGGTGCGGCCTTCGTGTCGTCGCTGCCCGGCCTGCCGGTGCTGCCCAACCTGATGAACCAGCTGCCGGTGCTCGCCTGGGTGGTCGACGGGCAGGGCCGGGTGATCCACGCGCACACCGACGCGATCCGCCGCTGGGGCATGAAGATCGGCCCGACCCAGCGTCCGCGCTGGTGGGACGCGTTCGTCTTCCAGGCGCGCTCGCGCGAGTCCTTCGAGCGCGCGGTGCAGTCGGCCATCGATGGCAAGCCGACGTACGACCTGCTGGTCGAGCGCGCCAGTTCCTCGGGCGGCCGGCTCGCGCTGCGCAGCCACATCACGCCGCTGGCATGGCCCGACGCCCTGGGACGTCCGCAGGCCTCGGCGCTGGTGCTCGACACGATCGCCTCGGCGCGCGAACTGATGGACAATGACCGGCTGCGCCGGCGCAAGGATCACTACAAGTCGCTGGTCGAGGCCAGCCCCAACCTGATCTGGGCCTGCGACGCCAGCTTCCGCTTCACCTTCGTCAGCCGGCGCGCCTGCCGCGAGCTCTACGGCTACACCACCGAAGACCTGGTAGGCGTATCGCTGGGCGTGCTGCTCAATCCGGCCGCCGACCAGGCGGCCGCGCGGCGCGCGCTGGTGGCGCTGCGCGAGGGCAAGGTGATGCGCGATGTCGAGATGGCGCACGTCACCAAGGACGGCCGGCACATCATCGTGGCCGTCAGCGCCGTGGCGCTGTCGGGCACCAATGGCGGTTTTTCCGGTGCCGTGGGCATGATGGTCGACCTGACCACGCTCAAGCAGCGCGAGGCCAGCCTGGCCGAGGCGCTGCGCGTCGAGCGCACCGTGCTCGATTCGGCCGGCCAGGCGCTGGCGGTGGTGCGCGACGGCACGGTGTCGCGCTGCAATGACGCCTTCCTGCAGCTGCTGCAGCGTCCGGCCGAGGAACTGCAGGGCCTGCGCATCAGCGACATCTTCGCCGACCGTCCGGAGTGGGCGGCGGCGATGGCAGCGGCCGATCGCGCTGCCCTGAACGACCAGGCCGTGGTGCGCGAGATCAAGCTGCGGCGGCTGCTGGGCGAGGCCGCCGACGAGCAGACGGTGTGGTGCCAGCTGACGCTGCGCTCGATCGACCAGGGCGAGTACGTCGTCGCGCTGGCCGACATCGATTCGATCCGGCGCCGCGAGGCCCATGCGCTGTTCGATGCCCGCCACGACGAGCTCACCGGCCTGGCCAACCGGCGCCTGTTCGCCGAGCGTGCGCGGGCCGCGCTGGCCACCAGCGCGCTGCGCAATTCGGGCTGCGCCATCGTGGTCATCGACCTCGACCGCTTCAAGCAGATCAACGACCGTTTCGGCCACCAGGCCGGGGACGAGGTGCTGCAGGAAATGGCCCGGCGCCTGCAGCGCGTGGTGCGCCCGCAGGACACCGTGGCGCGGTACGGCGGCGACGAGTTCGCGCTGCTGATCCCCGATGCGGGCACGCGCCGCGACATCGAGGCGATCACGCTGCGCATCCTCGATGAACTTGCGCGGCCAGTGCGCGTGCAGGGGCGCACCGACGAGGCGCTGTCGGCCAGCGTCGGCATCGCGATGGCCAGCGAGCAGGGGCGCGAGCCGACCTGGCTGCTCAGCCTGGCCGACCGGGCGATGTACGAGGCCAAGACCAGCGGCGGCAACCGCGCGGTGTTCGCGCCGGTGGCCGAAGACCTGCCGCTCGAAAACCCGGCGGCGTCGGGCGTCGGGCGCGCAGCCTAGGGCGGCGACGGCGGGAGAGCGCCGGGGCGCGGGCGGCAAATCCGCCGGCGCCGCCCCTCAGCGCTGGCGGATCGCCGCCTTGGGCCGATGCGCGCTCACCACCGCCGGGTCCGTTTCGACATACGGCCCCCCCAGCAACTGGATGCAGTAGGGCACGGCGGCAAAGACGCCGGCAACGAGCAGCGTTCCCTGCGCGTCGCGCAGGCCCTCGAGCGTCTCGGCGATCGCCTTGGGCTGGCCCGGCAGGTTGAGGATCAGCGCGCCGTGGGCGACGCCGCCGATCGTTACCTCGCGCAGCACGCCGACCTGGCGCGACAGGATCGCGGTGGGCACGAACTCGAGCGAGATGCGCCGCATCTGTTCGCCGAAGCCCGGCATTTCGCGGGTGGCGACGGCCCGGGTGGCTTCCGGCGTGACATCGCGCCGCGCGGGGCCGGTGCCGCCCGTGGTGAGCACGAGGTCGCAGCCGCAGACGTCGACCAGTTCGACCAGCGCCTGCTCGATGGCGGGCTGTTCGTCGGCCACCAGGCGTTCGACGGCGCGCCACGGCGACGCCAGCGCGCGTGCCAGCCACTGGCGCAATCCCGGCAGCCCCTGGTCCTGGTAGACGCCGGTGCTGGCACGGTCCGAGGCCGACAGCAGGCCGACCAGCAGCTCGTCGGGATGGGTGCGCGCGGCGGCGGTCATGCGTCCTGCGGTGCCGCGGCCGGCGGCGTGCGTTCCGCCGCGCCGGCGCGCAGCTGCGTGTACAGCCACTTGTACAGTTCGCGGGCATGGCGCGGCGGCTTGCCGGCGCTGCGCTCCTGGCGGGCGGCGCGCACCTTGGTGCGCAGCCACTGCACGTCCACGCCGGCATGCGCCTGGACGAATTCGCCCATCGCGGCGTCGTCGTCGAGCAGCCGGTCGCGCAGCGCCTCGCAGCGATGCATCAGCGCGACCGACTCGCGCGTCGCGCCGGTGAGCTCGTCGTAGGCGGCCTGGATCGCCCCGGCGTCGACCCCGCGCATCAGCTTGCCCACGTACTGCAGCTGGCGGCGGCGCGCCTCGTGGCCGTGGATGCGCTGGGTCTCCACGATGGCGGCCAGCAGGCCTTCGGGCAGTTGCATGCGCACCAGCTGTGCGCCGCTCAGGTCGACCAGCAGCTTGCCCAGTGCCTGGCGCGCGTGCATCTCGCGCTTGAGGTGGCTCTTGCTCGGACGCGCGTCGCCGGTGTCGTCCGCTTCGTTCGTGCCATTGTTCATGCCGCTGTCCCTGCCGCCCCCTGGCGTGCCCGGAGGTTCCGGCGCCGGCGGCTATGATAGCGGTCCCCCACCAACCCGAGGCCAGGTCTTGTCGCTCCCCACCCGCACGCCATCCGAGGGCAATCCGTTTTCCATTCCCGCGAGCCGGCTGCGCGAGCTTGCGCTCGAGGTCCTGGCCCATGCGCGCCGGCTCGGCGCCAGCGATTGCGTCTGCGAGGCCAGCGAGTCGACCGGACTGTCGGTCAGCACCCGCAAGATGCAGGTGGAGACGATCGAGAACACCCGCGACAAGGGCCTGGGCATCACCGTCTACCTGGGGCAGCGCCGCGGCAATGCCTCGACCTCGGATTTCTCGCTCGACGCCATCCGCCAGGCGGTGCAGGCCGCCTACGACATCGCGCGCCACACCGCCGAGGACGACGCGGCGGGCCTGCCTGACGACGAGGACCTGGAACGGGCGCCGCGCGACCTCGACCTGTTCCATCCCTGGATCATCGACTCCGAGCAGGCCATCGCGATCGCGCAGCGCGCCGAAGCCGCGGCGTTCGCCGTCAGCCGGCAGATCGTCAATTCCGACGGGGCCAACGTGCATACCGGTTGCGACCAGTTCGTGCTGGCCAACTCGCGCGGCTTCCTGGCCGGTTACCCGCAGTCACGCCACTCGATCTCGGTGGCGCCCATCGCGCGCGGCCGTGGCGGCATGCAGCGCGACGACTGGTACACCTCGATGCGCGCCGCCGCCGACCTGGCGCGGCCGGAGGACATCGGCCAGTATGCCGCGCAACGGGCGCTGGCGCGCCTGCAGGCGCGCCAGCTGGCCACGCGCCAGTGCCGCGTGCTGCTCGAGGCACCGGTCGCCTGCGGCCTGCTGGGCAACTTCGTGCAGGCGGCCAGCGGCGGCGCGCTCTATCGCAAGGCATCCTTCCTGGTCGACAGCCTGGGCCGCAAGATCTTCCCCGAGCACGTGTCGATCGACGAGGATCCGTTCGTGCCGCGCGGCATGGGCTCGGGCCCCTTCGACGAGGAAGGCGTGCGCGGCCGGGCGCGCGAGGTCGTGGCCGCCGGCGTGCTCGAGGGATATTTCCTGTCCTCGTACTCGGCGCGCAAGCTCGGACTGAAGACGACCGGCAACGCCGGCGGATCGCACAACCTGCAGCTGCGCTCGCGCCTGACCGCGCCCGGCGACGATTTCGCGCACATGCTGCAGGTCATGGGAACCGGCCTGCTGGTCACCGAGCTCATCGGCATGGGCATCGACTACGTCAACGGCGACTACTCACGCGGTGCCAGCGGCTACTGGGTGCAGGACGGCGCGATCGCCTATCCGGTGGAGGAGATCACCATCGCCGGCAACCTGCGGGCGATGTTCGCCGGCATCGTCGCGGTCGGCGCCGACACCGTGCACCGCGGCAGCAAGACCAGCGGATCGATCCTCATCGACGGCATGACGGTCGGCGGCAGCTAGCAGCGGCGCGGCGACCCGACGCTTCGCTCCCACGCCCTCCGGCACGCGGGCGCGGAGGGTTCAGGCACTGGCCGCCAGGTGGGCGCGCCAGTAGGCGACCTGCGCGGACACCTGGGCCGGCGCCGTGCCGCCGACGTGCGCGCGGGCGGCCACCGAGGCTTCGAGGGTCAGCGCCCGCAGCGCGGCGGCATCGATGCCGGCGGCGAAGGCCTGCAGATCCGCCAGGGGCAGGGCATCGAGGTCGCAGCCGCGTTCGGCCGCCAGCCGCACCGCGCGCCCGACCACTTCGTGGGCGTCGCGAAAGGCCATGCCGGCGCGTACCAGGTGGTCGGCCAGGTCGGTGGCGGTGGCAAAGCCCTGCATTGCCGCCGCGCGCATGGCCGGCGGGTGCACGACGATGCCCGGCACCAGCTCGGCAAACGCGTGCAGCGTGTCGCGCAGCGTGTCGACCGCGTCGAACAGCGGCTCCTTGTCCTCCTGGTTGTCCTTGTTGTAGGCCAGCGGCTGGCCCTTCAGCAGCGTCAGCAGCGCCACCAGGCTGCCGACCACGCGGCCGGTCTTGCCGCGGGCCAGCTCCGGGACATCGGGGTTGCGCTTCTGCGGCATGATCGAGGAGCCGGTGGTGAAGCGGTCGGGCAGGGCGATGAAGCCGAAGCGCGGATTGACCCAGACGATGAGCTCCTCGGCAAAGCGCGACAGGTGCACCATGGCCAGCGCGGCGGCCGCGCAGAATTCGATCGCGAAATCGCGGTCCGATACGGCGTCCATGGAATTGCGGCAGACGCCATCGAAGCCCAGGCGGCGCGCCACCGCATCGCGGTCGATCGGGTACGTGGTGCCGGCCAGCGCCGCGGCGCCCAGCGGCAGGCGATTGACGCGGACCCGCGCATCGCGCAGGCGTTCGGCGTCGCGCTCGAGCATCTCCACGTAGGCCAGCAGGTGGTGGCCGAACACCACCGGCTGCGCGACCTGCAGGTGCGTGTAGCCGGGCAGGATGGTGTGCACGTGGGCCGCGGCCAGTTCCACCAGCGCCCGCTGCAGGCGGCGCAGCTCGCCCACGATGCGGTCGATCTCGCCACGCAGGTACAGGCGCACGTCGGTGGCCACCTGGTCGTTGCGCGAGCGCCCGGTGTGCAGGCGCTTGCCGGCGTCGCCCACCAGTTCCGTGAGGCGCGCCTCGATATTGAGGTGCACGTCCTCCAGCTCGAGGCGCCAGGCGAAGTTGCCCGCGTCGATCTCGGCGCGGATCTGTGCCATGCCCCGTTCGATGGCCGCGAGGTCCGTCGCGTCGAGCAGCCCGACCTCGTGCAGCATGGCCGCATGCGCCAGCGAGCCGGCAATGTCGGCGGCTGCCAGGCGCCGGTCGAAGCCGACGCTGGCGGTGTAGCGCAGCACGAAGTCGGCCACCGGCTCGGAGAAGCGCCCGGACCAGGCGTCCTGCTTGGCATGCAGCGACGATGCGTGGGCCGACGGCGCGCTGGCGGCCGGGCCGGCCGGAGGTTTGTGCGAATGGCTCATGCGGCAAATTCTACCGCCTGCCCTGCGCCCGACCGCCGCGCGGCGCGCCGGACCGTTGCCTGGCGCATTGGCGGAAAGCGGGGCAAACCATGGATAATCGGCCGCTGTGCTCGACAACCGCGCCCTGATACCCGATGGATGCAATGCCGGAACGGTCCTGCGGATCGGTGTCGGCGTCAACCTCGCACTGGCCATCGTGGTGCTGGGCGGCCACCTGGGCTACCCCGGCACGGGCGCGGTGGCGCCGCAGTTCTCGGCGGCTTTTCTCGAGCTGGCCGCGGTGGTCGAACCAACCACGCTCGTAACGCTGCTGGGCTGGTGCCTGCTGCGCCGGCGCGGTCCGGCGGGTGCGGTGCCGCGCCAGCGCGCACTGGCGTGGCTGGTCCCGGCCGTTGCCGCGGTGCTGGTCAACCGGGTGGCGCTGGGCGCCAGCGGCGTGGCCGGGTGGCGCATCGACCTGCTGGTGGCCGGCCTGGGCCTGCTGTGCGGGGGCCTGGCGCAGCACTACCTCGAGTTGCGCGCGTTGGCGTTCTCGCCGGCCATCGACGAGGCCAAGTTCCAGGCGCTGCAGTCGCGCATCCGGCCGCATTTCCTGTTCAACAGCCTCAATGCCGTGCTGGCGGTGATCCGCGAGGATCCGCTGCGCGCCGAGCGCATGCTCGAGAGCGTGGCCGAACTGTTCCGCGCGATCATGGGCGACGTCAAGCGCCTGGTGCCGCTGGAGCAGGAGCTGGACCTGTGCCGGCGCTATGTTGAGATCGAGCAGACCCGGCTGGGCGATCGGCTGCAGGTGCACTGGCATGTCGGGGCGGTGCACCCGCGCGTGCGCGTGCCCCAGCTGCTGCTGCAGCCGGTCATCGAGAACGCGGTGCGCTACGGCGCCGAGCGCCTGGCCGGCCCGTGCGACATCGAGGTACGGGTGCGCCAGCACGGCTTCAAGCTGGCGATCTTCGTGAGCAACCCGATCGCGCGCGAGCCGGTGCAGCGCGAGGGCAACCAGATCGGGCTGAACAATATCCGCGGCCGCCTGGCGCTGATATACGATCTGGAGGCGAGCCTGGAGACGCGCGTGCGGCGCGAACGCTTCGAGCTCATGCTCACGATCCCGGTCGAGGCCAAGGCCATCCCATGACGAACCCGGAAGCGCCCGACAAGCCGCTCAAGGTCCTGGTGGTCGACGACGAGCCGCCGGCGCGCGCCCGCCTGGGCCAGCTGCTGGGCGACTGCGCCGCGCAGTTGCCGCTGCAGCGGGTCGGCGAGGCCGACAGCGGGCTGGCGGCCCTGGACGCGGTGGCGCGCCTGCAGCCCGACGTCGTGCTGCTGGACATCTCCATGCCCGGCATGAACGGCATCGAGGTGGCGCGGCACCTGGCGCAGGGCGAGACGCCGCCGGCGATCATCTTCGTGACCGCCTTCGACGAACATGCGCTGCAGGCCTTCGAGGTGCAGGCGCTCGACTACCTGCTCAAGCCGGTGCGCGCCGACCGGCTGCTGGCCGCGCTGCAGCGGGCCCAGCGGGTGCTGCCGCGCGAGCCGCGGCTGGCGGCGCTGGCCAGCGGGCTGGGCCAGGCGCGCACCCAGATCAGCGTCTCGGAGCGCGGGCGGCTGGTGCTCGTGCCGGTCGAGGACGTCGTGTACCTGCGCGCCGAACTCAAGTACGTGACCATCCGCACGGCCGCGCGCGAGTTCCTCACGGAGGAATCGCTGACCGGACTGGAGAGCGAATTCGGCGAGCGCTTCGTGCGCATCCATCGCAATGCGCTGGTGGCGCGCCAGCACATCGCCGGCTTCCAGCGCGTCAAGGGCCGGCCCGACGGCGAGGGCGATGCCCCCGAGGGCCACTGGGAAATCCTGCTGCGCGGCCTGGACGAGCGACTGCCGATCAGCCGGCGCCAGTGGCCAGTCGTCAAGGCCGCTGCCGGCCTGTGATGGCGCACCGGCGGCGCCGGCCGCGCGCGCCGGGTGCTTGCTAGACTCTGCCCCCGATGAACGCCTCCGCCAACGTATTGCGCATCGCCACCCGCGCCAGCCCGCTGGCGCTATGGCAGGCCCACCATGTGCGCGCGCGCCTGCTGCAGGCCGATCCCGGCCTGCAGGTCGAGCTGCTGGAAATGACCACGCGGGGCGACCAGATACTGGACCGCACGCTGTCCAAGGTCGGCGGCAAGGGCCTGTTCATCAAGGAGCTTGAGGTTGCGCTGCTCGAGGGTCGCGCGGACCTGGCGGTGCACTCGCTCAAGGACGTGCCGATGGTGCTCGAGCCCGAGTTCACGCTGGCGGCCGTGCTCGAGCGCGCCGACCCGCGCGACTGCCTGGTGAGCCCGCGCCATGCCAGTCTCGAGGCGATGCCGGCGGGCGCCCGCGTGGGCACCGCCAGCCTGCGCCGCGAAATGACGCTGCGCGCGCGCTATCCGCACCTGGTGATCGAGCCGGTCCGCGGCAATGTCGGCACGCGCCTGTCCAAGCTCGACCGCGGCGACTTCGACGCGCTGCTGATGGCGGCCGCCGGCTTCCAGCGGCTGGGACTGGCCGAGCGCATCACGCAGATCCTGCCGGCCGAGGTCTTCCTGCCGGCGCCGGGCCAGGGCGCGCTCGGCATCGAGGCCCGTGCCGGCGACGATGCGGTGCTGCAGCGCCTGGCGGCGCTGGAGCACTCCCCCACGCGCGCCGTGGTGAGTGCCGAGCGCGCGGTATCGCGCGGTCTGGGCGGCAGTTGCGAATTTCCGCTGGCGGCCTACGGCCGCATTGACGGCGGCACGCTGCACCTGCGGGCCTGGGCCGGCAACGCGCGCCTGGGCCAGATGCTCGAGGCCGAGGAGCGCGGTCCCGTGGCGCAGGCCGAGGACATCGGCCTGCAGGTGGTCGACATGCTCAAAGCGCGCGGTGTCGAGCGCCTGCTCGCCGGCGGCTAGTCCGCTGCTGCTCATCACCCGGCCGGGCGAACCGGGCCGGGTCCTCACCGATGCCCTGCGCGCACTCGGGCACGACGCCCTGTGGTGGCCGGCCTTCGACCTGCTGGCGCCCGCGGATCCGGCGCCGCTGGCGCGCTGCCTCGAACAGCTCGAGCAATACCCGCTCGCGGTGTTCGTCAGCCCGGCGGCGGTGCAGGCCTTCGCCGCCGCGCTGGGCGGCGCCCGCTGGCCCGCGGGCACCATGCTGGCCGGGGTAGGGCGCGCGACGCTGGACAGCGCCATCGCACTGCTGCCGGGCGCTGCGGCCGCCGCACCGCTGGCTCCGGCCGGCACGGCTGCCGCCGATGGCGGCTCCGAGGCGCTGTGGGCGGTACTGCAGGCATTGCCGGCGCTGCCGGCACGCGTGCTCATCGTGCGCGCCCAGTCCGGCCGCGACTGGTTGGCCCAGCAACTGCGCAACCGGGGCGTCGCCGTCGACGAGGTGGCGGCGTACCAGCGCCAGCCGCATCGTCCGGCCGAGCCGAACGGCGCGGCCCTGCGCGCCGCGCTTGACCAGGGCCGGCCGCTGGCGGTGCTCTTCAGCAGCACCGAAGCGGTCGCGGCGATGAACGCTGCGCTGGCCGCGCAGGCCGAGCGCAGCGCCTGGCTGCCGGCATCCTACGCGCTCGCCGTGCATCCGCGCATCGCTCAGGCGCTGCGCGCGGCCGGCTGGCCGACGGTGCTGGACTGCGAGCCCGGCGCCGGGTCGATCGACGCGGCGTTGCGTGGTGCCGGGGCCGCTCCCGCCGGCGCGGTAACGTGCACCGCCGGTCAGCCGCCAACGGGACCGGCGCGGATTTCGTAACATTGGGGCCGGGCAATGCGCCCGGATACCAAAAAATAAACATAACCATGAGCGAAGCCCAAGCGCCGGTTCCCCCGCAGCCCGTTCCCAGCGCTGCCGCCTCGCCGGTGCCGCCGCGGCCGGATGACGGCCAGCCAGCGCGCCCGCGCGGCGGGCCGGCCCCGGCGCTGGCCGTGCTGGCCTTTGCGCTGGCGGCCCTGGCGCTAGCGGCCGCGGTCGCGCTGTGGCACCGCTCGCAGGACCTGGCCCAGCGCCTCGAACGCGAGCATGCGGCCACCGTGGCACGCGACCAGGCCAGCGCCGAACGCGAACGCCGCCTGACCGAGCTCGAGATGCAGTGGCGCCAGGCGCAGGGCGAGGCCAGCGCCGGCGTGGGCGTGCTCGCCGAGGCCGACGTGCGGCGGCGGCGCGAGCAGCTGGCGCTGATCGACATCGAACGCCTGGTCGAGCAGCTGCAGCTGCAGCTGCGCCTGGGCATCGCCCCGCAGGACGCGGCCGACGCGCTGGCAGTGGCCGACGCCCGTCTGGGCCGCATGAGCGGTCCGGCCGCCGCGCGCGTGCGCGAGGCGCTGCGTCGCGACCTGGCCCGCGTGAAGGCGGCCCCCGACCTGGATCGCAGTGCGCTGGCGGCGCGCCTGGATCCGCTGCTGTCCGGCGTTGACCAGTGGCATGCCAGCGCCGATCCGCTGCATGCGGCGGCCCGGCCGCCGGCCGTCCCGGCCGCCGCCGCCGCGGCGCCCGCTCCGGTCGCCGCGCCAGGCGCCGGCACGGATGTGGGCGGCATGGCGGCACGGGTGCGGGCGTGGCTGGAGCGCGAGTTCGGCGACTTCATGCGGATCCGCCAGGTGGATACGCCGGCGGCGCTGCTGCTCAGCCCGACGCAGCTGCAGCTGCTGCGCGACCGGGTGCGGCTGGGCGTGCTCGACCTGCGCCAGGCGATCCTGGCGCGCGACGAGCGTGCGATCCGGGCCGAGGCGGTGGCCCTCGAGATGCTGCTGCAGCGCTATTTCGATCCGAACCAGCCCGACGTGGCGGCGGCGGTGGTGCTGGTGCGCGCGACCAGCGGCGCGGCACTGGTGGCGCCGCGCCTGTCGCTGGACGAGACGCTGGCGGCGCTGCGCGCGGTGCGCGGCGGCGCCGGAGGCTAGGCCGATGCGTACCCTGCTGTGGGCGCTGTGGCTGGCGGTGCTGGCCGGCACCATTGCGCTGCTGCTGCAGAACAACCAGGGCAGCGTGGTGGCGTTGGCCCCGCCGTGGCGGGTGGATTTTTCGCTCAATTTCCTGCTGCTGCTGCTGGTGACGGCGCTGTGGCTGGCGTATCGCGTCGGCCGCCTGGCGCAGCGCGTGCGCGATTTTCCCGAACGCGTGCGTGCGTACCGCGAGCGCCGCTCCGAGCTCGGCGCGTTGCGCGGACTGCGCGAGGCCCTCAAGGCGTTGTTCGAGGGGCGCTTTGCGCGCGCCGAGCGCGCCGCCCAGCGTGCCCAGGCGGTGCCCCCGGTGGCGGCGCTGGCCGCCCTGGTCGGGGCGCGCGCCGCGCACCGGATGCAGGAGTACCAGCGGCGCGAGCAGTGGCTGGAACGCGCCGAGCCTGACGCCGAACTGGCGACCGCGCGCCTGGTGCTCAGTGCCGAGATGTGGTCCGAGCAGCGCGACAGCGCACGCGCACTGCAGACCATCGAGCAGCTGCACCGGTCGGGGGCACGCCATATCCACGCGATGCGCATCGCCCTGGTGGCGCACCTGCAGTCGAGCCACTGGAACGACGCGATCCGCATCGTGCGGGCGCTGGACAAGCACCGGGGCCTGCCGGCCCCGGCCTCGCAGGCCTACAAGGTGCTGGCCTACCGCGGCCTGGTGCGCGAAGCGGCGGCCGATGTCGCCTCGCTCACGCGCCTGTGGAACACCATACCGGCGGCCGACCGCGCCGCGCCCGAGCTGGCGCTGGAGGCGGCGTCCTGCTTCAACCGCCTGGGCCGTGGCACCGAGGCCGCGCAGGCGCTGGAGCACGCGCTCAACCAGCAGTGGACCGAACGCCTGCTCGACGAATACGCGCGCTGCGCCGACGTCAACGTATCGGCTGCGATCGCCCAGGTCGAGGCCTGGATCCAGGAGCACGGCCGCACGGCGGCGGCGCTGCGCTGCCTGGGCCGCATCTGCCTGCGCGCGCGGCTCTGGGGCAAGGCGCGCAACTACCTCGAGGAGAGCCAGCGGCTGGCGCCGGACCCGGACACCGCGCTGGCCATGGGCGAACTGGCCGAATCGATGGGCGACAGCCAGACCGCGGCGCTGCAGTTTCGCGAAGCGGCGCTCGGACTGGCTGCGCGCAATGCCCATCCGGCGCTGGCGCGGCCGCGCTGGTTTCGCCGCGAGCCCACGCTGTAACGGCACCGCGCCGCATGGCCGCGCGCGCGATCCGGGGCGCGCGCAGGCGGCAGCTACAATCGCGTCACGGGCGCCGGGCCATGCGGCCCGCCCGTTCGACGACCGGAAGGGTGGCAATGGGCTTGAGCAAGGTGGGTGCGGGGCGTTCGGTCCCCGACGAATTCAACGTCGTGATCGAGATTCCGATGAACGCCGACCCGGTGAAGTACGAGGTCGACAAGGAAACCGGGGCGCTGTTCGTCGACCGCTTTATCGGCACGGCAATGCATTACCCGTGCAACTACGGCTACATCCCGCATACGCTCGGCGACGACGGCGATCCGATCGACGTGCTGGTCATCACGCCGTTCCCGCTGCAGCAGGGCGTCGTCGTGCGCTGCCGGGCGCTGGGCCTGCTGGCGATGGAGGACGACGGCGGCGGCGATGCCAAGTTGCTGGCCGTGCCGATCGACAAGTGCCTGCCCTGGTACAAGCACTGGCGCTCCCCCGAGGACCTCGCGCCCGAGCGCCTGGCGCAGATCCAGCATTTCTTCCAGCACTACAAGGACCTGGAGCCCGGCAAATGGGTGAAGATCGTCGGCTGGAAGGGGGCCGACGCGGCCCGTGCCGAGGTCATGGCCGCGGTGGCGCGCTACGAGGCCGCAGCGGTCAAGCCGGCGTTCTGACGCGGCGCAGCCGGCAATGAGCTCCGCCCTGCGGGTGGCCGTCGCGCAGATCAACTGCACGGTCGGCGACTTTCCCGGCAACGTGCGGCGCATCGTCGCGGCGGCCGACGCGGCGGCGCGTGCCGGCGCGCAGATCCTGCTGACGCCGGAGCTGTCGCTGTCGGGTTATCCGCCCGAGGACCTGCTGCTGCGCGCCTCGTTCTTCCAGGCCGCCGACGCCGCGCTGGCCGAACTGGCGCGCGAACTGGCGCCGTTCACCGATCTGCGCGTGGTGGTCGGCCACCCGCTGGCCCGCGAGGGCCAGCGCTTCAACGCCGCCTCGGTGCTGTTGCGCGGCGTGGTGATCGGCACCTACTGCAAGCACGATCTGCCCAACTACGACGTCTTCGACGAACAGCGCTATTTCCAGCCGGACAACCGCCCCTTCGTCTTCGAGGTGCGCGGTACCCGCTTCGCGCTGAACATCTGCGAGGACACGTGGTTCGGCTACGCCCCGCAGTGCGCGGCCGCCGCGGGCGCGCAGGTGCTGCTGATCGCCAACGGCTCGCCGTTTCACCTGGACAAGCAGTCCGAGCGGCTGGACGTCATGCGCGCCAACGTGTCGCGCCAGGGCCTGTCGCTGGTGTACGCCAACCTGGTCGGCGGCCAGGATGAACTGGTCTTCGATGGCGGCTCCTTCGCGCTGGACGCGCAGGGCCGGCTGATGGCGATGGCGCCGGAGTTCGAGGAGCACCTGCTGCTGGTGGATTTCCGCGACGGCGTGCCGCAGCCGGGACCCTGCACGCGGCCGGCCGGCCGCGAGGCCCAGGCATACGCCGCGCTGACTATGGGCCTGCGCGACTACGTGGGCAAGAACGGCTTCCCCGGCGCCATCATCGGCCTGAGCGGCGGGGTGGATTCGGCGCTGACGCTGGCGCTGGCGCACGACGCGCTGGGCGCGCAGAACGTGCGGGCCGTGATGCTGCCCTCGCAGTTCACCGCCGATATCTCGCTGGCCGACGCGCGGGACATGGCCGCCCGGCTGGGGGTGCGCTACGACGAGATCCCCATCGCCGGCCCCTTCGAGGCCTTCGTCGCGGCGCTGGCGCCGCAGTTTGCCGGCCTGCCGTGGGATACGACCGAAGAAAACCTGCAGGCACGCGCCCGCGGCACCCTGCTGATGGCGCTGTCCAACAAGACCGGCGCCATCGTGCTGACCACCGGCAACAAGAGCGAGATGGCGGTCGGCTACTGCACGCTGTACGGCGACATGGCCGGCGGCTTTGCCGTCATCAAGGACCTGACCAAGACCCTGGTCTACCGGTTGTCGCGTTATCGCAACGAATGCTCGCCGGTGATTCCGGAGCGCATCCTGCAGCGGCCGCCCAGCGCGGAGCTGCGCGCCAACCAGACGGACCAGGACACGCTGCCGCCCTACGAACTGCTCGACGCCGTCATCGAGCACTACATGGAGCGCGACGCGAGCCTCGGCGACATGGTCGCGCTGGGCTTTCCCGAGAGCGACGTGCGGCGCATCGTGCGCATGATCCGGCTGAGCGAATACAAGCGCCGCCAGGCACCCGTGGGCATCCGCGTGACCCACCGCGCCTTCGGCCGCGACTGGCGCTACCCGATCACCAACCGCTTCCGCGACGACGACATCGCGCTGGCGCCCGGCAGCATGGCGCTATCTAAGCGCGTCGCGGTTCGGTAATATGAGGTCGTCCGCTGGGAGAGCATCGTGAAGCTAATTACTGCAGTCATCAAGCCATTCAAGCTCGACGAAGTCCGCGAGGCGCTGGCCGAGGTCGGCGTCACCGGACTTACCGTCACGGACGTCAAGGGTTTCGGGCGCCAGAAGGGCCACACCGAGCTGTACCGGGGCGCGGAATACGTCGTCGACTTCCTGCCCAAGATCAAGGTCGAGGCGGTGGTCTCCGACGACATGATCGACCGCGCCATCGAGGCCATCACCCGGGCGGCACGCACCGGCAAGATCGGCGACGGCAAGATCTTCGTGCGCGCCGTCGAGCAGGTGATCCGGATCCGCACGGGCGAGACGGGCGACGCGGCGGTCTGACCCGCTGCGTGACGGTTGATCACTGCCCAGGTTGACCCCCTTTTCCGGAGGGAGAGGGGAAAAAGCGTCCGGACGGATTACGCGGTCGCCGTGGCGACCGGCGCCTGCGCCGTTTCCGCTTCCAGCCAGCGCTGCGCGTCCAGTGCCGCCATGCAACCGGTGCCGGCCGAGGTGATCGCCTGGCGATAGACATGGTCCTGCACGTCGCCCGCGGCAAAGACGCCGGCAATGCTGGTCATCGTCGCCAGCCCCTCGTTGCCGCTGCGGGTGGTGATGTAGCCGTTCTTCATGTCGAGCTGGCCGGCGAAGATCTCGGTGTTGGGCCGGTGCCCGATCGCGATGAAGCAACCCTGCACGGCGATCTCCTGCGTCGCGCCATTGCGGACGTCGCGCACCCGCACCCCGCTGACGCCGGCGTCGCCCCCCAGCACCTCGTCGAGCTGCTGCCACAGGTGCAGTTGCACGTTGCCCGTGCGGGCATGCTCCATCAGCCGGTCGACCAGGATCGGTTCGGCGCGGAACCTGTCGCGGCGGTGGATCATGTGCACGGTTCGCGCGATCTTGCTCAGGTACAGCGCCTCTTCGACGGCCGTGTTGCCGCCGCCGACGACGCACACGTCCTGGCCGCGGAAGAAGAAGCCGTCGCAGGTGGCGCAGCCCGACACGCCCCGGCCCATGAAGGCCTGCTCGGAGGGCAGGCCCAGGTACTGCGCCGAAGCGCCGGTGGCGATGATCAGCGCGTCGGCCGTGTATTGGGCGCTGTCGCCGGTAAGGCGGAACGGCCGCTGGCGCAGGTCGACGCCGTGGATGTGGTCGAAGACGAGTTCGGTCTCGAAGCGCTGGGCGTGCTCCAGGAAGCGCTGCATCAGGTCGGGGCCCTGCACGCCGTGCACGTCGGCCGGCCAGTTGTCGACCTCGGTCGTCGTCATCAGCTGCCCGCCCTGGGCCATGCCGGTGATCAGTACCGGTGCCAGGTTGGCGCGCGCGGCATAGACGGCCGCGGTGTAGCCCGCGGGCCCGGACCCCAGGATCAGCACCCGGCAGTGTTTGGCCGTCGACATGGGCAAATTCCTTCAAAAGCCGGAATTATAGGTGCCGTCCGCCCCCGGGCATCCGCCTCCCGGATGGCCCCAGGCAGGTGATCGGGCAGGGGCGCGTCGCCTCTTATAATCCGCGCATGGCGTTCGGACCGGAGGCGGGTGGCTTGGGCGACGTTCGCGCAGCGCGGCGCGAGGCGTCCGGACGGGCCGGCCGCGCGCGCGGCCGCGCCGCCGGACCCGACCCGGTGAGCACCCGCGGCGCGCGCCTGCTGGCCGAGGCCCGCTGGCTGCTGCTGGCCGTGGTGGTGGCCGGGCTGGCCGCGGTGATGCTGTCGTACCGCCGCGACGACACCGGCTTCACGGTCTCGAGCCCCAATCCGCACGTCCACAACTGGGGCGGCAGCGCCGGCGCCTGGCTGGCGGACCTGCTTTACCTGCTGTTCGGGTTTTCGGCGTTGCTCCTCGTGCTCTTGCTGGGCGCCTGGGTGCTGCGCGCGTTTTCCCGGCTGCACCGCGCGGTCAACCCGGAGGCGGGACTGTCGCGCTGGGTGCGGCTGCCGGGCTTCGTGCTGCTGCTGCTGGCGGCCACGACGCTGGAGGCGTTGCGGCTGGGCTCGCTGTCGGCGGGCCTGCCCAATGGCGCCGGCGGCCTGCTTGGCATGACGCTGGCGCCCTGGGCGGCCCGGGCACTGGGCGCCACCGGCGCCACGGTGGGGCTGATCGTGGCCTGCGCGGTGGGCGCCAGCCTGGCATTCGGCTTTTCCTGGATCGCCGTGGCCGAGGGCCTGGGCCGGGCGCTCGAACGCGCGGTGGCGGCCGCGCGCGCACTGCGCGAGGCCAAGGAAGACCGCAGCATCGGCGAGGCGGCGCTCGAGGCGCGCGCCGCGGCGCTGGCCGCGCAGCGCGAGAAGATCGAGGACCACGAGATCGTGCACATCGAGCGGCCGGCTCCGCGCGTGGCCGCCTCGGAGCGCAAGCAGAAGGAATCCCAGGTGCCGCTGTTCGCCGAGGCCACCGACACCGGACTGCCGGCGCTCGAACTGCTCGACGAGCCCGAGGCCGGCCCCGAGGCGGTCTCCACCGACACGCTGGACTTCACCTCGCGCCTGATCGAAAAGAAGCTCAAGGACTTCGGCGTCGAGGTCGGCGTCGTGGCCGCCTATCCCGGCCCGGTGATCACGCGCTACGAGATCGAGCCGGCCACCGGCGTCAAGGGTGCGCAGATCGTCAACCTGGCCAAGGACCTGGCGCGTGCGCTGTCGCTGGTGTCGATCCGCGTGGTCGAGACCATCCCGGGCAAGAACCTCATGGGCCTGGAACTGCCCAACGCGCGCCGCCAGGTGGTGCGGCTGTCGGAGATCCTGGGCTCGGCGGTCTACAACGAGAGCCACTCGCCGGTCACGCTGGGCCTGGGCAAGGACATCGCGGGCAAGCCGGTGGTGGTCGACCTGGCGCGCATGCCCCACCTGCTGGTGGCCGGCACCACCGGCTCGGGCAAGTCGGTGGGCATCAACGCGATGATCCTGTCGATCCTGTACAAGGCCGACCCATCCGAGGTGCGGCTGCTGATGATCGACCCCAAGATGCTCGAGCTGTCCACCTACGAGGGCATCCCGCACCTGCTGTGCCCGGTGGTGACCGACATGCGCGAGGCCGGCCACGCGCTCAACTGGTGCGTCGGCGAGATGGACCGGCGCTACCGGCTGCTCAGCAAGATGGGCGTGCGCAGCCTGAGCGGCTACAACCAGAAGATCGCCGAGGCCAGCGAGCGCGGCGAACCGATCCTCAACCCCTTCGCGCCCGACCCGGCCGAGGCCGCGCCGCTGGAGACCCTGCCGGTGATCGTGGTGGTGATCGACGAGCTCGCCGACATGATGATGGTGACGGGCAAGAAGGTCGAGGAGCTGATTGCGCGCATCGCGCAGAAGGCGCGCGCCGCCGGCATGCACCTGATCCTGGCCACGCAGCGTCCGTCGGTGGACGTGATCACCGGCCTCATCAAGGCGAACATCCCGACACGGATCGGCTTCCAGGTGTCGAGCCGCGTCGACTCGCGCACCATCCTCGACCAGATGGGTGCCGAATCGCTGCTGGGCCAGGGCGACATGCTCTACCTGCCCGCCGGCACCGGCGTGCCCACCCGCGTGCACGGCGCGTTCGTCTCCGATGCCGAGGTGCACCGCGTGGTCCAGGCGCTGCGTCGCCAGGGGGAACCGCAGTACGTCGAGGGCGTGCTCGATGCGCCCGATGCCGCCGGCGAGCCCGGCAGCGGCGGGGCCGCGCCGGGCGAGGGCGGCGGCGAGGCCGACCCGCTGTACGACCAGGCCGTCGAGGTGGTGCTCAAGCAGCGGCGCGCGTCGATCTCGCTGGTGCAGCGGCACCTGCGCATCGGCTACAACCGCGCCGCCCGGCTGCTGGAGGACATGGAACGCGCCGGCATGGTCTCGGCGATGCAGCCCAACGGCAACCGCGAGATCCTGGTGCCCAACCGCGAAGCGGCGCAGTCATGAGCCGGCGCCGCCGGGCCGTGCCGGCGCTGCTTCTGGCGCTGGCGTGCGCGGCTGCCCTGCTGGCCGGCGCGCCGGCGGGCGCCGCGCCGCTGGACCAGCTGCACGCCTTCCTGGCGCAGACCGGCAGCGCCCGTGGCGATTTCACGCAGACCAGCCCCGGCCCGCGCGCCACGGGTGCCACCGGCACCGGTGCCGGCAAGCCGCAGGTATCGCACGGCAGCTTCGAGTTCCAGCGCCCGGGCAAGTTCCGCTGGAACTACCGCGCGCCCTATGAGCAGCTGATCGTCAGCGACGGCCGGCACCTGTTCCTGTTCGACAAGGACCTGAACCAGGTCACGAAGAAATCGCTGGCGGGCGCGCTGCCGGCCTCGCCGGCCTCGATCCTGTTCGGTTCCAACGACTTCGAGCACGACTTTGCCGTGACAGATGACGCGAGCCAGGACGGCATCGACTGGATCCGCGCGACGCCCAAGGCGCGCGACTCGCTGTTCGAGCGCATCCGCATCGGTTTTCGCGACGGCATGCCGGTGGCCATGCAGCTGCGCGACAGTTTCGGCCAGACCACCGACCTTGCCTTCGAGCACCTGCAGCGCAATCCGGCCCTGTCCGCCGAGCGCTTTGCCTTCACGCCGCCGCCCGGCGTCGACGTGCTCGAGGAACGGTGAGGCGGCCGGCGCCGCGCCCGATGCGGTCGTGACCCCGCGATGAGCGACCTCTTCGCCGGCACCGGCGCCGACCCTGCCGCATCCGGCGCGTCCGACGCTGGGGCACAGCCGTTGCGCCAGGTGCCGCTGGCCGAGGCGATGCGGCCCCGCAGCCTGGACGAGGTGATCGGCCAGCAGCACCTGCTCGGTCCGGGCAAGCCGCTGCGCCAGGCCTTCGATTCGGGCCAGCCGCACTCGATGATCCTCTGGGGGCCGCCGGGCGTGGGCAAGACCACGCTGGCGCGGCTGATGGCCGGTGCCTTCGACCTGGACTTCATCGCGGTATCGGCGGTGCTCGGCGGCGTCAAGGACATCCGCGACGCGGTCGAGCGCGCCCGCGCCACGCAGGCGTGCAGCGGCAAGGCCACGGTGGTCTTCGTCGACGAGGTGCACCGTTTCAACAAGGCCCAGCAGGACGCCTTCCTGCCGCATGTCGAATCGGGCCTGTTCGTGTTCGTCGGCGCCACCACCGAGAACCCGTCGTTCGAGGTGGTGGGGGCGCTGCTGTCGCGGGCCGCGGTCTACGTGCTGCAGCCGCTCACCGACCAGGACCTGCAGGACCTCATCGCGGCCGCGTGCGCCCGCCACTATCCGGGGCTGGATATCGACGCCACCGCGCGGCGCATGCTGGTGGAAGTTGCCGATGGCGATGCGCGCCGCCTGCTCAATACGCTGGAAGTCGTGGCCAATGCCGCGCGCAGCGCCGGCCGTGGCATCGACGCCGCCTTCCTGCGCGATGCGCTGCCCGCGACGCTGCGCCGCTTCGACAACCGCGGCGACAATTTCCTCGACCAGATCTCCGCGCTGCACAAGGCGGTGCGCGGCTCCGACCCGGATGCGGCGCTCTACTGGATGGTGCGCATGCTCGATGGTGGCACTGACCCGCTGTACGTGGCGCGCCGCGCGATCCGCATGGCCAGCGAGGACGTCGGACTAGCCGACCCGCGTGCGCTGCAGATCGCGCTGGAGGCCGCGCAGGCCTACGAGCGCCTGGGCTCGCCCGAGGGCGAACTGGCCCTGGCCCAGGCCATCGTCTACCTTGCCGTCGCGCCCAAGTCCAATGCCGTGTACCGCGCCTTCAACGCCGCCCGGGAATTCATCGGCGCCGACCGTACGCGGCCGGTGCCGATGCATCTGCGCAACGCCCCGACGCGCCTGATGAAGGACCTGGGTCACGGCAAGGGCTACCGCTACGCCCACGACGAGGAGGGCGCGTTCGCCGCCGGCGAGAACTACCTGCCCGAGGGCATGGCCGCGCCGGGCTGGTACCAGCCCACCGAGCGAGGGCTGGAACAGCGCATCGCCGAGCACCTGGCCAAGCTGCGGGCCCGCAACGCCGCCGCGGCCGCGCCCGACGCGCCATAATGGCGCCCGCCGATGCGCAAGGACCATCGGCATCCCGACTTCACCCCCGAAAGACACCCCATGCTCGACCTGCAACTGCTGCGCAAGAATCTCCCGGAGGTGGCCGCGCGCCTGCGCACCCGGCCCTTCGAACTGGACGTGGCCGGTTTCAACGCCATCGAACAGGAGCGCAAGTCCGTGCAGTCGGCCACCGAGGAGCTGCAGGCGCGGCGCAATTCGCTGTCCAAGCAGGTGGGCCTGCTCAAGGCGCGCGGCGAGGACGCCAGCGCGGTGCTGGCCGAGGTCGCGCAGCTGCCCGAGACCCTCAAGGAGCTGGAGCAGCGCCTGGCCCAGGTGCAGCAGCGCCAGCAGGACCTGCTTCTGGGAGTGCCCAACCTGCCGCACCCGGCGGTGCCGGTGGGGCGCTCCAGCGACGACAACGTCGAGCAGCGCCGCTGGGGCGCGCCGCGCGCCTTCGACTTCGCCGTCAAGGACCACGTTGACGTCGGCGCACCGCTCGGCCTGGACTTCGAGGCGGGGGCGCGGCTGGCCGGCGCGCGCTTTGCCGTGCTCAAGGGTCCGGTGGCGCGACTGCACCGGGCGCTGGCGCAGTTCATGCTGGACACCCACACCGGCAGCAACGGCTATACCGAGTGCTACACGCCGTACCTCGTCAACGCGCAGACCCTGGTCGGCACCGGCCAGCTGCCCAAGTTCGAGCAGGACCTGTTCCACGTGCAGCGCGGCGGCGACGAGTCCGGCGAAAAGATGTACCTGATCCCGACCTCGGAGGTGACGCTGACCAATCTCGTGCGCGAGCAGATCCTGCGCGAGACCGATCTGCCGCTGAAGCTCACCGCGCATTCGCCGTGCTTTCGCTCGGAGGCCGGCAGCTACGGCAAGGACACCCGCGGCATGATCCGCCAGCACCAGTTCGACAAGGTGGAGATGGTGCAGATCGCCCACCCCGAGCGCTCGTACGAGGCGCACGAGGCCATGGTGCAGCATGCCGAAGGCATCCTGCAGCGCCTGGAGCTGCCCTACCGGGTGATGCTGCTGTGCACCGGCGACATGGGCCCGGGTGCGGCCAAGACCTACGACCTGGAAGTGTGGCTGCCGGCCCAGGGAACCTACCGCGAGATCTCGTCGATCTCGAACTGCGAGGCCTACCAGGCCCGCCGGATGCAGGCGCGTTATCGCAATGCCCAGGGCAAGATCGAGTTCGTCCACACGCTGAACGGCTCCGGCCTGGCGGTGGGCCGTACGCTGGTGGCCGTACTGGAGAATTTCCAGCAGGCGGACGGCTCGGTAAGCATCCCGGCGGCCCTGCAGCCCTACCTGGGCGGCGTCACGAGCATCGGCCCGCAAACAGTTTGATAGAATCGCGGGCTGCGCTGTGCACCGGAGAGGTGGCAGAGTGGTCTAATGTACCGCACTCGAAATGCGGCGTGCTGCAAGGCACCGTGGGTTCGAATCCCACCCTCTCCGCCAGCAAAACGGCCCCCATCGCGGCCGTGTTTTTGTCGCCGGCATCGCCTACCGAACCTCGCTTTGCGAAAAATACTCCATCGTGTAGCGGTACCCGCTCTCGATTGCGCGGTGGTGTGACTTCCAGTCGAGCAGACCGATGTCCCCGTGCGGCGGCCGCAGCAGGTGCGTGGCGAGCGCGCGGCGGGTCTGGCTGGCGGTTTCGCTGTTGACCATGGCCGCGCGGGCCAGAATAGAGAACAGGCTGGGCCATTGCTGGCCGTGCAGCCACTGCCAGACCAGCCGGGGCAGGCTGGGCAGGGCGACCTCCTCGAAGGTGGCCTGCAGCAGGTCGGCGCCGCTGATGTCGACGGCGATCACGTCGTGGATGCCGCGGTCGCGCATGACATCCGTCGGCAGGTTGTTCATCACGGCGCCGTCGACGTGGACCATGCCGGCGTCCAGCAGCGGCGGCAGTATGCCCGGGATGGCCGCCCCCGCGCGCAGCCATTTCCAGAGCTTGCCGCGCGTGTGCACGTCCACGGTGCCGGTCGTCAGGTTGGTCGATACGCAAAAATAGGGCAGCAGCAGGTCCTCGATCTCGCGTTCGCCAAAGGATTGCCGCAGCAGCGCAGTGGTCTTGGAGCCGCGCGTCAAGGCAACTAGCGGAACCGTGAGGTCCCGCAGCGGGTGGTCGCGCACGAAGGTCCGGCGCAGGTTCTCGATCAACTCCCGATCGTCCCAGCCGCAGGCCAGTCCGGCACCGACGATTGCGCCCATGCTGGTGCCGCCGATCACGTCCACGGGGCGGCCCATCTCGCGCAGGGCGCGCAGCACGCCGATGTGGGCGAAGCCGCGGGCGCCCCCGCCCGAGAGGACCAGACCCGTGGCCCGGTGCGCCAGGTGGCGTGCCAGTCGCGCATGGTCCGGTCCCCCCTGCAGATGGTGCAGCGCTATGGGGTCCTGGAACTGCGCCAGCCACCGGGCGGCCTGGCCGGGCGCCGGCGCGCCCGATTTGCCCAGCAACAGCAGCCGGCGCACGCGGTGCAATACGTCCGCGCCCGCCTGGCCGGCCGGATCCGGCCAGGGCGCGGGCGTGGCATCGCTGTCGGCGAGCAGCAGCAGCTGGTCGGCCTGGCGCATGCAGATCGATCGCCACGTCGCGTCGGCGCTGTCGGCCTCGTAAAGCAGGAAGCGGTGTTCGCGTTCGCGCTCGCTGTGCCAGTCGGCATCGCGGTTGCGCCCGAGCGCCGCGTCGATCCGCAGCGTCTTGCCGTGCGGCGCCAGCGCCTGCTCCAGCGCCCGGGCCGTTGCCATGGCGGGCACGCTTGCATCGAAGGGCAGCAGCGCGAAGGTGCGCGGCGGCGCGAAGGCTTCGCCCATTTCGCGGCGCAACAGGCGTTCCAGCAGATGGCGAAAGGCCCCCAGCATTGCGTCGGGATAGGTGCGCAGCAAGCCGTCCAGCACGTCGCCGCGCGCGAGCTTGAGCAGCGTGGAGTCGCGCAGCGCGCGCACGGTTGCGCGCCGCGGGTGTTCGGTGAGCAGCCCCAGTTCTCCGACGGTCTCGCCCGGCGCGATCAGGCCGAGCAGGTGCTCGTGCGCCGTGGCCATGCTCGGTCCGAACCCGCCTAGGCTGCCGGCACACAGTACGTACAGCGCGTCGGACGGATCACCGCGGCGGTAAAGGGTCTGTCCGCCGCTGAGGCTCACCCGCTCGAAGTGCGGCAGCAAGGCCGCGCGCACGTCCGGAGCGAGCACGCCGAAGACGGCGGTTCGTCCGATGGCGTCCAGCATCGCGGCGCGTTGCAGGTCGGGCACTGGGGCGGCAATGGCACGCGATCACGGTCCTGCGGGAATCAGCCGCCAGGGCATCGGGCACGACCTTACCGCCGGGTAGTAGGCGCGCAACGGCGGGCAGTAGTACCACGCCTGCGCCGCCGGTGCGTAGGCGTCCGCATCGGCCAGATCGTCCGCCGGGTAGCCGTCATAGGCATCGACATAGGGCGCATAGGCATAGCCCGGCCATACGCCGCCGCCCCACGAGGCTGGGCCGCCCCAGTATCCGCCGCCCCAATAGCCACCGCGCCACCCGCCGCCATGCCAACCGTCACCGCCGTGCCACCCGCCGCCGCCATGCCACCCGCCGCCACCACCACCGTGCCAGCCGCCACCGCCGCCGCCGTGCCAGCCACCGCCGCCACCGTGCCAGCCACCGCCGCCACCGCCATGCCATCCGCCACCGGCGTGGCCGCCACCACCGTGCCAGCCGCCGCCACCGCCACCTCCTCCACTGGCCGCGTGCCCGCCGCCGTGGCCGCCGGAGTAGCCGCCATGCGACTGTGCGTTTGCGCCGCCCAGCGCGCCGGCCAGCATCAGGGCGATGGCCACCGTTGCGAGCCGGTGGATCCGGGGTGCTGCAGGTTGCTTCATTGCGGTCATGACGTCCTCCCCATCGTTGGGACACCACCCCAGTGACGCGGCGCCCGCGATTGCGCGTCGCCGCGTCGGTACTGTTACTGCTAAGACACGATCTCAATGCGGGAATTTCCGCAATGTTGTGACAGTTTGTGTTATCGCATGCCGCGGGCATGCGCGGACTCTAGAATCTCCCGTATGGGAAATGCGTACGGGCCATGCGCGTTTCGCAAGTCCTCGGTCTGGCGTAGCGTCGTGCGGATCCGCAAACTTGCGTGGAGCCTCAACGGCGGCACCGGGCCGCGCAGGCAATCGTCGAAGGAGATCCTGCCATGAACCCACTACAACGCGTTGCGCGGCACCTGGCGGTATGCGCGCTGGCGTGCGCGCCGCTGGCCGCCCTGGCCCAGGGCTACTACAACCCGTACGATTACAGCCGGCCGCGCCCGTTCTTCGGCGGGTCGATCGGCGCCTCGGTGTTCTCCGACAACAGCAGCGCGACCGCGGGCTGGCTCAACGGGGCCTATGCGGCCAACACGCCCCTGGCGCCGGGCGATTTCATCGTCTCGTCCGGCAGCCAGGACCACGCGGGCTTCGGCGCCAAGCTGTTCGGCGGCGCCTGGATCACGCCCAATATCGGCTTCGAACTGGGCATCGCCTCGCTGGGCTCCGCGCGCTGGTCGGTGTACAGCACCAATTCGACCGGCAGCTTCTCGGTGAGCGACTCGGGCACCGTCGAACCCTACGCGATCTATGAAAGCCTGCTGCTCGGCGTCGACAGCGGCAACGCGCGCTTTTTCGGCAAGGTCGGTGCCTACCAGGCCTGGACCGACCTGAACGCCGACAGCATCGACAACAACTCCGGCGGCTACTTCAATGCCTCGCAGACCGTGCACAACACCGGCGCGCTGTTCGGCGTCGGAATGACGACGCTGTACGGTCCCTTCAGCGCGCTGCGCGTCGAGGTCGAGGACTACGTCAATGTCGGTGACAGCTCCACGACGACCATCCCGCCGTGGCGCGGCAGCATCGTGCTGGTGTCGATCGGGTACACGTTCCTTTTTTGAACGGGCCGCCCGCACGCGGCGGCCGCCACGCTACAGCGCGAACTGCTGGTGCGGCAGCGGCAGGTGGACGCCGTCACCGCCCAGCTGCGTGGCGAAGGCCTTCATCGCGGCCTCGTCGCCGTGCACCAGGAAGGTCTGCCGGGCGTGCGTGTGGCGGTGCCAGGCCAGCAGTTCGGCCTGGTCGGCGTGCGCCGAAAAGCCGTTGATCGTGTAGATGCGCGCCCGCACGCACACGTCCTCGTCGAAGATATGCACGCTGCGGGCGCCGTCGATGATGCGCCGCGCCAGCGTGCCCTGCGCCGCGAAGCCCACGAAGATCACGCTCGAGTTGCGCCGTGACAGGCATTGCTTGAGGTGGTGGCGCACGCGTCCGCCATTGCACATGCCCGATCCGGCCATGATCACGGCGCCGCCGACGATGCGGTTGATCGCCATCGACTCGGCCGCCTCGCGGGTGAAGCGCAGTCCCGGCAGGTCGAAGGGGTCGCGGCCGCTCTCGAAGAAGCGCTCGATGCCAGGCGAGTGGAACGCGGGGTAGCGCTTGAAGATCGCGGTGGCCGATATTGCCATGGGCGAATCGAGGAACACCTGCATGGTCGCCGGCAATTTGCGCTGCTCGATGCCTTCGCGCAGGTAAAACAGCAGCTCCTGCGCGCGTTCCAGCGCGAAGGTCGGAATGATGATGTTGCCGCCGCGCTCGAAGGTCTCGGTCACCGCGGCGTAGAACTCGTCGACCGAGGGCGCCAGCGGCTTGTGCAGGCGGTCGCCGTAGGTGGTTTCCAGCACCACCGCGTCGACGCGCGGCGGCGGGGCCGGGTCGCGCAGCAGCGGGCGGCCGGCGTTGCCCAGGTCGCCGGAGAACAGCACCCGGCGCTTGCGGCCGGCGTCCTCGAGTTCGAGCAGCACGCTGGCCGAACCCAGGATGTGACCGGCATCCAGGAAGGTCGCGGTGATGCCGGGCGCGATCGGCAGCGGTTCGTCGTAGCGCGCGGTGCGCCCGAAGGAATCCTGGGTATTGATGGCCTCGAGCACCGTATACAGCGGTTCGATCGCCGCGTCGTCCTTGCCGCGGCGGCGCACCCGCCGCAGGCGATGGCGCACATCCTCTTCCTGCAGGTGCGCGGCATCGAGCATCACCAGGCGCGCCAGCTCGCGCGTCGGCGCGGTGGTCACGATCTCGCCGGCGAAGCCGCGCTTGACCAGCAGCGGCAGGCGGCCGCAGTGGTCCAGGTGGGCGTGGGTGAGCAGCACGACGTCGATGCCCGCCGGATCGAAACCGAACGGCCGGGCGTTTTCGTCCTCGATTTCGTGGCTGCCCTGGTAAAGGCCGCAGTCGATCAGCACGCGCTTGCCCGCGCACTCGACCAGGTGGCACGATCCGGTGACGCCGTGGGCAGCGCCGTGGAAGGATATCTTCATGGGGCCTCAGGGGACGGCGATCGGGGCGGGCGGGCACGCCGGATCCGGGGCGGGGGGAAACACCGGTTCGCCGGCCATCCGGTACCAGTGCTCGATGCCCTCCCAGATCTGCGCTGCGGTCTCGGCGAACCAGAAAAGCTCGCGGTCCTCGACGTCGATCACGCCTTCGTCCACCAGGAAGTCGACGTCGACGACGCGGCGCCAGTACGACTCGCCCACCAGCACCACGGGCAGCGGCCGGATCTTGCGCGTCTGCACCAGCGTCAGGGTTTCGAACAGTTCGTCGAGCGTGCCGAAGCCGCCGGGAAAGGCCACCAGCGCGCGCGCCCGCAACAGGAAGTGCAGCTTGCGCATCGCAAAGTAGTGCAGCCGGAAGCACAGGCCCGGGGTCACGTAGGGATTGGGAAACTGCTCGGCCGGCAGCGCGATGTTCAGTCCCACCGTCTTGGCGCCGTGATCGTAGGCGCCGCGATTGGCCGCTTCCATCAGTCCGGGTCCGCCCCCCGTCATGATCACGCCGGCGGCCGCGCCCGCGCCGGCGGCCCCCGCCAGGTGCCCGAACGCGCGGGCCACGTCGTAATAGTGGCTCTTGGCGTGCACGCGTTCGGCCACGGCGAGGCGCCGCTGCAGCTCCGCGTCCTGCGGATTGCCGTGCAGCGCGGTGCGCAGCGCCTCGACCCGCCGCCGCGCGGCCGCCGGTTCGATGATGCGCGTGCTGCCGAAGACGACGATCGAATGACGGATACCCTGCTGCTCGAGGATCGATTCGGGCTTCAGGTAGTCGAGTTGCAGCCGCGGGCCGCGCGCCGCGTCCTGGTTGAGAAAGTCGACATCCTCGTCGCCCTCGCCATAGCTGGGGTGCCGCACGATGGCCTGCACGCGCTCGCGTGCCCGCGGATCGTCCTCCAGCGGCTTGGGGTCCTTCCACGGCAGCGGTTCGCGGCGGCGCTGCGGATGCGCCGGTCCCGGAATGTTGGCCAAAGGGGTATTGATCGCGGATTCGTGCACGTTGCAGAACTCCTCGGCCACCCGGCCGGTTCGGCAATTCCATGTTGCGCGCCCGGCGATCGCCGGCATTGATGCGCATCAGGCGATGCGCGCACTCCTCGAGGAGAGGGCACGCTAGTCCGTAAGGCAGGCTTCGCAAGCGCACCCCAAGGGTGTTAATTCTGCTCCCGAACGGTAGGCTCGGCCAGCAACGCGGCTACAGGATCCAGGGACCCTTTACCGTGGTGGCCGGCGCCGTGGCCGACCTGGTGCTCGACGTCAACGCGTGCAGGTCCATCATGGTTGTGGGCGCCAGCGGCCTGTACCTGAGCAAGCCGGTGGTCAACGCCGTCGCCCTGGTCATGAGCGGCGCCATCGCCGGCACCACGGTTGCCGGCGCCACCACCAGCGTCGGGGCCGTCACGACGCTGGGCTTCAGCCTCACGCCCTAGAAGAAATCGCGCCGCGCGAACGGGCGCAGGCGTTCGATCGCCGCGCCGATGCGCAGCACCGTCGGATCGTCGAAACGCCTGCCGACCACCTGTACCGCGGTGGGCAGACCGTTGGCGGCCAGTCCCGAGGGCACGCTCAGTGCCGGGCAGGGCGCGACATTGTTGAATGGCGCGCACATGTCCAGGCCATGCAGGCGCCCGTCGGCGTCGGCTTCCTCGTAGTCGGCGTCGCGGGCGCTGTCGGGCGGTGCCGTCGTCGCGGTGGTCGGGCACAGCAGCGCATCGCAGGTCTCGAATACCCGTGCCAGCGCGTGCCACTGGCGCGTGCGCACCTCATCGATTTGCTTGAGCTCCACGGCACCCATGCGCATGCCGGCCTGGATCAGGTGCAGCAGGTCCGGGTCCATCTGCGCACCGAACTCGGCCACGTGGCGTCCGGCCGTTGCCGCCAGGAATACCCCCCAGTTGGCGCTCCACGCATCGACCACCTCGACCGTCCAGTCCAGCGCAACGGGCTCGACCAGGGCGCCCGCACCGCGCAGCGCGTCGGCGACCGCGTGCAGATTGGCGGCGACGTCGGGATCGACCGCGTAGAAGCCCAGGTCGACGCTCAGCGCAATGCGCAGGCCGGCAAGCCCCTGGCCGAGGCAGTCGCCCAGGGGCTCGGGCCGCATCTGGCTCTGGATGTCCGCATCGTGCGGGCCTTCGGTCGCGGCGAGGAAGCGAGCGATGTCCTCGACGTTGCGGGCCAGCGGCCCGAAATGGGAGATTTGGTCGAAGGTGGTGGGCAGGATGTCCATCGGGATCCGGCCCAGGCTGGGTTTCAGGCCGAGCACGCCGCACAGCGCTGCCGGAATGCGCACCGACCCACCCATGTCGGTGCCCTCGGCCAGCGGTACGCAGCCCGTGGCCACCGCCACGGCAGCGCCGCCTGACGACCCGCCCGGACTGCGCGCCGGGTCCCAGGGGTTGCGGGTCTGGCCCCACAGCGGGCTGCGGGTGAAGCTCGAAAACGCGTACTCCGGTGTCGTGGTGCGCGCGATGATGATCGCGCCGGCCGCGCGCAGCCGCTGCACGATGACCGGATCGGCGTCCGGCACCCAGTCCTTGAGCGCGTAGCAGCCGCGCGTGGAGACGACGCCCGCCATCGGCGTGAAGTCCTTGATGGCCACCGGCACGCCATGCAGCGGTCCGAGCGGCCGGCCGGCATCGCGTGCCTGGCCGGCGGCGATGGCCTGGGCGCGCGCGTCGTCGTCGAACACGGCGGTGAAGGCGTTCAGCGCCGGCTGCACCTGGGCGATGCGCGCCAGGCAGGCATCGACCAGCGCCAGCGGTGCCAGCGAACCGGCGGCGATGCGGCGCGCGGCCTCGGCAGCACCCAGGCGGGTGAGATCTTCCGCGGAACCTGTGTTGGCGTCTGGCCGTGGCACGGGGATGCTCCGGTGCGGACCGGTGCGGTGGCGACGCTCAGCCCGTGACGGAAAGAGGCAGGGCGGGCGTCTTGACGCGTACCGTCATGGGACCGAAGTGTATCGGGGTTGGCTGGCCCGCGAGCGTCGCGGCAATGGCCTTGGCCGCGGCCATGATCGGCAGCACGTAGGGCAGCGCACGCGCGGCGCCGCCGGCGATATCGGGCCGCGCCGCCGACGCGTAGGCGGCGCAGTCGCCCAGCGCGAAGATGTCCGGATCGCTGGTGCGGCCGTCGGCGTCCACCAGTATGCCGCGCGCCGTCGCCAAGCCCGCCTGCTGGGCCAGTGCCGTGCGCGGCCGCAGCCCGACGGCGCTCAGCAGCACGTCGGCCTCCAGTGTCCTGCCCGAGCGCAGGTGCAGGCGATAGGTGCCGTCGGCCGTGGCGTCGACCGCTTCGGCAAGATCGCCCACGTGGACCTGCACGCCCAGCGCGGCCAGCGCCGCCTGCAGCGCGGCGCCCTGGTCCGCGGGCAGCAGGTTGCCAATGAGCCAGGGTGCGGGATCGATCACGCTGACCGCATAGCCGCCGATCGCCAGGTCATTGGCGAATTCACTGCCGATCAGGCCGCCGCCGACGATGGCCACGCGGGCGCCCGGACCGGCTGCCGCCAGCGCGCTGCGAAAGCGCGCGTAGTCGTCGATGTCATTTACCGACAGCGCGGCGTCCAGTCCCGGCGTGGACAGGCGCACCGGGTCGGCGCCGAGCGCCAGCACCAGCTGGCCATAGGCAATCGCTCCGGCGCTGGTCAGCAGGCGGTGCGCGGCGCGGTCGATCTCCTCGACGCGCGTGCCGGCGCTCACCTGGACGCGCAGCGGCTGCGCGTGCACGGCCGCCGGCTTGATCACCAGCTGGGCCGCGTCCTTCTTCTGCGCCAGCGCGTTGGACAGCATCGGCTTGGAATAGAAATCGCCGCGGTCGGCGCATACCAGGCGGATGGGGCGGTCGGGGTCGCGCTGGCGCAGCTCGCGCGCCAGGTTCCAGCCCGCCAGGCCGCCGCCGACGATCACCACCGGCGCGCCTGCCGGGACGTCCGCGGTCGCGGCTGCGCCGCCGGGGTCTTGCATCGGGATGCCCGGTACCGGCCGGTTCAGATGGCGACCGCTTCGAAGTCGGCCTTGCCCGCGCCGCAGTCGGGGCAGCTCCAGTCGGCCGGGACGTCCTCCCAGCGGGTGCCGGCGGCGATGCCGTCCTCGGGGCGGCCGGTGGCCTCGTCGTAGAGGAAGCCGCAAACGATGCAAACGTAGGTTTTCATGGGGAGCTGCGCGTGCTGTGGTCGGCGGATTCTACCGGTTGCCCGGCGGCCGGCGGCGGGCGGCGCCGGCGCTTGCCGTGATAATCGATGCATCGGATAATGGCTTTCCGAATAAGCGGCAAAACCGATCACCAACGCGGCCCGGGCCGCACTCCGCGAAAGGGTCCGCCCGCATGGCCAATCTCGTCGGCGCCGCCGGCCTGGTATCCCTCAAGCAGCTGGTCTATCTCGTGGCCCTGTCCGAGACGCTCAATTTCACGCGCGCAGCCGAGCGCTGCTTCGTCACCCAGTCCACGCTGTCGGCCGGCATCCGCGAGCTCGAAAGCGCGCTCGAGGTCGTCCTGTTCGAGCGCGACCGGCAAAGTGTCGCGCTCACGCCCATGGGCCGGGAAATCCTGGTGCGTGCCCGCGCGATCCTCAGCCAGACGCTCGACCTGGTGAACACCGCGCAGGCGGCAGCCGGTCCGTTCGACGGCAGCGTCACGCTCGGGGTGATCCCCACGATCGCGCCGTTCCTGCTGCCGTGGCTGCTGCGCCGCATCCGCCAGGACATGCCCGGCCTGACCACGCTGCTGCGCGAGGACCAGACGGCAACGCTGCTGCAGGCGGTCGAGGATGGCGACATCGACTTTGCCATCATCGCGCTGCCGATGGACGTGGGCCGCCTGCAGGTGCTGCCGCTGTTCAACGACGAGCTCTGGCTGATCGCCGCGGAGCGTGATCCGCTGGCGCGCCTGCTGCATCCGAAGGTGTCGCAGATCGACCTCGAACGCCTGATGCTGCTGGGCGAAGGCCACTGCCTGCGCGAACACAGCCTGGAGGCGTGCCAGAGCGGGCGCCGTGGCCGGCAGCGATCGCCTTCGGCCATCGAGGCCAACAGCCTGCCCACGCTGGTACAGATGGTCGAGGCGGGTCTGGGCGTGGCCCTGCTGCCGGAGATGGCGGTCAAGGCGGGGTTCCTCGATGGCAGCAAGGTGGTGGCCCGGCCGCTGGCGGCCCCGGCGCCGCAGCGGCAGATCGCGCTGGTGGCGCGCCCGACGTCGCCGCGCCAGGCGCTGCTGCTGCGCCTGCAGGCACTGGCCGCCGGTGGGCGCCAGGCCAGTGGCCCGGGCGGGGCACGGCGCAGCCGCCTGGCCGGGACCGCGCCCGCGAGGCGGCGGGCCCGCGCGCTCGCGGCCGACCATGGCGCGCGCGCGGCCACCGGGGAGCGCACGTGAAACTCGCCCAGTACCTGGCCTGCGACGCCACCGACCTGGCGCATGCCGTCGCCCGTGGCGAGGCCACGCCGCAGCAGTTGCTCGGCCTGGCGCTGGACCAGCAGGCGCGCGTGCAGGCCCGCTTCAATCCCGTATGCCGGGCGATGGAGCCGCAGGCACGGGCGCAGCTGCAGCGGCCGCTGGCCGGGCCGTTTGCCGGGGTGCCGTTCCTGCTCAAGGACATCCTGCAGGACTACGCCGGCGTGCCTACCGGTTCGGGCAGCCGGGCAGGGCGGCACTACGTGCCGCAGCAGCATGCGGCGGTGGTGCGCCGCTATCTTGCGGGCGGGCTGGTCATCTTCGGCAAGACCAACGTGCCCGAACTCGGCCTGAAGGCCGTGACCGACCCGCAGGCGCACGGCCGCACCTCCAATCCCTGGGACGGGCGGCTTACCGCCGGCGGCTCGAGCGGCGGTGCCGCCGCTGCCGTCGCGGCCGGTATCGTGCCGATGGCGGCTGCCAACGACGGCGGCGGCTCGATTCGCATTCCGGCCTCGTACTGCGGGCTGTTCGGGCTGCGGCCCTCGCGCGGCCGCGTGTCCTGCGGCCCGGCGCAGGGCGAAGTGTGGTTCGGCGCTTCCAGCGAGGGGGTCATCTCGCGCAGCGTGCGCGATACGGCGCGGGCGCTGGACCTGCTCAGCGGCCCGGAACCGGGCGACCCCTTTGTCGTCGCCGCTCCGCAGCGGCCTTTCCAGAACCTGATGCTCGACGATCCGGGGCGCCTGCGCGTGGCATTCAGCACCGCGTCGCCCATCGGCACACCGGTTGACGCCGAGGCCGTGGCGGCGGTGCAGCAGACCGCGCAGCTGCTGCAGGACCTGGGGCATGACGTCGAGGCGGCCGAACCGCGCATCGACGGCCGCGTGCTGGCAGCCAGCTTTGTCGAGATGTATTTCGGGCAGGTCGCGGCGGCGCTCGAGACGGCGCGGGCCATGGGCGCGCACGCGGGAGAATTCGAAGTGCTGACCCGGGTGCTGGGCGCGCTGGGCCGGGCCAATTCGGCGGCCAGCGTGGTGCGGATACTGGCGCTCTGGAACGACTTCGCGCGCGCGCTGGGCTATTTCTTCGAGCGCTACGACGTCTATCTCACGCCGACGGTCGCGGGTCCGGCGGTGCCGCACGGCCGTGGCGACCCTGCTCCCGGCGAACTGGCGCTGCTGGACCTGCTCGAGCGTTCGGGCGTGCTGCGCCTGCTGGCGCGCCTGGGCGTGCTCGGATCGACGATCGACCGGATGGCGCGCGACAGCCTGCAACACGTGCCGTTCACGCAGCTGGCGAACCTCACCGGTACGCCGGCGATGAGCGTGCCGCTGCACTGGACCGCCGCCGGCCTGCCAATGGGGGTGCAGTTCGGCGCGGCCTTCGGCCAGGAGGCGCTGCTGCTGCAGCTGGCCCGCCAGCTCGAGCTGGCGCGCCCCTGGTTCGACCGGCGCCCGGCGTGGCTGCAGGAGGCCGCGGCGGCGGCGCGCTAGCGCCGCGCGGGCTCAGAGCGCGGCCGCCGCGAAGGTATTGCAGTCCTTCGTGCTGCCGGATTCGTAGCCCGCCCGGAACCAGCGCGCACGCTGCGCCGCCGTGCCGTGGGTGAACGAATCGGGCACGAGGTAGCCGCGCGCCTGCCGCTGCAGCGTGTCGTCGCCGACCTGGGCGGCGGCATTGAGGGCGGCATCGATGTCGCCGGCCTGCAGCCACTGCAACTGCGCCTGCGAGCGATTGGCCCATACGCCGGCAAAGCAGTCGGCCTGCAGTTCCAGCCGCACTGACAGCCCGGCGGCGCCTTCCATCGGCGCGCCGCGGCGACGCTGTGCCTCGACCTTGTCCATCACGCCGATGAGGTTCTGCACGTGGTGGCCGACCTCATGGCCGATGACATAGGCGCGGGCGAAATCCCCGCGCGCGTGAAAGCGCGTATCCATCTCCTGGAAGAAATCCAGGTCCAGGTATACCCGATGGTCGCCGGGGCAGTAGAAGGGGCCCATGGCCTCCGAGGCCAGGCCGCAGGCCGTGCTCACGCGGCCGCGGAACAGGTCGAGCTTGGGCCGCTCGTAGCGCGCCTGGTTGGCGGCGAAATACGCACCCCAGACGTCTTCGGTGCTGCCCAGCACGACCTTGACGAAGCGCACCTGCGGATCGCTGTCCTCGGCGGCGCGGGTGCGCGCGGGCGTGGCCGGCGTCGACAGCGACAGCCCGGACGCCCCGCCGCTGAGCAAGGCCAGCATGTCCAGCGGATTCTTGCCCAGGAACAGGCTGACGACGACCACCAGGACGATGCCGCCCAGGCCCAGGTGAAAGCCGCCGAAGCCGATGCGGCCGCCGCCGCCGCCGCCGCCGCCGCCCTCGTCCTCGACGACGTTATCGCTTTCCCGTCCCTTTTCCCAGTCCATGGTCTGTCCGTTTCCCGTCTCGCGCCGCGGCGCTTGCCCCAGAGCGCACAATGGTAATGGGGTCAAGGGCGCACGGCGCGGCACTGCCACCCGCGGAGCGGGTATTCTGGGACATTCCCCCCGCACTTCCAAACCAGCGACCGCAACGATGCAATTTCGTGGAATCGGTACGGCGACCCCCGCGGCCCGTTACACCAAGGCCCAATGCCTGGCGGCGTTCGAGCGCTCCGACTGGTACGCGCGCCTGGACGCGCGCTCGCATCTCGTCGCGCGAACCGTCCTGCAGCGCGATAACGGCATCGAATCGCGCCGCCTGGCCATCGAGTCGCTCGACGAGGTCTTCGCCATCGATCCCGATACGCTGGCACGGCGCTTCCTGGCGCATGCGCCGCGCCTGGCCGAGCAGGCGGCCGTGCGCGCGCTGGCCCAATCGGGCCTGGCGCCGGAGCGCATCGATGCCGTCGTGGTCAGCACCTGCACTGGCTACCTGTGTCCCGGTCTCTCCGGGCATGTGATCGAGCGGCTGGGTCTGCGGCCCGACATCCAGGCCTTCGACCTCGTCGGCCAGGGCTGCGCCGGCGCCCTGCCCAACCTGCAGTTGTGCCGTGCGCTGCTGGGCGCCCAGAGCGCGCAGCACGTGCTGTCGGTCTGCGTCGAAGTCAGCAGTGCCGCGATGTACCTGGACAACGATCCGGGCGTGATCATCAGTGCCTGCCTGTTCGGCGACGGCGCCGGCGCGGCCGTGCTGTCGTGCGAGGCGGCGGCCGGGGCCCGCCGGGTGCAGTGGATGGACGCCGCCTCGCTGATCGATCCGGCGCAGCGCGACGCGCTGCGCTTCGAGGATCGCGGCGGCATGCTGCGCAATATCCTCACCCGCGCGGTTCCGGCGCTGGCCGCCGGCTACGCGCAGCGCGTGCTGGCCA
Source organism: Burkholderiales bacterium (assembly GCA_037441485.1). GTDB lineage: Bacteria > Pseudomonadota > Gammaproteobacteria > Burkholderiales > Burkholderiaceae_F > GJ-E10. Next base: position 40,508 of record JBBISD010000004.1, read on the forward strand.
TTGTGCTCGAACGTGCCGGCCTGCACACTGCCGACGTGAGCGCCTGGATCCTGCATGCCGGCGGACGCGACGTCCTGCTCGCGCTCGAGCGCCAGTTGCAGATCGACCGCCAGCACCTGCGCTACAGCGCGGCGATGCTGCGCGAGTACGGCAACCTGTCGAGCGCCTTCGTGTACTTCGTCCTGGAGGCGGCGCTGGCCGATGCTGCACCCGGCGGCTGGTGGTGGCTGTCGTCGTTCGGCGCCGGATTCAGCTGCCACGGTGCGCTGCTGCAGGTGCAATGACGGGGCAATGACGGGGCAAGGAGGGGCGCAATGCGGGGCGCAATGAGGCGGGCGGCCGGCGCCGGCCGGCAAGCATGATCGGCGCGCGTACCGTCGTCGACGAAACGCTCGATGGCCTGGGAGCGTCCGACCCTGCGGCCATCGCCTCGAGGCGCGACCTGCGGCGCCTGCACCGCCTGATGGGCACGCGCCGCCTGCTGCAGCGGGCGCTGTGCCGGGATGCGTGGCCCGCCGGCCGGCCACTGCGCCTGCTCGAGCTGGGCGCGGGCGATGCCACGCTGCTGCTGGGGGTGGCGCAGGCGCTGGCGGGGCGCTGGCCCGCCGTCGAACTGACCGTGCTTGACCGCCAGGACCTGGTGGCACCGGCAACGGTTGCGGCCTATGCCGCCGTCGGCTGGCAGGTGCGCCGCCAGGTCATCGACGTGGCCGACTGGATCGGGTCCGCAGGCGGGCCCGGCACCGCGTGGGACGCCATCCTTGTCAACCTGTTCCTGCATCACTTTGCGGACGCGCCGCTGCGCGCGCTGCTGGCGGCGATCGCCGCGCGCACCGCGCGGCTGGTGGCGATAGAACCGCGCCGGGCTGCGCTGGCCCAGGTGGGCAGCCGCCTCGTCGGCCTGGTGGGCGCCAATGCCGTGACGCGGGTCGATGCGGTGCTGAGCGTGCGCGCCGGATTCCGCGACCGTGAACTTTCCACGTTGTGGCCGGCCGGCGCGGGCCGGTGGCGGCTGCACGAGTGCCCGGCCGGACTTTTCAGCCATTGCTTTGACGCCACGCGCTGTCCCCCGACGCCGGGGACGACCGCCGCAGCCAAGGCTGCCGATGCGCAGCACGCATGACGCCATCGTCATCGGCGCGGGCCCGGCGGGCTCGGCGGCCGCGATCCTGCTGGCGCGCGCCGGCTGGTCGGTGGCGCTGGTCGAGCGCCAGGACTTCCCACGGCGCAAGGTTTGCGGCGAGTGCATTGCCGCCAGCAACCTGCCCTTGTTGCACGACCTGGGCATCGGGCCGGCGCTGGCATCGCTGGCCGGCCCCGAACTGCGCCACGTGGCGCTGATGCAGCGCGGGCAAACGGTCGCCGCGGCGCTGCCGCGGGCCGGTGACCCGCGTTTCGCCTGGGGCCGTGCGCTCGGGCGCGAGACGCTGGACACGCTGCTCGTCGAGCGGGCGCGCGCCTGCGGCGTGCAGGTGCTGCAACCCTGGAGCGTGGTGGCGCTGGCCGGCGGCGCCGGTCAATGGCGGTGCCGGTTGCGCGCCGCCAGCACGCACGACGCCATGGAAGTGCGCGCGCCGCTGGCTATCGCGGCGCACGGCTCGTGGGAAACGCTGGCGGGCGAACGCGAGCGGCGGCGCGACCGGCGGCGCACCTCCGACCTGTTCGCGTTCAAGGCCAATTTCCGCGGCGGCACGCTGGCGCCGGGCCTGCTGCCGGTGCTGTGCCTGGACGGCGGCTACGGCGGCATGGTCGTGGCCGACGGCGCGTTGACGACCATCGCCTGCTGCGTGCGGCGCGATCGGCTCGAGCAGCTGCGCGCCGCCGCGCCCGGCTGCAACGCGGGCGAATGCGTCGATGCCTGGCTGCGCGCCCAGTGCAGCGGGGTGCGGGCCGCGCTGGATGGCGCCGTGCTCGACGGCGCGTGGCTGGCCAGCGGGCCGATCGATCCGGGCGTGCGCCTGCAGGCGGGCGACACGCTGCTGCGGGTCGGCAATGCCGCGGGCGAAGTGCATCCGATCATCGGCGAGGGCATCAGCATGGCGCTGCAGTCGGCCGCGCTGCTGGCCACGCGCCTGGCGACCCGGGCTCCCGGCGCGGCCGCAGCCGGCGTCGATGCCCTGGCCGCGGCGTATGCGCGCGACTGGCGCCGCCGCTTCGTGCCGCGCCTGCGCCTGGCGGCGGCCTTCGCCCACGCCGCCATGCATCCGGCCAGTGCCCGGCTGCTGATGCAGGCGGCCCGCCGCTTTCCCGGCCTGCTGACGCAGGGCGCGCGCTGGGGTGGCAAGACCAGCAGCATTGCCATAGCGCGCGGCGCGCCGGCCGCACCGATCCTCGAGGAAATGCCATGAAACTGCCGGAAGCGAAACGGTCGACGACGAACCCGGCAACGAAGAAGCCGTCGATATTGCCGCGCGTACGGCTGTTGGCCGCGGCGGCGCTCGCGCTGGGCGCCTGCGCCGCGCCGGCACCGCCCGCCGACGCACCCGCTGACGCACCGGCCGAAGCGCCGGGCGACGCGGCGCTGGCGCCGCAGTGGCGCGCGCAGTACGCCGCGCTGGCAGCTGGCGGCACGGTGTACGCGCTCGATCCGCAACGTTCGCGCGTGCGCATCTATGCGTTCCGCGGCGGCCGGGCGGCGCACCTGGGCCACAACCACGTGTTGAGCGCGCCGGCTTTTTCCGGCTGGGTCTACGTGCCGGCCTCGGGCGGCGAGGGCGGCCGCGTCGACATCGAGATGCGCCTGGATGCGCTGGAACTGGACCGGACCGATATCCGTGCGACCCTGGGCCCGGCATTCGCCGCCCGGATCGACGCTGACGACGTGGACAACACGCGGCGCCACATGCTGGGCAACGGCAACCTGCAGGCGCAGCGCTTTCCGTTCGTGCGCCTGCATTCGCTGGCCATCACGGGCGAGCTGCCGCGCCTGGCCGCGCAGGTCGACGTCGAGCTGCACGGGCAGCACCGGCCGGTCTGGGTGGCGCTGGCGGTCGACCGGTCCCCCGGCGGGCTGACTGCCGCGGGATCGCTCGTGCTGCGGCAGACCGACTTCGGCATCACGCCGTACTCGGTGCTGGGCGGCATGCTGGCCGTCGAGGATGCCCTGGTCGTCGAATTCGACCTGGCAGCCACGGCGGCCGGCCCGGCGCCCTGAGGGCGGGGTGCGCACGGCGGAGCAATTCAGGGTATTTTCCGCGTTTGCCGCTCCGCTGCGGCCCAGCATTTCCGCCACCAGCCGAGGTCACGGATGTCGCGTCAGGAGGATTTCTACGGCGCCCTGCGCCACGAATTGCAGGGCATCGAGGCGGCCGGCCTTTTCAAGGCCGAACGCGTCATCACCGGCGCGCAAGGCGCGGTCGTGCGCATCGCCGACGGGCGCGAGGTCATCAACCTGTGCGCCAACAACTACCTGGGCCTGTCGGCGCACCCGCAGGTGCTGGCCGCGGCCCACGAGGCGCTGCGGACGCACGGCTACGGCATGAGCTCGGTGCGCTTCATCTGCGGCACGCAGGACCTCCATAAGACGCTGGAGGCGCGGCTGGCGCGCTTTCTCGGCACCGAGGATGCGATCCTGTACGCGGCGGCCTTCGATGCCAACGGCGGCCTGTTCGAGCCGCTGCTCGGCGAGGACGATGCGATCGTCAGCGACGCGCTCAACCACGCGTCGATCATCGACGGCATCCGCCTGTGCAAGGCGCGGCGCTACCGCTACGAGCACAATGACATGGAGGACCTGGAGCGCTGCCTGCGGCGCGCCAGCGAGGAGGGCGCGCGCTACACGCTGGTGTTCAGCGACGGGGTGTTCTCGATGGACGGCACGATCGCGCGGCTGGACGCGATGCGTGCGCTGTGCGACCGCTACGAGGCGCTGCTGGGCATCGACGAATGCCATGCGACCGGCTTCCTGGGCGCCACCGGCCGCGGCACCCACGAATACCGCGGCGTCTTCGGCAGGATCGACATCATCACCGGCACGCTGGGCAAGGCGCTGGGCGGTGCATCGGGCGGGTTCACGGCGGCGCGGCGCGAGCTGGTCGGGCTGCTGCGCCAGCGTTCGCGCCCCTACCTGTTTTCCAACACGCTGGCGCCGCCGATCGCCGGCGCCTCGATCGCGGTGCTGGACCTGCTCGAAGCGTCGACCGCGCTGCGCGACAGGCTCGCGCAGAACACCCGCTACTTCCGCCAGGCGATCGCCGCGGCGGGCTTCCAGATCAAGCCGGGCGAGCACCCGATCGTGCCCATCATGGTGCATGACGCGGTCAAGGCACAGCAGCTGGCGGCGCGCATGCTCGAGCTGGGCGTCTACGTGGTCGGATTCTTCTTTCCGGTGGTGGCCCGCGGCCAGGCCCGCATCCGGGTGCAGATGAGCGCCGTGCACGAGCGCGCGCATCTGGAACATGCGGTGGCCGCCTTCACCCAGGCCGGCCGAGAGCTCGGAATCGTGTCATGACGGCGGCGGCGCGGGCACCGCGGGCCCGGCGCCGCCGGGCCGGGCGGCGCGCATGAGCACGCCGCGCATCCTTATCGTCGGCGCCAATGGCCAGATCGGCAGCGAGCTGGCCGGCGTGCTGGCCGAGCGCTTCGGCGGCGATGCGGTCGTCACCGGCGACCTGGCGCCGGCCGGCCGTACCGCCGGGCTGGTCCACGAGAGCCTGGACGTGACCGATGCCGCGGCGCTGGCCGCGGTGATCCGGCGCCACCGCATCACTCAGGTGTACCAGCTGGCCGCCATGCTGTCGGCGACCGGCGAGACCAATCCGCGCCAGGCCTGGGACGTGAACATCTGCGGACTGCTCAACGTGCTGGAACTGGCCCGCCAGGGCGTGCTCGAACGGATCTTCTGGCCCAGTTCCATCGCGGTGTTCGGGCCGGGCACGCCGGGCGACGCCACGCCGCAGCACACGGTCATGGATCCGACCACGGTCTATGGCATCAGCAAGCTGGCCGGCGAGCGCTGGTGCGCGTGGTACCACGCGCGCCATGGCGTCGACGTGCGCAGCCTGCGCTACCCCGGGCTGATCAGCTGGAAGACGCCGCCGGGCGGCGGCACCACCGACTACGCCGTCGAGATCTTCTATGCGGCGCTCGAGCGGCATCCCTACACCTGCTTCCTCGATGCCGACCAGGTGCTGCCGATGATGTACATGCCCGACGCGCTGCGCGCGACCCTGGAGCTGATGACGGCCCCGGCCGAGCGGATCCGCGAACGCGGCAGCTACAACCTGGCCGCGATGAGTTTCAGTCCGCGCCAGATCGCCGCGGCCATCGCGCGGCGGGTCGAGGGCTTCAGCGTCCAGTACGCGCCCGATTTCCGCCAGCAGATTGCCGCCAGCTGGCCGCGGTCGATCGACGACCGGCAGGCGCGCTCCGACTGGGGCTGGCAGCCGCAGTTCGACCTGCCGGCCATGGTCGACGAGATGCTGCAACACCTGCGCGTGGCGCGTGCCGCATTCTGACGCGGCAGGCGGATCCGCCGTGGTCGCTGGCCGAACCGATGCACCCGGCGCTGCCACGCCGCCGTCCCTGGGCGGCGTGCGCGCCTGCGTGTTCGACGCCTACGGCACGCTGTTCGACGTGGCCTCGGCGGCGCTGTCGCTGCGCGGGGTGCTGGGCGACCGGTCCGCGGCGCTGGCCGCGCTCTGGCGCGAGAAGCAGCTGCAGTACACGTGGCTGCGCAGCATCGAGCGGCGCCATGCCGATTTTCAGGCGGTGACGCGCGATGCGCTGGACTTCGCGCTGCAGACGCTGCAGATCGACACCGCGCACGCGCCGTCGCTGCTGCAGGCCTTCGACGCGCTGCAGGTCTATCCCGACGCGCCCGACGTGCTGCGCCGGCTGCGCGGCGCCGGCTTTGCCACGGCGATCCTTTCCAACGGCACGCCGCCGATGCTGGCGGCGCTGCTGCGCCACGCCGGCATCGCCGGCCTGTTCGACGCCGTCCTGTCGGTCGAGGCGGTCGGGGTATTCAAGCCCGATGCCGCCGTCTACGCGCTGGCGCCGGCGCAACTGCGCCGGGAAGCCGGGCAGATCCTGTTCGTGTCGTCCAATGGCTGGGATGCCTACGGGGCCTCGGCCTTCGGCATGCGCGTCGCGTGGTGCAACCGCCAGGGGCAGGCGCCCGAGCGGCTGCCGGGAGCGCCGGATGTCCAATTGCGCAGCCTCGCCGACCTGCCCGGAGCGCTGGGCCTGGACCGGGTCTGATCCGCGGTATCGTCGCACCCGCATCGCGTCAGTCCAATAGGGGAGGGCATTCATGGGGGACGGCACAGGCCGGCTGCATACCATCGTCATCGTGGGCGGCGGCGCCGGTGGACTCGAGCTGGCAACGCTGCTGGGCGACCGGCTGGGCGCGGCGCGCCGTGGCGGCGCCCGGGCCAAGGTCATCCTGGTCGACCACAAGGCAACGCATATCTGGAAGCCGCTGCTCCACGAGGTGGCGGCCGGCAGCATGGATCCGAACACCCACCAGCTGGCCTACGCGGCCCAGGCGCTGTGGCATCACTTCGAGTTCCAGCAGGGCGAACTGCTCGGGCTGGACCGCGCCGGACGAACGGTACGGGTGGGCGCCGTGATCGGCGAAGACGGCATCGAGGTGCTGCCGGAGCGCCGCATCGTCTATGACACCCTGGTGCTGGCCATCGGCAGCATCACCAACTTCTTCGGCGTGCCCGGTACCGACGAGCACGCGCTGGCCCTGGATACCGCCGCCGAGGCGGACCGCTTCCGGCGCCGGCTGATCGCCGCCTGCATGCGCGCCGAGGCGGCGCATAGGCCCGGTGCCCGTGGCGATGGCGCGCCCGGCGCGCGGGCCACGGTGTCGGTGGCCATCATCGGGGCCGGCGCCACGGGCGTAGAGCTGTCGGCCGAACTGCGCAATACCGCCCATGTATTGAGCGCCTACGGCTTGCACGACCTCGATCCGCGGCACGATATCCGCATCCATGTCATCGAGGCCGGACCGCGCATCCTGCCGGCGCTGCCGGCGCGCGTGTCCACCGGCATCAGCGCGCTTCTCAAGGAGCTCGACGTCGATGTGCTGACCGAGGAACGCGTGGTCGAGGTCACCGTCGACAGCGTGCGCACGGCCAGCGGCAAGGTGATCGCCAGTGACCTGACGGTCTGGGCGGCCGGCATCACGGCGCCGCCGGTGCTGGCATCGCTGGACGGACTGGCGGTCAACCGGTCGGGACAGGTCGTGGTGCGCCAGACGCTGCAAAGCGACACCGATCCGGATGTCTTCGCGATGGGCGACTGCGCCAGCTGTCGCTGGGTCGCCACCGGGGGAACCGTGCCCCCGCGCGCCCAGTCCGCGCACCAGCAGGCCAAGTTCCTGGCGCGCGCGCTGCCGCGCCGCATGGCAGGCCGGCCACTGCCGGATTTCCATTTCCAGGACTTCGGTTCACTGGTGTCGCTGGGACACTTCAGCGCGGTGGGCAACCTCATGGGCGGCCTGATCGGCGGCAACGTGCTCATCGAGGGACTGGTGGCGCGCCTGATGTATGCCTCGCTGTACCGGATGCACATGCTGGCGCTGCACGGCTTCTGGGGCATGGTGCTCGATACGGTCGGCCACTGGCTGCGCAGCAAGACCAGCCCGCGGGTCAAATTGCACTGAGCGGGAGCGGGCGGGGGTGAGCGTCTTCAGTCGCGCGTGGTGGCGCGCGTCGGCGGCGCTGGCTTGCGAAAGAAGCGCGCGCCCTTGAGCCAGAGGCGCAACGCCTGCCAGTGGATGCGCGCCATCACGCCCACCGTGAACAGGCGGTAGCGCCACAGCAAGGCGCCGGCCGCGCCGGAACCCAGGGGGCTCGCGCGGCCGCTGATGCGGGTCTGCAGCAGCGCGCCGGCGGGAACCGGACCGTCGTAGTAGTCGATGCGCGCCAGCCAGCGTGCACCATCGAAGAGGAAACGGAAGCGGTAGCTGCCCTTGACCTCGCAAAATGGCGACACATGGAACACCTTGCGGGCTGCCAGCGTCTGGCCCGAGCGCAGCGGGGTGCCATCGTCGTGGGCCAGCAGGTAGTTGTGATGCTCGCCGAAGGTGTTGCTGACCTCGCACAGCACGGCGCGCACCGCGCCGGCGCGGTCGTGACAGACCCAGAAGGCCACCGGATTGAAGACGTAGCCCAGCATCCGCGGAAACGCATGCAGCACGACCGGGCCGTCGGCGTCGATGTGCTCGTCGGCCAGCAGGCGGCGGATCCAGGGCAGCAGCGGAGTGCCGTCGCGCGGACCGTGGTCGCGGTCATGAAAGGACACCAGCCCGAAGCGGTTGCGGGCGATGCCCGCATCCTCCAGTGCCTCGAGGCGGTCCAGCGGCAGGCGCAGGCAGAACGCCGCGTAGCGAAAGCCGTGGCGGTGCGGCCGCTGGCGCTGGTGGCCAACCTCGCCGTGCACGACGGCGGGGATGGCAGTGCCGGCTTGCGCGCTCACCTCACGGCGCCCCGGGCGCCTGCCGCCCGATCGACTCGACCACGCGGTGTGCCGATTGCAGCCCGTCCTCATGGAAGCCATAGCCCAGCCAGGCGCCGGCGTACCAGGTATTGCGCTGTCCCTGCAGGGCGGGCACGCCCGCCTGCGCGGCCACCGCCGCGGCATCGAGCAGCGGGTGCCAGACTTCCATCCGGCGGATTACGTGGCGGGCATCGGGCGCAAAGGGCGGATTGAGCGAGACGATGACCGGTGTGGCGAACGGCAGCGGCTGCAGGCGGTTGATCAGGTAGCTCACGGCCACCGGGCGCTGCCCCTGGGGGTCGTCGGTGGCCAGGTAGTTCCATGCCGACCAGGCGCGCCGTGCCCGCGGCAGCAGCGCCGCATCGGTATGCAGCCAGACCTCGTTGGCCTGGTAACCGATGGCGCCCAGCAGGCGTGACTCCTGCGCGCCGGGGTCGCGCAGCAGGCGCAGCGCCTGATCGGCGTGGCAGGCAAGCACCACGGCATCGACGGCAAGCGGCCCCGCGACGGTGCCCACGGTGACACCGCCGGCGGCGGCGGTGCCGCGCGCGACCCACTGCACCGGTGTGGCAGGGCGCACATCGGCCAGTTGCGCGGCGATCTTCTGCACGTAGGCCCGTGCGCCGCCGGTAACCGTGCGCCATTGCGGGCGGTCGCGGATCTGCAGCAGGCCATGGTTGTGGCAGAAGCGCACGAAACTTTGCAGCGGAAAATCCTCGATCCAGGCGCGCGGCGACGACCAGATCGCCGCCGCCATCGGCAGCAGGTACCAGTCGCGGAAGGACGCCGAGTACCCGTCGCGTGCCAGGAACCCGCCCAGGGTCAGGGGCGCGCCGTCCGGTCCGGCGGCAAACCGCTGGTCCCGGAGCATGCGGGTGGTGGCGCGATTGAAGCGCAGGATGTCGGCCACCATGCGCCAGAACGCCGGGCGCAGCAGGTTGCGCCGCTGGGCGAACAGCGCATCGAGGTCGGTGCCGGACCACTCGAGTCCGCGGGCATCGACGCGCACCGAAAAGGACATCTCGCTGGCGGTGCTGGCAACGGCCAGCTCGTCGAACAGCGCGATAAGGCCCGGATAGGTGCGGTCGTTGAACACGAGGAAGCCCGTGTCGACCGGCGCGGTGACGCCGTCCAGCGTGACGTCGACGGTGCAGCTGTGCCCGCCCAGGTAGTCATTGGCTTCGAACAGCGTGACGGCATGTCCGCGCCGCTGCAGCAGCAGGGAGGCGGCCAGTCCGGAGATACCGGCGCCGACGACAGCGATGCGCAAGGAATTATCCTCGGGAAACGACGGTGACGGCTAGCCTGCGCCGGGCGGGCTCAGGCGGGCCGCAGCCACTGGAAGCTGGCGATGCCCAGCGCGGTCATCAGCAGCGAGCCGCCCAGGTGGGTGGCGATTTCCAGCAGAGCGGGGCCGTAGCGCTGCTGCTCCATCAGCAGCACCACTTCGAGCGAGAAACTGGAGAACGTCGTCAGGCCGCCGCAAAAACCGGTGATCAGCAAAAGCCGCCATTCGGGTGCCAGGCCCGGTGCCGCGGCAAAGTAGGCCGCGGCGACGCCGACGATATAGCCGCCGACGAGATTGGAGACCAGCGTGCCGGGCGGCAGGCTCGGAAAGGCGGCATTGAGCTGGGCGCTGAATCCATAGCGCAGCAGTCCGCCGACGGCCGAACCGATGGCCACTGCCAGGATTGCCTTCCACATCTACGCGGGCTCCGGTGGTGCGGGTTCGAGCGCCGGGCCGGCGCGCAGCGCCCGATGCTCGTTGAGTTCGTCGAGCGACCCGGCGATGGCGTCGCGCTCGCGCACCAGGAAGCGGCGTACCGCTGCGCGCAGCCCCGGGTCGCGCAGCCAGTGGGCCGACTGCGTCTGCACCGGGTCGAGCCCCCGGGCCAGCTTGTGCGCGCCCTGCGCGCCGCCTTCGAAGGTCTGCAGACCCTGTTCAATCGCAAAATCGATCATCTGGTAGTAACAGCATTCGAAATGCAGGCAGGGCACGTGCTCCACCGCGCCCCAGTAGCGCCCGTAGAGCACCGAGCGGGCCGCATCGACCACACCCAGCGCGCTGGCGATCGGCCGCCCGTCGCGGCGGGCCTCGACGAACAGCAGCGCCTCGGGCATGGACTGCGCGATGGTAAGGAAAAAATCCAGGTTGAGATAGGGCGCTCCGCCATGCTGGGCATAGGTACTGTCGTAGCAACGCACGAAAAAGCGCCAGTCGGCCTCGGTGATGCCGCGGCCGGTGCGGCGCGCCAGTTGCACGCCTGCATCGGTCACCTTGCGGCGCTCGGCCCGGATCTTCTTGCGCTTGGGCTGGGTGAGCGCCGCCAGGAAGTCGTCGAAGCCGCCGTAGCCCTGGTTGCGCCAGTGAAACTGCACGGTGCTACGCCGGAGCATACCTGCCCCGACCAGCGCGTCGATCTGCCCCGGCGGGGCAAACAGCACGTGCAGGGACGACAGCGGTTCCTGCGCGGCGATGCGCAGCAGCGCGGCGATGGCGGCGTCGCGCGCGGCCGCGTCGGCGGCCAGGATCCGGGAGCCGGCCACCGGCGTGAACGGCACGGCCACCAGCCACTTCGGGTAGTAGCGTTCGCCGGTACGCTCGAGCGTATCGGCCCAGGCCCAGTCGAACACATATTCGCCGTAGGAGTGCGCCTTGACGTACAGTGGCACGGCCGCCTGCAGGCGGCCGCATCGCCAGAGCGTCAGGAAATGCGCCAGCCAGCCGGTCTCTGCGGTGGCCGCGCCGCTGGACTGCAGCGCGGCCAGGAAGGCGTGCTGCAGGAAGGGATTGGCCTCGGGGTCGGCGGCGACGAGCGCATCCCAGGCGGCGCGGTCGATCGCGCCGGGGTCGTCGTAGATCCGCAGCTGGAATTCCTGGTCGCGCACGGCACCGTCCGGTCAAGCCTGGTCAAGGCCCGATTCTATGGGGTCGGCCGCCGGGCCCGGGCGCAGCCGCACGCCCATCAGCTAGACTGGCGCGGCCCTCACCACCACTTAGTCGCGCATGGGAAAGTCCCGCCTGGAAGCGTTCAGCGACGGCGTCATCGCCGTCATCATCACGGTGATCGTGCTCGAGTTCAAGGTGCCGCACGACGCCGACCTGGCGAGCCTGACCGAGCTCGTGCCGACCTTCTTCAGCTATGTGCTGAGCTTCGTGTACGTGGCGATCTACTGGAACAACCACCATCACATGCTGCACACCGTGGTTAAGGTGAACGGCGCCATCCTGTGGGCCAACCTGCACCTGCTGTTCTGGCTGTCGCTGGTGCCGTTCACGACGGCCTGGATGGCCGAACACGCCTTCGCCGGCGGTCCGACGCTCGTCTACGGCGTCATCCTGCTGATGTCGGCGATCGCCTTCACGCTGCTGCAGTCGGCGGTGATCCGCCTGCACGGCCACGACTCCCCGCTGGCACGGGCGGTCGGCCGCGACCACAAGGGCAAGTTCTCGGTGGCGTGCTATGTCGCCGCGATCGCCACGGCGCTGTGGAGCCCGTGGATCGCGGTGGCGCTGTATGTCGTCGTGGCGTGCGTCTGGTTCATTCCGGACCGGCGCATCGAACGCCTGGTCAGCCAATGACCGGTGCCTGGAAGCCCTCGCCGGTGGCGAAGAAATAGCCGCCGGCCACGTAGTGCAGCGTGCGGTGCATCGGATCGTCGCCGAAGTGCCAGCGGTTGTCCGAGTACAGCGCCGCGTCCGCGTAGGCCGCCACCACCTCGCCGATGATGATGTCCAGGCGCTGGCTGGCGTCGGGTAGCACGCGGCATTCGAGCCAGGCGGCGCAGCCCTCGATCATCGGCGCGGCGATCTGCCGTGCCGCGAAGGTCTCGATGCCGTAGCGCGCGAACTTGTCGCCGTCGACGCCCGAATGCGACCCGGCCGCCAGCGTCTGGGCGGCGATGGCACGGGTCGGCAGTTGCAGGCCGAATTCCCCCGAACCATCGACCAGCCGGCGTGTCAGCGTGCGGGCATCGATGATGACGATGACCTTGGGCGGCACGAAGTCCAGCGGCATCGCCCAGGCAGCGGCCATCACATTGGTCCGCTCCTCGTGGACGCTGGTGACGAGGGTTACCGGCCCGTGGCCGAGCAGCTGGGTGCAGCGGGCCAGATCGACGGCAAGGCGTTCTACGGCCATGAATATCCTGCGGGCAAGGGCGCCCGTGCCCGGCGGGCACGCGACGGCGGCGGCGCATTTTCCCACGCGCCGGGCCGGCGCCGCGGACGGGCCGCGCGCTTCCGTGCGGCGGCGGTTTGGGAGCACAATCCGGCACCCGACAGACGTGGAAGCGAATCATGGCCAAGCCTGAAGCTGGCGTGCGCGGCGTGAGTCTCATCGGCGCGCCCACCGACGTGGGCGCCAGCGACCGCGGCGCCTCGATGGGCCCGGAGGCGCTGCGCGTTGCCGGCATCGATGCGGCGCTGCGCGCGCGCGGACTGGACGTCGCCGATCGGGGCAACCTGCAGGGACCGCGCAATCCGCAGTTGCCGGCCGTCGGCGGCTACCGGCACCTGGCCGAAGTCGTCGCCTGGAACCAGGCGGTGCACGACTCGGTGTTTGAAGAAATGCAGCAGGGACGCATTCCGCTGCTGCTCGGCGGCGACCATTGCCTGGCGATCGGCTCGGTCAGTGCCGCCGCCCGCCATTGCCGCGCCACGGGCCGCAAGCTGCGGGTGCTGTGGTTCGACGCCCATACCGACGTCAACACCCGCGAACTCACGCCCAGCGGCAACCTGCACGGCATGCCGGTCGCCTGCCTTTGCGGCCAGGGGCCGGCGCCGCTCACCGGCATGAGCGGCGCCGTGCCGGCGCTGGCGACCGATGCCATGCGCCAGATCGGCATCCGCAGCGTCGACGACGGCGAGCGCCGCCTGGTGCGCGACATGGGACTGCGGGTGATCGACATGCGCGGCGTCGACGAGATGGGCATGCGTCGCAGCATGGACTTCGTGCTTGACGGCATCGACCGCGACACCCACGTGCACGTCAGCTTCGACGTGGACTTCCTCGACCCGGAATCGGCGCCGGGCGTGGCCACCGCGGTGCGCGGCGGACCCACCTACCGCGAGGCGCAGTTGTGCATGGAGATGGTGGCCGATACCCAGTGCCTGGCCTCGGTGGACATCATGGAGCTCAATCCCGCCCTCGACATCCGCAACCAGACCGCCCGCGTCGCGGTGGAGCTGATCGAGTCCCTGTTCGGCAAGAGCACCCTGATCCGGCGCCGCTGAACACCCCTGCGGCTGGGGAATATCCCGTCCCCTGATTTCGGGGTGCATGAAGTCCATTGCGCCGCGGCGGTGTATCGTGATCATGGCGCCGCAGCAAAGGTCGGGGCGGCGCCGCGCGCTGCATTCGAAGCAGTGTTTATCCATATCCCGCGTGGCGTGCCGCGGGCTAGGAGTGGAACCCGTGCAATCGAATACGCAGATCCATCCGGGCGGATCACCGAAGCTTTCGCCGGCAGGGCTGTTGCCGTCCGATCCCCTCGATACCGCATCGCGCATCCTACGCCGCCTGCTGGCGGGCTTTCCGGGGGCGCTCGAATACCGCGTCGGTGACAGTCCGCCGCAGCGCATCGGCAAGGGCGCACCGGCCTTCACGATCGCGTTCCGCGATCCGCGGGTGCTGCGCCAGCTGGTGCTCCAGGGCAATGCGCTGCCGCTGGCGGACGCCTACTTTCACGGTCGCGTCGATTTCGAAGGCGACCTGTACGCCGCGCTGCGGCTGAAGAACTATTTCATGGGGTTCCGGCCGACGTTCAGGGACCGGATGCGCCTGGTGTTCGACGCGCTGCGGCTGTCGCTGCGCAAGGGGGCGCCCGGCCGCGCCGCCGCGGCGGCCCGCGACTTCGCCTACCGGCATTCGCGCACCAGCGACCGCGAAGCCATCGCCTATCACTACGACGTCTCCAACGAGTTCTACGCGCTGTGGCTCGACCCGCAGATGGTCTATTCCTGCGCGTATTTCGAAGATCCCGCAATGAGCCTGGAGCAGGCGCAATGCGGCAAGCTCGATCTCATCTGTCGCAAGCTGCGCCTGGCGGCGGGCGAGCGCTTCCTGGACATCGGCTGCGGCTGGGGCGCACTGGTGTGCTGGGCGGCGCGCCACTACGGCGTGCGCGCGCACGGCATCACGCTGAGCGAGCGGCAGCTTGCCTTTGCGCAGGAGCGCATCCGCCGCGAGGGACTGGAGGGCCAGGTCACCGTGGAGCTGCGCGACTACCGCGACCTGCCAGGAGAGGCCGTATACGAAAAGGTGGCCAGCGTGGGCATGTTCGAGCACGTTGGCCTGGCCAACCTTCCCGTGTACAACGCGACCGTGCACCGGGTTCTCAAGCCGGGCGGGCTCTTCCTGAATCACGGCATCACGCACGACGAGGAGGGCTGGAACCCGCGTTCGACCGACACCGAATTCATCAACCGCTATGTTTTCCCGGACGGCGAACTCGACTGCATCGGCAACATCGTCGGCGTGATGGAACGCGCGCACTTCGAGATCCACGACGTCGAGGGCTTGCGGCCGCACTACGCCCTGACCCTGCGCCATTGGGTACGCCGCCTGGAGGACGCCCGCGAGCAGGCGCTGGCGCTGGTCGGCGAGGAGCGCTACCGCATCTGGCGCCTGTACATGTCAGCCTGCGTGCTCGAGTTCGAGGACGGCGCTACCGGCATCCACCAGATACTGGCGTCGCGCCGCGGGGCGACGCCGCCATCGCTGCCGCTAACGCGGCGCGATATCTATTCGACAAACTGATCCGGCGCCGGCTCCGCCGCGCCGGCTTCGCGGCGCAGCAGTTCGCGCTTGCGCTCGATGCCCCAGCGGTAGCCGGACAGCGCTCCGTCGGTGCGCACCACGCGGTGGCACGGGATGGCCACCGCAAGGTGGTTGGCCGCGCAGGCACGGGCCACCGCGCGCGCGGCGGTGGGGGCGCCGATGCGCTGCGCCAGTTCCGCATAGCTCAGCGTCGTGCCCGCCGGTATGGCGCGCAGCGCCTGCCAGACCCGCAACTGGAAGGCCGTGCCGCGCACGTCCAGCGGCAGGCCCAGGCTCCGCTGCGGCGCTTCGATGAACCCCACCACCTGCGCAACCTGCTGCTCGAACCGCGCATCGGCACCGATCAGGTTGGCCTGCGCAAAGCGCTCCTGCAGGTCGTGCACCAGGGCCTCGGGCGTATCGCCCAGCAGGATCGCGCAGACCCCCTTGGCGCTTTGCGCCACCAGCATGGCGCCGAGCGAACACTGGGCAACGGCGAAATAGATGTCGGTGGCCTCGCCGCCGCGGCGAAAGCGTCGCGGCGACATGCCCAGCGCGTGGTCGGCCTGGGCGTAGAAGCGGCTGTTGGACTGGTAGCCGGCCGCGTACAGGGCATCGGTGACGGAGCGGCTCGCGGGCAGGGCGGCGCGCATCCGGCGCGCGCGCTCCGCGGCGGCGTAGGCACGCGGCGTCAGGCCCGTGACGGCCTTGAAGATGCGGTGAAAATGGTAGGGGCTGAGGCCGGCATCGCGTGCCAGCGCCCGCAGGCGGGGAAATTCCTCCGCCGCGGCGATGGTGCGGCAGGCCCGGGCGGCAATGGCCGCATTCCGGGCCGCCCGTTCACCGGCCGCCAGCGCCGGGCGCCGGCTGGGGCGGTAACCGGCGGCCTCGGCGGCCGCCGCATCGGCAAAGAACTCGACGTTCTGCGGCCGCGGCAGGCGGGTCGGACTGCTGGGGCGGCAGTACACCCCGGTGGTCTTCACCGCGTACACGAACGCTGCGTCGGCATCGGGATCGCGCGCCAGCACAGCCGCCCAGCGCGGATCGGCCTCGATCGGGCCCTGGCCGGACGGTTGCGCATTGCCGGGGGTAATCGACATGGAAGGCTTCTTTCGGGTAACCACGATGGACCTCAGGCTAGCGGCCGCCGCGCGCGAAGACACTCCGAAGCTTGCGGTCGAATTCGCGGCCCGGCGGCATCACCGCGCGGCATCGTCGAACACGACCGGGTCCGGGAACACGCCGGCCGGGATCACCACCAGGTTGACCTTGTACCGGCCCGTGAGCGCGGCGCGGGCGCCGGCCAGGACGCGGAACTTGAGCGTGCCGTAGTCGCGGAACGAGCCGAACCAGCGGCTGCCGGTGGGCACGATGGTTCCGCTGCCCACCCGCATTTCCAGGCCGCCGATGCCATCGGACCGGCCCTTGGGCGTCACGGCGGCGGGCTGGTCGCCGGCGATCTGCACCGCGCCGCCGGCGTAGACCAGGATGACATCGTTGGGCCTGATGCGCGTGTGCGCGCTGGTCCATTCGTCGCGGCCGGCGTCGACCTGCAGGATCTCGTGGCGGATCGCCGTGCACGCCTCGGCACCGGCGTCCGGGGGCAGCAGCAGGCCGCACAGCAGCGCGCCGGCGGGCAGCAGGTTGGCAAGGGACTGGCGCATCGGCGACCTCGGGATTCGGCAAACGCGCATTTTCGCACTCGCGGCCGGCGGGCCGCCCGCCCGCTGCTGGCGCCGGGGCCGGGCCGCGTCAGCGCGCTCCGGTGTCCGTGCCGTACGCCGCCCGGAACCGGTCGACAGCCTGTTCGATGGTCGGATGGAAGTTTTCGTGGCCGAACGTGGCAAACAGGCCGTAGCGCTTGAGCTGATCCTTGACCGGCCCTTTCATCTCGGCAAACACCAGGTCCATGTCGCGCGCATGCAGGTCGCGGTCGAGCTCGGCGAGCATGTCGGCAGCCGTGATGTCGATGTCAGTCACCGGTTCGGCGGCCACCACCACCCAGCGCGTCGTGCCCGGCGACTGGGCGACGGCGCGCAGCAGGTGTTCGCGGAAGGTCTCGGCATTGGCGAAGAACAGCGGCGCGTCCCATCGGAACAGCACCAGGCCGGGAATGACGTCTGCGTCCGGATGGCGCGAGATATCGTGGAAACCGGGCACGCCCGGCACGTGCCCGAGCAGAGCGTCGTACGGGCGCCACGAACGCCAGACGAAGCTCGCGAGCGCGATGCCCACGGCGGCGAAAATGCCGGGAATCACGCCCAGCAACGCTACCCCGAACATGCAGACCAGCGATATCGCAAACTCGCTGCGCCGCAGGCGCCACAGCCGCAGGGTGCCGGCGAAATCGGCCAATGCGAGGCAGGCGGTGATCACCGCGGCCGCCAGTGCCGCCCGCGGGATGGCGCTCAGCAGATGCGGTGCGGCCACCAGCAGCAGTGCAATGCAGCCTGCCCCGACCAGGCCGGTAAGCTGCGTGCGTGCGCCGGCAGCCTCGGCGACCGGCGTGCGCGACGCGCTGCCGGAGACGCAAAACCCCTGGAACACGCCCGCGGCGATATTGGCCACCCCGAGCGCAATGAATTCCTGGCTGCTGTCGACCGCCTGGCCGCTGCGCTTGGCAAAGGTGCGCGAGAGCACCGTGATGTCGGCCAGCGACACCATGGCGATCGCCAGCGCACCCGGCAGCAGCGCCAGGGTTTCCTCGATCGTGGCGCGCGGAAAGCGCCATTGCGGCAGGCCTTCGGGCAGGTCGCCCACCACGGGCACCCCGGCCTGGCCCGCCAGGTCGAAGCCTGCACTGAGCCCCGTGGCGGCCGCGACCGCGACCAGCACCGCGGGCAGGCCTGGCTTCCAGCGGCGCAGGGCGACGATGGCAAGCAGGCAGCCGGCGCCGATCGCGCCGGCGGCCGGCGGCACCCGGGCACGGGCGATTTCGCGCACCAGCGCCTGCGCTTCCTCCACCAGCGACCCGCCCGACGACGGCAGGCCGAGCAGCGCCGGCAACTGGCCGACGAGCACGGTGAGCGCGATGCCGTTGAGGTAGCCGAAGCGGATCGGCATGGATAGCAGGTTGGCGATGACGCCCACCCGGGCCAGTCCACCGAGGACGCCTATCGCGCCGGACAGCAGTGCCAGCATGCCAGCCAGCGCGACCGCGTGGGGTGTGTTGCCGCCGGCCAGCGGCAGGACGGTGGCGGCGATCAGGCCGGCCAGCGCCGAGTCCGGGCCCAGCACGAGGATGCGGCTGGGTCCGAGCAGCGCGTAGACCAGCAGCGGCAGGATCGTGGCGTACAGGCCGCAGATCACCGGCAAGCCGGCTGCCGCCGCGTAGCCCATCCCGGTCGGCGCCAGGACGGCCGTCAGGGCGATACCCGCCAGCAGATCCTTCGCGAGCCACGCGCGCTGGTACGAGCGCAATACCGCCACGCCGGGGAACCACCGCCGTGCGCCGGCAGCCAAGGCCGGCAGTACCGGGGACGTCGAGGAGGTTGGGGCGGTCATGGTCGCAGGTCGGGCGCAGGCAGGCGCCGGGCCATGCGACATGGTCGCACGGGCGGGAAACGCGCGCTGACGGCCGGCGCCCACCACGACGGGAGGCGGGCAGCGCCGGCAGGGCGGCCTTCTCGCCTATTGCATCGAATGCAGGCCGATCATGTTGCCCTCGGTATCGATCACAAGGGCAATATGCCCATAGGGCCCGATCGACATCTTGGGCTTGTGCACCTTGCCGCCGGCGTTGCCGACGCGGCCGGCTTCGACCGCGCAGTCGGCGCAGTTGAAGTACACGAGGGTGCTGTTGCCCCCGGAGGCAATTCCCGGAATGCGCACCAGCGAGCCCGAGGCACCGCCGCCGTCCATGCTCATCGGGAAACCCCACATGTCGATCTGGCCGTCGCCGATGCGGGCGAACTCCACATTGAAGACCGCCGAATAGAAGGCCTTCGCGCGGTTGATATCCTGAACGTAGATCTCGAACCAGTTGACGGGGTTTCTCATGGCGATCCTTCCTGCTGTAGGAGAGTGCGGCGCCGCGCCCGGTGCGAGCGCGCAGCGTGGGATGGTCACGCTACCCGCGGCGCTCCCGCGCGGCAATCCCCCGCGCATGCCGGCCCCGGGCCGGCGGTGACGGCCGGTTGCCACCATCAGCGAGGGCGCCAATGCAAAGGGCCCGGCATCTGCCGGGCCCTGAATGTCGTGGCTCCTCGACCTGGACTCGAACCAGGGACCTGCGGATTAACAG